>CAZAUU010000001.1:0-92748 GCA_964488405.1 uncultured Phocaeicola sp.
CAGATGTCATCAAACGGCTGATAGAACAATATCAATAAATCAACCTCACTTCAAAGAGGCCGACCCAAAAGAGATTTTGAAGTCGGCTTCTTGCCGTCTCTAAAAAAGATATTCGGTTGCAACTTAAAAAAATTGCAGTCGTTTTCTTTTACCTTTTCTGAAGTTGTATTATGGAACAATATCCGTTATTTATGGGCGTATATGATGTTTCCTGTCTCTTATGTGGGGCGTACAGACCGATTTTTCAGCTCTTTATCCGACTTGAAAGGATAGCCGGGTACTTCCTGAGGTTGTGTGCAAGCGCAACGAGGCCGAACTCAACCCGAACTTTTCTGTTTGACTTGAGGCGAAAACGCTTGAAGCCGTGATTGAACTTTATGTCACCGAATACGGCTTCCGGTTCTATCGGCCGTTTGCTGCGATGCACCATTCCCCGCCCGCTTGTGAGCAGCTCCCTTGCACGTCTTTTGAGGGCATCAGCCCTGTGGTTGACCTCATATTGTTCTGCGGTCACTGCGTGCACTGTAACACATCCCCCTGAGCGGACATCCCTTACAGTTGGCGGCTCTGTATACCGCCGCCCTTATAGGTGGACTCTATGCCGGAGATATCGAGCCTGTCTATTATTGCGCTGACCGTCCTCACAGGATGGTTTTCAGGGATAAGTTCGCCCAATGACGGAGGAAAAAGAAGACTGTCGTTCTGATTATAGGATTTATATGTTACCTTTGCTCCCATGGTAAATGATTGATTATCTTTTTGTTTCGTACCCTAAATATAATGAATATTTACCATAAAAAACAACGGTTATCTTCTTTATTTTCAAGAGGATAACCGTTATTTTTTACATCTTATAGAAATACCGATAGACAATGAAAAAGGGCGACCCGTTCGTCGTTACTGACTTTTGGGTCACCCTCTTTCAGGATTATCTCAAAACGGGATTATTGGATCTCGTTTGCATATTTGGCAAATTCGCAATCGTTTTGGGCAGCTGCTGCCAAAGCGGGATCTTTCTGGGCCACCTTATCCATGCTTGATTCAACCAGGCTGGCATTGTTGGTGCGTGCACCTATGATAGCCATCAGGTAATCTGTATAAGCGTCCGGATTTTCCACAGCTTCCAATGTATTCTTAGCCTTGTTGTAATCTTTGGCCAAAATCTGAGCCAAAGCGGCCGAATTGCTCTTTGTGTCACCGAATGCCTCTACGGCACGGTTATATTGACCCTGTTTGATGTACAGGTTGCCCAGCGCTTCGTTGGCCGTATCAGCACCGCTTGACTTGCTCAGGTAAGTTTCGGCTTGAGCCACATTACCTTTACACAATTCGCACAAACCGAGGTTCGTATTCGCTTCAGGAGCATCGGCATTCTTGCTTGCGGCTTGTTTGAAATAGCTTTCTGCAGTTTCCAAGTCTCCGTCTGCATACGCCATCATACCCAAATTGTTGTATGCGCGGTAATCATTGGGATATTGTTCGGTCGCCCTCTTGTAGATGGCTTCCTTACGTGCCTTGTCATTTGTTAAGGTTGCTGCATACAGCAGTTCGTCTACGCTGATGGAATCTTCTTTTGCATCGAATGCGGCGTTGATTTCTTCATCGCTACGCCCAATGACATCGTAGTTTGCAGTCAGACGTGCACGGCGCAACTGCGGAAGGATTTCATCGGCCAAAGTCTTGTAAACTGAAGAGATATTCTTGATTTCAGCCTCACGTTGTTCCGGATCCTGGTACATGGACAGGACACGCAAAATCAAATCCTTGTCCTGGATGTTTGATTTGGATACCAAATCTTGGAAGCCTTCCCAGTCCTGTGCGGTGTATTTGGCATCTACCTGTGTATTGATTTCACTCTTTTTCAATTCTCTGTTCAGGTATTTCTCTGTGTTTGCCTGACGGTTTTCTGCCAGGCCTGTATTCAGTTTGACACCGCCGTCCGGAGAAGCGTATGCAGAAATTTCGATGTTGTTCAGCTTGTAATTCTTCGTGTCGCCCGCTACGGTTACCACCTGCTTGTTGAACTCTATCATGCTGTCCGATTTCAATTCGCTCGCGCGGATATTGGCCTGTTGGATCAGGAACATGATTTGAGCTTCCTTGGCCTGCTTGATGATGCGTTGGAATGCATCTGCCGCATACGCCGCATGAGCCGATTTTACAGTCGGCAATTCAGAAGTGGCAATCACACCGTCTGCAATTTTCACGGAAGGAATGGTGTATTCCTTTGAACCTTTTTTAATTTTGAAATCAAGGTACAGTTCCGATTTGGCCATCTCGGGGATATAGTCGAAAGAGGCTTTCATCGTGTAAGTACCGCCAGCCTTGTAGGAGATAGTCTGGTCGTTGCCTTCTACCTTTTCACCCTGGAATGTAGCCGGCTGGCCTTTGGCTTCACCTCCATCCCATCTTAACACCGGAGTAACTTCTACTGTTGCTGTTTTTTTGAAATACTTTTCGGGGAACTTTCCTGTGATGGTTACAGGCACTTTACCACCGATAGCTTCCAATACTTCAGGATCAGTCGTGAAATAGCTCGGGTCTAATTCCCCCATCTTGCTGCAAGAAGAAACAGCAAGAACTAACACTGCCAACAAGGGCAAATACAACTTCTTAATCATGACTTATTATTATTTGGTTTGTTATAAAATATAATCTGTCTGTTTGTTAATCGCTTTTGGGGCAAAGATAAGAAAAACTCTATTATACGTGTTAACTTTTTGCTTTGTTTTTTTAAAACGACCATTAAAAAAAAGATTAAATCAACGAGTTTCGACTGCTTTCATTCAGAAATTGTGCATGGAAACATGCACATAACGTTCGTCGTTTTTGTATATTGGGCTGTTAGGTTGGCAGACATGTATGCAATGTCAGCCTTGGTGCGCAGGATTTGTTTTTCTCGGCCTGTTCCTCGGATGGTGCTCGATGATTTCCTGTCGCAGCATGTTCCGGTCGATGTGGGTATAGATCTCCGTAGTTCCGATGCTTTCGTGTCCCAGCATGCATTGGATGGCACGCAGGTTGGCTCCCCCTTCCAGCAGATGGGTGGCGAAAGAATGGCGGAAAGTATGCGGGCTGATGCTCTTTTTCAGGCCGACAAAGGATGCCAACTCCTTTATTATATGGAACACCATGATACGGGATATATTTTTGCCTATTCGGCTGATGAATACGAAATCTTCGTAGCCGGGCTTGATGTTCATGACGTCACGTTCGGCAAAATAGCTGTTTATCTCCATAGTGGCACGCGGGGAGATGGGGATGAGCCGTTGTTTGCTGCCTTTGCCTTCTACCTTGATGAAACCTTCGTCCAAGTAAAGGTCGGATAGTTTTAAGTTGCATAATTCGGAAACCCGCAGGCCGCAGCTGTATAAAGTTTCCAGGATGGCGCGGTTGCGTTGGCCTTCGGGGGTGCTGAGATTTATGGCACCGATCAGGGAATCGATTTCCTCTACGCTCAAGATATCCGGCAAGTGTGTGCCGATTTGAGGGGATTCCAGCAATTCGGTAGGGTCCTGGCGGATATAGCCGTCCAAGGCAAGAAAGCGGTAGAACGAACGGATGCCCGATAGGATACGTGCCTGCGAGCGTGGATGAATGCCGATGTCATGTAACCCCGCCGAAAAGTTCTCTATGTCTTGAAGTGTGGCTTCAGCATAGTCTGTCCCTTCAAATGTAAAGTAGGCGAGCAGTTTGTCCAGGTCGGTAAGGTAGGCTTGTATGGTATTTTCAGATAAAGACTTTTCTAATTTTAGGTATTGCCTGTACTTTGTTATTATCTTCTCATACGTTTTCATTTTCTTTTTCGTATCTTTGCTCCGATTTTTCTGCAAAGTTATTAAAAACTTTTAAGCGGTAATTATGAGGATACAGATAATCAATGGTCCCAATATCAATTTATTGGGGAAACGGGAGCCTTCCATTTACGGTGCCGTTTCGTTCGAGGACTATTTCCAGGAACTGAAAGAGCGTTATCCGGGTGTGGAGATGGACTGTTTCCAATCGAATGTGGAAGGGGTAATGATTGATAAAATCCAGGAAGTGGGCTTTTCTTGCGATGGAATCGTACTGAATGCGGGGGCTTATACCCACACTTCTATCGCTCTGCAGGATGCTATCCGATCCATCACTGCTCCTGTCATTGAAGTTCATATCTCGAATGTGCATGCACGGGAGGAGTTCCGGCATAAGTCAATGATTGCCTGTGCGTGCAAGGGGATGATCTGTGGTTTTGGACTTGATTCTTACAGGCTGGCGATAGAGGCATTGACCCGGCCGGAAGGATAGGGGTGATGAGGCGGATGTACGGAAGGACATCTGCGGTCTGAAATAATAAAAGGATAAAAACAGAAATAAACATGATGCTCAAACAAACAAAAATTGTGGCGTCCATTTCGGATTTGCATTGTGAAGTTGATTTTATCAGAGATCTTTTCAATGCAGGTATGAACGTAGTGCGTATGAATACGGCTCATGCCAGCCACGAAGGTCTCGAAAAACTGATTAACAACGTGCGCGAAGTGTCGAATCGCATTGCTATTTTGATGGACACAAAAGGTCCCGAAGTGCGTACGACTGCCATTGCCGGTGGTCCTATTAATTTTAAGACGGGAGATAAGGTATGCATTGAGGGCAAGCCTGACCAGGAAACCACACGGGAATGCATTGCCCTCTCTTATCCGGGGTTTGTGCAGGACCTGTCGGTGGGCGCGGATATATTGATGGATGATGGTGAACTGGAATTGAAGGTGGTGGATAAGAACGAGGACAGATTGTTTTGCGTAGTGTGCAATGATGCGGTTTTGGGCAGTCACAAGAGTGTGAATGTGCCGGGTGTACGTATCAACCTGCCTTCGCTGACCGAGAAAGACCGCAATAACATCCTGTATGCTATTGAGAAGGATATCGACTTCATTGCCCATTCGTTTGTGCGTAACAAGCAAGACGTGCTCGATATCCGTGAAATCTTGGACGCGCATCACAGTGATATCCGGATTATCGCCAAGATAGAGAATCAGGAAGGCGTGGACAATATAGATGAGATCCTGCAAGTAGCAGACGGCATAATGGTGGCACGTGGTGACTTGGGTATCGAGGTGCCGCAAGAGCGTATTCCGGGTATTCAGCGGAAACTGATTAAGAAATGTATCTTGGCGCGCAAACCGGTCATTGTGGCCACGCAAATGTTGCACACCATGATTAACAATCCACGCCCTACACGTGCCGAAGTGACCGATATTGCCAATGCCATTTATTACCGGACTGATGCGTTGATGCTAAGTGGTGAGACAGCGTATGGAAAATATCCTGTGGAAGCAGTGAAGACCATGACAAAGATTGCTGCACAGGCGGAGCGGGACAAGATGGAAGAGAACGACATCCCTATCCCGCTTACCCAGCAGAATACCAATGTGACCAGTTTCCTTGCCAAGCAGGCGGTGCTTGCCACTACGCTGATGCCTATCCGTGCTATTATTACGGACAGTTTCAGTGGGCTTACGGCGCGTAATCTGGCGGCTTTCCGAGGCAAATATCCCGTATTAGCTATTTGTTATAAGGAAAAGACGATGCGCCATCTGGCTCTGTCGTACGGTGTGGAAGCGATTTACATGCCCGAAAAGGCAAATGGCCAGGAGTATTACTTTACGGCTTTGCGCAAATTGCTGGACGATGGTGTACTGACACGTAACGAAATGGTGGCCTATCTGAGTGGTGGAAAACAAGGTACGCATACTTCGTTCCTTGAAATCAACCAGGTGGATGATGTACTGAAATATGCCGATGACTACGTGTTGCCTAACCGAAACCGCTATTTGTAAGGAAAGATGAAGGAAACCGATGCGTTGGATGCATACATACTTCAGCATATCGACAAGGAAAGTGATTATCTGAATACACTCTGGCGGGCGACGCATGTCAGGTTGTTGCATCCACGCATGGCCTCCGGACATCTGCAAGGGCGGATATTGAAAATGTTTGTTACGATGATCCGTCCTCGTCAAGTAATAGAAATTGGTACGTACAGTGGATATTCCACCTTGTGCCTTGCTGAAGGACTGGAAGAGGGAGCCGTGTTGCATACCTTTGAGATTAATGATGAATTGGAGGATTTTACCCGTCCGTGGATAGAAAATTCACCGTATGTCGGTAAAATCAAGTTTCATATCGGTGATGCTTTGCAGATGGTTCCTTCAATGGATGTGATGTTCGACCTGGCTTTTGTGGACGGGAACAAACGGTTCTATATTGACTATTATGAAATGCTGATGCCGAAAATGCGTCGGGGAGGCTATATCCTTGTTGACAATACCTTGTGGGATGGTCATGTGTTGGAGCCGTCGCGGCAGGATGCACAAACCACCGGCATTAGAAAATTCAATGACTGGATAGCTACCGACAAACGGGTGGAGAAGGTGATTCTTCCCTTGCGTGACGGATTGACGATAATCAGGATAAAATGATCGGAACAAACAAAAAGAAAAATATGGAAACGACGAGACAAAATAAGATAGCACGTCTGATTCAGAAAGAATTGGGTGAAATGTTCCTCTTGCAGACAAAGGCGATGCATGGAGTGCTGGTTTCTGTAAGTGTGGTGCGTATCAGTCCGGATATGAGTTATGTACGGGCATATTTGAGTGTGTTTCCTTCGGAGCGTGCAGAGGAAATTGTGAAAAACATCAATGACAATGTGAAGCAGGTTCGTTATGAATTGGGCAAACGGTTGCGTTTCCAGTTGCGTGTCATTCCCGAACTGAAGTTCTTTGTGGACGATTCATTGGATTATGCGGCACATATCGATGAATTGTTGAAGAAATGAATTTCCCTTTTTATATTGCCCGCCGCTATCTGTTCTCAAAGAAATCACACAATGCCATCAATGTAATATCCGCCATCTCTGTGTGTGGAGTAACATTGGCCACGGTAGCATTGGTCTGTACGCTTTCGGTCTTTAACGGCTTTCAAGACTTGGTAGAGTCTTTTTTCACGGCATTCGATCCCGATTTGAAGGTTACTGCCATACGGGGAAAAGTATTCGACGGGCAAGATGACTGTCTGCTCCAGTTGAAATCGATGCCGGAAGTGGCGGTTTATTCTGAATCGCTTGAAGATAATGCCATGGTTCAGTACCATGGAAGACAGGTAATGGCGGTAATTAAGGGGGTGGAGGATAATTTCGACAGCCTTACGCCGATAGACAGTATTTTGTTCGGGAGAGGCAATTTGTTGTTGCACGATGAAGTGGTGGATTATGCCATACCGGGTATCCAGTTGCTTTCGGCATTGGGGAGCGGTATCCGTTTCCTTGATCCGTTGGAGATTTATGCGCCCAAACGCGGTTCGAAGGTCAATCTGGCGAATCCTTCCACTGCTTTTGTTACGGGCAATCTGTTTTCATCAGGCTTGGCTTTTGCCGTTAATCAAGAAAAGTACGATGCGGCGTATATCCTTACTTCATTGGATTTTGCCAGGCACCTGTTCCAATATACGACAGAGGTCAGTGCAATCAACCTGAAGCTGGTACCGGATGCAGACATTGATGGCGTGAAACGGCAGATCCAAAAGCGGTTGGGCGATAGTTACCGTGTACAGGACCGCTATGAACAGCAGGCGGATACGTATCGCATCATGCAAGTGGAAAAATTCATATCCTACCTTTTTCTTACTTTTATCTTGGTTATAGCCTGTTTCAATGTCATTGGTTCGCTTTCGATGTTGATTATCGACAAGCGTGAGGACGTGATAATATTGCGCAACCTCGGTGCGACTGATAGCCAGATTGTACGTATCTTCCTTTTTGAGGGGCGGATGATTTCTTTTTTCGGGGCTTTCACCGGTGTTGCCTTAGGCTTATTCCTCTGCTGGCTGCAACAGGAGTACGGCATCATTGCTCTGGGTAATTCCGGCAGTTTTGTCGTTGATGCCTATCCTGTCAGTGTACATGCTATGGATGTCGTACTTGTTTTTGTTACCGTCTTGCTGGTAGGTTTCCTCTCGGTATGGTATCCGGTCCGTTACCTCAGTAAGCGGTTGCTCTGATGTCACTCCAATGCCGCCAATGGAGGGATAACTTATTTGTTGTTTACCAGCACGAAATCAAGTTGCTTTTTTTCTAAGTTGGCGCGTGCCACTTTGATTTTTACCGCATCGCCGAGGCTGAATTTACGGTGATGACGGCGGCCGATGAGGCAATAGTTTTTTTCATCGAACTCGTAATAGTCGTTGCCCAAGTCGCGCATGGCAACCATGCCCTCGCACTTGTTTTCATTAATTTCTACGTAAAGTCCCCATTCGGTCACACCGGAGATGACGCCATCGTATATGTTGCCGATGCGTTCACCCATGAACTCCACTTGTTTGTATTTGACAGAGGCTCGTTCGGCACCGGCAGCTGTTTGCTCCATGGCAGAGCTGTGTTCGCACAGACTTTCGTACTTGCTTGCCTGTACCGAGCGGCCACCGGCTTCGTAGCGTGTTAACAGCCGGTGTACCATGAGGTCGGGATAACGGCGGATAGGCGATGTAAAATGCGTATAATAGTCGAATGCCAGCCCGTAGTGGCCGATGTTGACGATGGAGTACTTGGCTTTCTGCATGGCCCGCAGCGAAACGGTCTCGATGAGGTTCTGTTCCTTCTTTCCTGCCACATCGCTTAGTAAGCGATTGAGCGATTTTGATATTTCCGTTTTGCTTCCTCCGGTGCGTATGCGATAGCCGAAGCGGGCGATGAACTGGCTTAGGTTGTCCAGTTTCTCCGGATCGGGTAAGTCGTGGATGCGGTAAGGAAATACTTTTGCCTTCTTGTTTTTTGGCACTTTCCCGATGTGTTCCGCCACTGTACGGTTTGCCAGCAGCATGAATTCTTCTATCAGCTTGTTCGCCTCCTTTGATTGCTTGAAATATACTCCCAGGGGCTTGCCCTTTTCATCGATTTTGAACTTTACTTCCACACGGTCGAAATTAATGGCACCTGCTGCCATGCGTTTTACACGCAGGATTTGGGCGAGGTGATTTAGCTCCAGTAACTCATCTTTGTAATCGCCTTCACCGGTTTCGATGACAGTCTGCGCCTCTTCGTAGGTAAACCGGCGGTTCGACTTGATGACTGTGTGGCGTATGCGGTAGCCCTGTACTTCCGCTTTCTCGTTCATGTTGAAAATAACGGAATAAGCCAGTTTCTCTTCATCGGGGCGGAGTGAGCAGATGAAGTTACACAGGCGTTCGGGCAGCATCGGGACAGTGCGGTCCACCAGATACACCGATGTGGCACGCCGGGCAGCTTCCTTGTCGATGATGCTGCCTTCTTTCACGTAGTATGACACATCAGCGATGTGCACCCCTACTTCCCATAGCCCCGGTTTCAGCAGCCGGATGGAAAGGGCATCATCGAAGTCCTTCGCATCTTCGGGATCGATGGTAAAGGTCACTACGCTGCGGAAGTCTTCGCGGGCAGCATAGTCTTCGAGCGTTATTTCAGGTGTTATTTTCTCTGCTGCAGCTTCCACCTGCGATGGGTATGTATATGGAAGGCCGTATTCGGCGAGGATGGCATGCATCTCGGTGGTGTTTTCGCCCGCTTTGCCCAACACGTCAATGACTTCTCCGAAAGGGTTTTTTGCCTCTTCGGGCCATTCCGTTATCCGCACTATGGCTTTGTCGCCATTCTTACCGCCTTTCAGCTTTTCTTTTGGGATGAAGATGTCGTTGGCAAGGATGTTCGATTCTGTCAGTAGAAAAGCGTAATTCTTTGTCACTTTCAGTGTACCGACAAATCGGGTGGAGGCATGTTCCAGTATTTCGATAACCTGTCCTTCAGGCTCTTTGTGACGGCGGCGGGCGCAGAGTGCCACTTTTACCTTGTCGCCATTCATGGCGTGGGCCGACCTTCGCTCGGCGATGAATACCGGATCGCCCCCGTCTTCGGGGACGAAGAGATTCTTCCCGTTGGATTTCCTTTGGAAAGTACCGGTCAGCACCTGCCCCTTGTCGTTCAGTTTGTAGCTGCCTTTTCCCGCTTCTATTAGGAATGCATCCTCTTTCATTTCCTGCATGATGTCGCAGCAGAGCATTTTCAGAGGGTGCGTTGTCAGTTTTAGTGTGGCGTAGAGTTGTTTTGAAGTGAAAATCTGCCCCGGATTCATCAGAAAGAAGTTGGTAAGCAGTTCGGCGAGTTCTCTTTTCTTCATGCGTTTCCCGCCTTTTTTCTCTTTTATCTTTTTAGACATAGTGATGTTACGTTTTCTTTTTTACAAAGAAAAGGAAAATAAATGAAAATCCGCCAGTTTGCCCCCTGTATTTTAAGAAAATAAAACCAGTTGCATGATGCCGTCTGTCAGCTATGGGACAATCGGATGCTGTGTAAAAATATCTGAATGCGTATATGGGTGATGTGAACAAGCTGACAGGCATTTGTTTGCAGGTAGCTGGCAGTCCCGTAGAGGGAGGATGGTGAAATTTTCTTGTGCTCCCTGTACCTAAGTCAGGATTTATACCTAAATTTGCGTCATTTACTGAATATCTATGAAGCAAAAGATTTTAGTGACAGGCGCGAGTGGTTTCATTGGCAGTTTCTTGGTCGAGGGAGGGCTGGAGCGCGGAATGCAAGTGTGGGCAGGTGTGCGTGAAGGTAGCAGCCGCCGTTACTTGCAGGATGCACGCATCCGTTTTGCTGAATTGGATTTTTCCGACCCCGTCCGGTTGAATGCTGAATTGGTCCGGCACCGTGACGAACATGGGGGGTGGGACTGCATCATCCACTGTGCCGGTGTGACTAAATGCACTGATAGCCGGGAATTTGAAGAAGGAAACTACCGCGTTACGCGCCGCTTTGTGGAATCTTTGGTAAGTCTGGGTATGGTGCCAAAGCAGTTTGTTTATATTAGTTCGCTCAGCGTGTTCGGGCCGATACACGAGTCGGACTATGCGCCTATCTGCGAGGATGATGTGCCTTGCCCGGATACGGCATACGGGGCCAGCAAGCTACATGCTGAGAACTACTTGCGCCAGACAGACAATTTCCCTTACGTGATATTCCGTCCCACGGGTGTGTATGGTCCGCGTGAGCGGGATTATTTCGTGCTGGTGAAGTCTATTTCCCGCCATGTAGACATGGCTGCGGGGTTTCACCGGCAGGATATCACATTTGTCTATGTGGCTGACTTGGTTCAGGCAGTCTACCTGGCAGTAGAGAAGTGCATATTGAGACGTGCCTATTTTGTCAGTGATGGAAGGGTGTACAACAGCCGCACATTCTCCGACCTGGTATGGAAGGAATTGGGTAGGCCGTGGCTTTTGCGTTTCACGTGTCCGCTTTGGCTGTTGAAGTCCGTTTCGTTTTGTATAGGGAAAGTGGCGGGATTGTTCCATAAAACCAGTACACTGAATCCGGACAAATACAAAATCATGAAGCAACGCAACTGGCGTTGCGATATTACCCCACTGGAGTCTGAGTTGGGTTATCGTGCGGCATACCCGCTGGAAAAAGGAGTGAAATTAATCATTGCATGGTATAAGAAAGAAGGATGGCTATAAAACTGTTCGAACGTGTAGAGAGTGGGAAAGGGCTGTTTGCGGTAGAAACAATCAGCCTGATATACAATGCACTGACCGGTATCTTGATATTGTTGCTGTATCCGAGGATGGATCATCCGGGAATCATGTTGTTGGAACGCTTGGGCATTGTTGCCCTGACATTCACACTGATATTTCTCTACCAGGCTTTCCCTTGCCGGTTGACTGTGTTTGTACGCATGGTGGTGCAGATGAGCCTGCTTGTCTATTGGTATCCTGACACTTTCGAGTTCAACCGCCTGTTCCCCAATTTGGATTACCTTTTTGCCCGCAACGAGCAGACTTTGTTCGGTTGTCAGCCGTCGGTGGAATTCAGCAAACACCTGCCATCCATCTGGTTCAGCGAACCGTTCAACCTGGGGTATGTATCTTATTATCCTATGATGTTTGTGGTGGTGGTATATTATTTTGTGAAATGTTTTGAGCGGTTCGAGCGGATTTGTTTCGTGCTGGTTACCTCTTTCTTTATCTATTATTTCGTTTACATCATGCTGCCGGTTGCGGGTCCGCAGTTCTATTTCCCTGCTATTGGTATGGATAAGGTGAATGCCTGCGACTTCCCTCCAATTGGTGATTATTTCAATACGAATGATTACCTGATACCGGGACCCGGTTTCGACCACGGCTTGTTTTTCAATTTGGTGGAGGCTTCGCAAGAAGTGGGCGAGCGTCCCACAGCGGCTTTCCCCAGTTCACACGTAGGGGTTTCCACCATCGTGATGATTATGGCGTGGCGGGTGAGTCGGAAGTTGGCCGGCATCCTGATGCCGTTCTACATCTTGTTATGTTGTGCAACGGTGTACATCCAGGCGCACTACCTGATTGATTCTATTGTGGGTTTTATATCCGCCTTCTTTGTCTATCATCTTGCCACACTGATGTACAAGCGTTGGTTTGTTTCACCAGTGTTTCGTCATTGAGTCCTGAATATATTGTTTGTGTTTATTGTTGAGGATCTATTAAAAGGAAAATGAGTATGAAAAATCTGACTAAAGCAATCGCATTATGTACAATGATGCTGGCAGTTTCCGGATGCCGTTCTTATGCCAAAGTTGAGGCGGACGGCAATTATGTAACCCTTCACGTACCTCTTACTGATATGAATGCCATTAAGTCCTCTGCCTTTGTCGATGTCATTTACACACAAGATTCGGGCAAGCCCCGTGCTGAGATTTATGCTCCGGACAATATAGCTCCGCTGGTCAAAGTGGAACAGGAAGGCGGCACGTTGGTAATCGGTTTTAAAAGCAATGTTTCTGTTGTTGTGGGCAAGTACAAGTGTGAGGTACGCGTATTTGCTCCCGAAGTCACTTCTTTTACTACTTCCAGTTCTTCAGACATCACGCTTGCCAATGGACTGAAGACCGGTAAGCCGGTTGTCTTCAAGGCTTCCAGCAGCGGTGATATCAAGGCGCAGTTTGTGGAATGTGGCAACCTTGTCCTGTCAGCTTCCAGCAGTGGCGATGTGGTGATGAAACACGTCAAGTGCCGGCAGCTTACCCTCGGTACCAAAAGCAGCGGTGATATCATGATGGAAACTGTTGAATGTGACGGGGTCGCTATTGAATCCAGTTCGGCGGGAGATTGTACCGTGCGTGGGCTGACCTGTGCGGGTGATGTGGTGGCTTCCACCCGTTCGTCAAGCGATATCACCTTGTCGGGCACTTGCCAGAATGCCGTTTTCAGTGCCGGTTCATCGGGTTGCATCTATGCCAAGGGCTTGGTGGCGAAGGATGTCATGGCGAAAGCTTCTTCATCGGGCGATGTGGAATGCAATGTTTCCGGCGTACTCTCCACCGATGTGTCCGGTGCGGGAGGTGTGCGTTACAAAGGCAGCCCCACCCGTGTGGAAGGTAAGGTTAAAGGTGTGTCCAGGCTGTAAGCCGGCTGTCTTGACGGATGGAAAGACGTGTCATGGTACCACCCAATGCGGGTTGTGTGGAAAGATGACCCGTGGGTTATAATGCATGCTTTCTTTGTCCGGAATACGCAGGTAATAGGTCTTTTTGCCATGCACATGCAGTGTGTTGGCGCGTATCCATGGATTCATGTTACGGAGCAAGGCGTAAGTGATGCCTTGGCTCTTGGCAAAGCGGGGAAGGTCATCGATGCTGTTTTCCACCTTGATTTCATAATAAGGGATAGGGGGATACAGGTCGGAAGCACGCAGGTAGAATCCGAAGCGGGTAGGGTCTGCAAACAGCATTTTCACGGCAAGGATACGGTAGACATAACGGGTGGTTTCTTCCACTAATTGCAGGTCGAGCACATCTTCTTCGTATTGGCGGGTAAGTTCCCTGGAGATTTTTCCCTGTCCGGCATTGTAGGATGCGGCTACATTCACCCAATTCCCGAAACGGATATAAGCCTGTTTCAGGTAACGGCAGGCGGCACGGGTCGATTTTTCCACGTGATAGCGTTCGTCTACGGTATTGGTTACTTCCAGGTCGAATTCGCGTGCCGTGGTGGGCATGAACTGCCACAGTCCAGCGGCTCCGGCACTGGAGCGTGCCAGTGGATTGTTGTTGCTTTCTATAGCCATCAGGTACTTGAAGTCGTCGGGAATGCCGTTTTCGCGCAAGATGGATTCTACTATGGGGAAATAGCGGTTGGCGCGTTTAATCATTTGGATGGTAGTGCTGTGCATATAGGTGAATGCCAATAGCTCGCGGTCCATGCGCTCCCGTCGGTCGAATCGGGTCAGGTCGATAGTCTCTTCGCAGAACGTCAGGGTTTGAGGGATATCGATGCAGCTGTAAGAGGATGCGTAAGTTGGTGCATTCCAGTTGTTTTGTGCCGATAGTGACGAGGTGGTATTCAGTAGTGAGAAAAAAAGGATGGGCACAAAAAGTCCCCTCCGGGTGAGATGGGATAAAAAAGATGCTTTCATGTCTCTGGTTGGTTTTATTCGGCTAAAGTGAAACTTTTCAAGATAGTTTCGGGCAATTGGTCTGTCGGGTCGGTATAGGTGATGGATACGTAGAATCCGCTCGTATCCTCTTTGGACAGCAGGTAACTATACAGGCAACGTTCGCTTTCACAGTTCCCTTGCACACATACGCCGTAAAAATATGGAAGCTCGAAGTCCATGACGGCAGATTGTCCGGTCACTCCATCGTCCGTAGCGATATTTTTTAGTTCTTGAGCCAGTTCGGTACGCCGGATGTCTTCACCTGCCAGCAGTTGAACTGTAATATAATATGTATCAGTGCAGATGATGTATCCCTCTTCCGAATCGTCTTCCACTGTATAGCCTACGGGGGCTTCGAAGCTTACCCCGTAAGCTTCCCATGTAGTCGGTTGCAGGTTTTGGGCGTATGCGCCTGTGCCCAATCCCCAAAGAACCACGGCAATGGCTGTTGATGCAATGCGTTTCATGCTTGTCTGCGTGCTACTACTTCCCTGGCGTACACTTCCTCTTCCTTGTTCACCATAACCAACACTTGTCCTCCCATTCCCGAATAGGGTGAGGTGACAGCCGACAAAGTTTCGTCTTTTAACATTGATGAAACACCTGCCGATTCCAATAATCCTTTAATTAGTTCTGCTTCCCAAAGGGTTCCTCTAAAAACTTCAATCAATGACCCATACGTTCTTGTTTCCATAATGGTTCTTTTTAGGTGTTAATAATAAGGATTTGCGCATTTCTCTTTGTATCAAAGATAGGAAAAGTTTTTATATAAAAGGAAAATAATGGCAGAAAAAGTACAGGAATCATGGAAAGAATGATACATTTGCATAAATTTAAAACCGATTCGTATGAATGTGACCGATACTTTACTGCGTGTACGCCAGGCTTCCCGTACTCTGCCCCTGTTGAGTGAAGAACAGGTAAACGATGTGTTGCGGGCTGTGGCAGCCGCCATACCTGCACATGCCGGTGTGATATTGGAAGCGAATGCGGAAGATTTGCGGCGGATGAATCCTGATGATCCGAAGTATGACCGCTTGAAGCTGACTGTCGGCAGGTTGGAGGCCATTGCTTCCGATATGGGAAATGTGGCATCGTTGCCATCGCCTTTGAACCGGGTGCTGGAGCAGACAGTCCGTCCGAATGGTTTACGGATACGGAAAGTCAGTGTGCCTTTTGGTGTAATTGGGGTGATTTACGAGGCACGTCCGAATGTCAGCTTCGATGTATTCTCGCTTTGTTTCAAAAGTGGAAATGCCTGTGTGCTGAAAGGCGGGCACGATGCAGACTGTTCGAACCGTGCCATTGTGGCAATGATCCATGATGTGTTGAGGGATTTTGGTATTGATGAGCACATTGTAGAGCTGCTCCCTTCTGACCGGGAGTCAACGGTGGAACTGCTTCATGCCGAGGGCCTGGTCGATTTGATTATTCCCCGTGGAAGCAGCGGATTGATCCAATATGTACGTGATGAGGCGAAAATTCCGGTTATCGAAACGGGGGCGGGTATTTGTCATGCTTATTTTGATGTGGCAGGCGATTTGGCAAAGGGAATGGCAATTGTAAATAATGCCAAGACGCGGCGGGTGAGTGTGTGCAATGCATTGGACTGTTTGCTGGTACATGCTTCGCGTTTGAAAGATTTGCCGGATTTGTGTGCGCCGTTGCAATCATCCGGTGTAGTCTTGTATGCCGATGGACGTGCCTTTTCCGCCTTGCAAGGACATTATCCTGCAGAATTGTTGTATCGTGCTACGCCTGAAAGTTACGGGACTGAATTCCTGGATTATAAAATGTCTTTAAAGACAGTCGACAGCATGGATGAAGCTCTTGCGCATATTTATACGTACAGTTCCAAACATAGTGAATGTATTGTGACAGAGGATGTACAGGCAGCTGCTTATTTTACGAGGATGGTGGATGCGGCTTGTGTATATACGAATGCGCCGACTTCATTTACCGATGGGGCACAATTCGGCTTGGGGGCCGAGATAGGCATCAGCACGCAGAAACTGCATGCCCGTGGACCGATGGGATTACGTGAAATCACTACATATAAGTGGATAATCGAGGGCAGCGGTCAGGTAAGAGATTGATTCTTTTGGATAGCGTGGAAAATGGGGAAATGATTTGTAGATAAATGACTTAATTAATAATGGAACTGATATGAGAACTTACACGAATGTATTTGATTTGGGCGATTTGAAGGCGGCCTTGTCGGAAGCTTTTGAGATTAAAAAAGACCGGTACAAATATGAGGCGTTGGGTAAGCATCGTACCTGCCTGCTGATATTTTTCAATAACAGTTTGCGTACGCGTCTCAGTACGCAGAAAGCTGCACGCAATTTGGGCATGGATGTAATTGTGTTGGATGTGAACCAGGGCGCATGGAAGTTGGAAACCGAACGGGGTGTTGTCATGGACGGTGACAGGAGTGAACATCTGCTCGAAGCCATCCCGGTAATGGCATCCTATTGCGACATTATCGGCGTGCGTTCTTTTGCCCGTTTCGAAAACCGTGAGGACGACTATACGGAAAAGATATTAAACCAGTTCATACAATATTCGGGCAAGCCTGTCTTTTCAATGGAGGCGACGACATGTCATCCGCTCCAGGCTTTTGCCGACTTGATTACGATTGAAGAATACAAACGGAATGAACGCCCAAAAGTCGTGCTGACATGGGCGCCTCATCCGCGTGCCCTGCCACAGGCGGTTCCCAATTCCTTTGCCGACTTCATGAATGAGGCAGATGTGGATTTTGTCATTACGCACCCTCAAGGTTATGAACTGGATGAGAAATTTGTGCGTGGCGCACGGGTGGAATATGACCAGATGAAAGCTTTCGAAGGGGCTGATTTTATTTATGCGAAGAATTGGGCATGTCCGGGGGTGACCAATCCCGCAGACTATGGAAAAGTCTTAAGCAAGGATATGAGTTGGACTGTAGACGCGGACCACATGGCTGTGACTCGTAATGCCTTCTTTATGCACTGTTTGCCTGTACGCCGGAACATGATTGTTACGGATGAAGTAATCGAGGCTCCCACGTCATTGGTGATTCCGGAAGCGGCTAACCGCGAAATCTCGGCAACGGTGGTGCTGAAGCGCATGTTGGAAGAACTGGGTTGATTTGCCCTTGGTTTCTCCGGATTGGCGCAGGTCCCTAGGGCATCGTGCGTTAATCCGGATGTTTTTCAATCATCTTTTCCACTTCTTTTCCGTGCTCTTTCCAGCTCTCAAACCCCTTGTCCAAGTTATAGACCTTAAATCCCAATTGGGTTAAGATGAATGCGGCATTGCGGCTGCGTCGTCCGCTTTTGCAGTAGACTGCAACGGGATACTCCTTATCGAGCAATTCTTTGGCATTGGCGGCGAAATGGCTGTCTAATACATTGATGTTCAAACTTCCCGGTATATGCCCTTCGCTGTATTCGGCAACAGTACGCACATCTACGCGTTGTATGTTTTCGTCTTGGATCAGTTTGTCAAACTCGTCTGTACCCAAATTCTTGAACTTGTCTTGCTGCTTTGTACTGCATGCCATCAGCCCTATCAAGCAGGCAAACACGAAAAACAGGAAATAGATGCTTTTAATCATATCGGCAAAGTTTTTTAATAACAAAATTCTCTATAGGTTGTTCCTTCCTTATAGGTGTTCAGGTAAAAACGGATTGAATCACCTGACTCTAACTGAAGGTGCCGTAGTGGCACAGACAAGTAAACAGGGTCGGTAAAGGCTTCGTAATCATTATGGCTGTTGTGGTAAAGCAAAAGACACAATATTCGGCCGGTGGGGCTTGTGCACGTTGTGTCATCTTTAAGAAACTGGAAGGTATGTGTCTGATCTTTCCGGTGCACTTGTAAAATCATATTCAAGTAGTTACCCGATAACCATATACTTTGTATGTCTACCGGGTCAGTGTAGATGCTGTCCTTGAAGTCGGATGTGGCAATAGGGTCGGGCGAAAGTACTTGGTAGCTGGAGTAAAGTATGACTTCCGCCTCGTTTTCCGCACTTTCTGCAGACAGGAATTCATAGATTGATATTGTACGATACAAGGTGTCAGCTTTCAGTCCGTCCAGTCCTTCGCGTGGTTGGACGGCATAGCGCGAACCGTTATCGGCAACCAGGTACGTGATAGTGCCTGTGTCGTCCGTTTGCACGTCAATAAATTCCGTCAACACATTAGGATAAACATAATCGTCTTCTTTGCAACTTACCAGAAGAAAGAAACAGATTAAAGAGAGAATCATTAATCTCGTCTTCATAGGCTCCATGCTTTCTGGTAATTGATGGCCGGATTGGCGTACATCGTCAGGATACAGTGGCGCAAGAACGGTTCGTCCTTATTGGGCAGGTCGATCAGGTTAAGTTTCTTGTGGAGGTAAGCCTCGAAAACGGCTTTCTCCTCATCATTATATTTGTCTGCAAACCGCGTACTTCCTTCCAGCAGGTCGCAGGCTATGTAATTGCCCGGGTATAGGCGGTAGTTGCGGTGTATATGCAGGTCTATCAGTTGGGCAATTCGCAAAAACAGTTCAGTCTTTGGCAATTCTCTCAGTCTTTCCAATTCTTCGTTGATGCACGCTGCTGTCTGGAAATGCACCCTTCCCTTATAACCGAAAATGCCGATTTGCATATTGACAAGGTCGTCCTGCTGGCTTTTTTTGAAGTCTTTGATATCCCGTTTCTGTTGCATTTCTTTTGCTTTCAGGTAATCACAGGGGTCGTATTCATACGACAGGGTAGTAGGTACTATATTCAATTCTTTCAGGTTGTCGATGGCATTGTCTGTAGAGGCTAAGGTAAGCATTTTCAATACACTTTCCTGCGTATGGTCATTCGAATCCTTGGCACGTCCTTCCCGTTGGGCAATCCAGATATTTTCCTTTTTTACGGTTATGGCAAAGTGGATATATCGTGACATGCGCGATGCCGCCTCCAGCATTTGCCGCATGCTAAGTGCACGCTGTACGATGAATGACTTGTTTATCCTCACTAATTTCTTGATCCAAGGATAAATCAGCAGGTTGTCTCCGATAGCAATCTCTACCGTTGTGGGGAAATGGTTGTCCAACAGGCCCACTGAGAGGAATCCCGGGTCTAAGACGATGTCCCGGTGGTTGGATATGAACGTATATTTTTTTTGTCTGTCAGGCAGGGCGGAAGCGTCCATGGAAAATCCGTCGCTATGCTCTTGGATAATTTTATATAGCAAGGGATAAAATATGTCGATTTGCACTTCCAAATTGTCCTTGCATCGGTGCAATTGCTTGCTGATGTTTTCAAATGGTACACCTGGCATAAGTTTGGGGACTACGGCCCGAAAGGATGGATCGGCCAGTAATTCATCGAATACTTGCGGAAGTTCTTCGGGCGTATATGGGCGTATTTCGTCAAATTCTGCAGGAATATTCATAATGTTTGTTTTAATCTTGTTCCCAAATGTACATTCGCAGAGAATACAGGGAACTTAAAAGTTGTCCTCAATGATGTCTGTCATTATGTCTTTCATGTCGATGCCTGCGGCTCGTGCCTGTTGCGGGATGAAACTGGTGGGTGTCATACCGGGGGTAGCGTTGACTTCCAACAAGTTGATTTTTCCCCCCTCGGTGATAATGTAATCCACGCGCACAAGTCCTTTGCATCCCAAGATGTCGTAAATGGCAGAAGTGAGTTGTTGCACCCGGCAGGTCAGCTCCGGACTGAGACGGGCCGGTGTGATTTCTGTCGCTTCTCCGTTGTATTTGGCATTGAAATCGAAGAATTCATTTTTGCTTATTACTTCCGTAATGGGCAGCACCACCGATTTCGTATTCGTCTTGTAGCATCCGTTGGCAAGTTCGATACCGTCCATGTAGGCTTCTATCATGGCATCATCAGATTCGGAAAAAGCCTTTTGTAAGGCAGTTTGTATCTGGTCTTTTCTTGTTACCTTCGTCACGCCGAAACTGGATCCGCTGGCATTGGGCTTGATAAAGCAGGGTAGGCCGATTTTTTCAATCACCTCTTCATCACGGATACCGTTCCGTTTATGTACCAGCATCGATTCGGAAATTCGCACACCGAACCCTTTCAAGTAGTGGTTGGTCATGAATTTGTTAAAGGTCAGTGCTGCAACTAACACATCGCATGTAGAATATGGGATGCCTGTCAGTTCAAAATAGCCTTGCAAGATACCGTTTTCACCCGGCGTACCGTGAATGGTGATATAGGCAAAATCGGGTTTTACCTTTATTCCGTTTTCCACAAAGCTGAAATCATTTTTATCTACCGTACTGCGCGATTTGTCTCCCAATATCGCTTCCCAACGTTGGCTGGTCAGTTCCATTATATATACGTTATATCTATCCTTGTCGATGAAAGAATAGATACCTTCGGCACTCATCATCGAGACATCGTGTTCGGACGAGTCCCCGCCTGCTACAATGGCAATGGTACGTTTCATAGTTCTCTATTGTTAATATATGTTCGCCATTTCTCTAACAGTTGCATCATGTCTTCGGGTAGTTCGGAAGTGAAAAACATTTCTTTACCGGTCCGAGGGTGTATAAATCCTAATGTTTTGGCATGTAATGCCTGTCGGGGACAAATGTCGAAACAGTTGTTTACAAATTGTTTGTATTTGCTGAAATGGGTTCCTTTCAATATCTCATGGCCACCGTAACGTTCATCGTTGAACAGTACGTGGCCGATGTGTTTCATGTGTACGCGAATCTGATGAGTACGGCCCGTTTCCAATGTGCATTCCACGAGGGTCACATATCCCAGCCGTTCCAATACACGGTAATGGGTCACGGCGTATTTCCCTTGTTCCGGGTCGTTCATGACTGCCATTTGCATGCGGTCTTTCGGGTTTCTTCCGATATTACCTTCAATAGTTCCTTCGTTTTCATCAATGATACCCCACACCAAAGCGTTGTATGTACGGTGGGTCGTCTTGTTGTAGAATTGCAGTCCCAAATGTGTTTTTGCGTCCGGTGTCTTTGCAATGACCAGCAGCCCGGATGTGTCTTTGTCGATACGGTGTACCAATCCTACTTCCGGGTCGTTCGGGTTATATGTAGGGACATCGCGCAAATGCCAGGCCACCGCATTCACCAATGTACCGTGATAATTGCCGCAACCGGGATGCACTACCAGCCCTGCCGGCTTGTTTATCACCATCAGGTCCTCGTCTTCATATACGATACTCAGCGGAATGTTTTCGGGGATGATGTCGTTTTCGTGGCGTGGGCGATTCATCATGATGGTCAGCACATCGAGCGGTTTTACCTTGTAACTGCTTTTTACTGCTTCTCCGTTGGCCCGGACATAACCCACGTCTGCAGCTGCCTGGATGCGGTTGCGTGAAGCATTGACAATACGCTCGCACAAGTACTTGTCTATGCGTATCGGAGCCTGTCCCTTGTCTACTGTTACACGAAAATGTTCATATAGCGGTTCGTCAGACGGCTCAACTGGTTCTATGTCGTCCAGCGGATCATATAATCCTGTCATGTGATTGTCTGTCATTTCTTCGCCTTTCAATTAGAACCACGAGTCGTCTATTTGGACTTCGTCATCCTCATCGTTCATTCTTAGCTTCAAGCTCAAAGAGTCGGCGTCAAGCGAGTCGCGCAAATGTGTGTTTCCGACGCATAAAGTAAGCAAGGCTTCGAATGGCACCCGGTCGCCCGATTGCAATTTCTTGCCTCTATATTTGATGCCGTATACCCAATCCTGTTCTCCCGGTACCAGTTCGGGTTCGGTCAGTTTGAATTTCATGGCTTTCAGCTTGGCTGCCGCTTGTCGTACGGAACTGTTGTCTATGATGTCCGGAATCCTTATGCGTGGCACTTCACGTGTGTTTATGGTCAGGTAAATGGTGCGTCCTTCTTTCACGCGCATGCCGCTTGCCGGTTTTTGGTCAAGGACAATCCCCGGAGTGAGTTCTTTTACGTAGTTTGAGTCTACCACCACTCCCTGCATGCGTTGGTTGTTTAATAAAGTTTGTGCCTGTTGTAAGGATTGGTTCTTTACATTCGGCACCACATACGATTTTCCATGATGTGTGTAGGTATCAAGCCATTCCAGCGTCCCAATTATGGCTGCAATGGCTATTACTCCCATTCCAATCAGGTTGAGCCAGAAAAAGCGGTTGTGCTTGAATGAAAAAAAATCCTTCAGTTTCATCATATTTCAAACTTGTTCAGTCGATAACCGAGGCAAAGATACAATAAAATCTTTATAGTCAAAAAGAAAAGTTCTTCCAAATTGCATGCCTCCTTTTCCCCGGACTTGTATGGGAATGAGTTTTTTTAATGGTAGTGATAAATACAATGGGAGGTGCAAAAAGCTATCACAGCTTTTTGCACCTCCCATTGCTACTGTATGACAAAATTTATGCTTTTACACCGTTGTATTCGTCAGAAACTGTCAGTTTCTTACGACCTTTAGCACGACGTGCAGCCAAAACGCGACGACCGTTAGCGGTTGCCATTCTTTCACGGAACCCGTGTTTGTTTTTTCTCTTTCTGTTAGAGGGTTGGTAAGTTCTTTTCATTTTTGTATCTGAATTATGTTATTATCTGTACGCGTTCGGGTCGCAAAAGTAGTGACTTTTTTTAAATAAACCAAATGGCCAAATTATTTTTAGACTAATCTTTTTGTGTTTTTTCGTTATTTGAATTAATTTTGTGCCCGAAAAGGAAGTAAATCAATAATCACATATAATTCAAGGATTCTAATTATGATTAATGCTCAAGACATTAAGATCGGAACCGCTATCCGTATGGATGGCAAGTTGTATTTCTGTATAGACTTTTTGCATGTAAAACCTGGTAAAGGTAATACCTTTATGCGTACAAAACTAAAAGATGTGGTGGATGGTTATGTGTTGGAACGCCGTTTCAACATTGGTGAGAAGCTGGAGGATGTACGTGTGGAACGCCGCCCTTACCAGTTCTTGTATAAAGAAGGTGAAGATTATATTTTTATGAACCAGGAAACATTCGAGCAAGTGCCTATTGCGCGCAATTTGATTGAAGGTGTAGATTTTCTGAAAGAGGAAATGGTGGTAGACGTAGTGTCGGATGCTTCTACCGAGACCATCCTGTTTGCCGAGCTTCCCGTAAAGGTGCAGTTGAAGGTGACTTATACCGAGCCTGGTCTGAAAGGTGATACGGCGACCAATACCACCAAGCCGGCTACGGTGGAAACAGGTGCCACGGTGCGTGTGCCCTTGTTCATCAATCAAGATGAGACAATCGAGATTGATACGCGCGACGGTTCATATGTGGGTCGTGTAAAGGGTTGATTTTATTTGTCATTTCACATAATATTTATGAAAAGGCGTGTCGTGCAGGCACGCCTTTTTGCATGTTTGTGCTTGGATTATAGGGCAATCACTATCTTTGAATCTCAGAATGGGATAAGAGCTTTTCTATATTTGTGGTAATCTATGTTGAGAAAAGTATTTGATAATGATTGTTTGAATGTTTCTATAGGTGACGAAGTCGCCCGGCACGGCCTGGACATCGGAGTTGCTGGCAATCGATATTCTAACATCGCCCCGTAGTACATCGGGGAGGTAAATACAGCATATTCTGCGCCTCGATAGTATATTGCGCCGGGCGGGGTAAAAAATACGTTGGAAATGCTCTTTTGTCAAGGTATAGGTTGGGATATTTATCGAAATAACGTAAATTTGTGACGAAATGCTATGAAATAATGTTCAGGTTTTAGTAATTTTGTATCGGATGCTTGAGCAAGGCTGCCGAGAGCGGATTTGGCATCCCTTTCGTTTCCCTGGCATAACAGGGCAAGCGACGGAGAGAAGAGCCAAAAAGCGCAGGGCGGCAACGTTTTTTCTTATCCGGTTTTTGTATTCATTCCGGCGAGGGGATTAATGGCGGTATGTTCGCATTTCTTCGTTTAACCATCGGGCTATTGTTCTTTATCTAATATCCATTTAATGAAAACAAGGAGGTCTTATTATGAAGATTGATTTTTCAGGCAAAACTGCCGTTATTTTTGGAGCAGGGCGCGGTATCGGCGAAGTCATTGCAAGAGAAATTGCAAGTGCGGGAGCCAAAGTGTATGTTGCAGACCTGATTAAAGAAAACAGCACCGGAGTATGCAACAAGTTGCGTGCCGATGGTCTTTTGGCAGAAGCATGTGAAGCGGATGTAACAGACTACGAGTCCGTCGACGCTGTTCTTGTAAAGGCTATAAAGGAAACCGGACGCCTTGACATTGTGATTAATAATGCGGGCATTGTGGGACTGAATTCGTTTCTTGACACCGGTCAGGAAGAGATTCGGAAACTTATCGATGTCAACCTGATGGGCATCAACAATGGCTGCCAGGCTGCCATTAAGCACATGATTGAGCTGGGTCATAGCGGAAAGATTGTCAACACCGCTTCTTTTGCAGGCAGGCACGCGCTCAAGCAGGGCTTTGCTCACTACGGAATGACCAAGGCTGCCGATATTTATCTCACCCAAGCCGCTGCGTTTGCAGGTGCCCCTCATAACATCAACGTCAATTCGGTATGCCCGGGCATCATCCGCACCCCTATGTGGGAGAAAATCTTAGATGGCTATGCGGAGAGCGGTATGGACAGGGAAGCCTCGTGGAAGGAAAGTCTCAAAACCTTCATTCCGCTCGAACGCGGTGCCCAGAAAGCTGAGGACATCGCGTACACGGTCGTATTTTTGTGCTCCGAATATGCGAATCACATCACCGGACAAGCCATCAATGTCGACGGTGGTGCTTCCATGAACTAATGATTAAACTGGATTACTCCTGAGGTGAGATGACGGTTTAAATGAAGGTTGTCGTTGAGCCTCAGGGGTAAATAAAATCACGGGCATCAGTTCGTTCTTCTTCGGCGCATTGCGCTTCAGGTAGAACAATACTTTGAACGTACTTCTGCTCATACTTTATTTTTTTGTTGCATCCAGTGGCTTCGATATGATTCATGCCTGAATCGCTAAAGTGCTTTATCTCAATGTCCTTTCATCGGTTCCCTCCTATTCTCGTTTTTTTGTATTATCTTTGCGTTTATATGGATTTGTATGAAAGATTTGTCTCCCGAAACTCTTGCCTTTATCCGTCTGCACCAGTCGGATGATGTACATGTTCTGGCATTTCAGTCCGGAAAACAGAGCACGGTGGATGTTCCCACTGCACTTATTCAGATAGCCGGTAGGCAGATAGCTGGGAAAAAGATACCATTATGGGCGTCTTATGACGATATTCGTTATCCGCCGCATTTGTCAATGGAGCAGTGCTCTTCGGAAATTACGGCAAGGTATAAGGCTTCGTTGGTGAGCGGGGAAACCTTTGCCGACCTGACAGGTGGATTAGGCGTGGATTGTTCTTTTATCGCGAAAGGCTTCCGGCATGTGGATTATGTGGAACGGCAGGGAGCATTGTGCAACCTGGCTTTGCACAATTTTTCCGTGTTGGGACTTTGCCATATCCGTGTGCATGTTGCCGATGCCGTTGATTATCTCCGCCGAATGGAACCGGTGGATTGTCTTTTTCTCGATCCGGCACGTCGTGATGGGTATGGAGCAAAGAAGGTGGCCATTTCCGATTGTGAACCCGATGTAGGTAGGCTGGAGCCGTTGTTGGTGGAGAAGGGCAGGCAAGTGATGCTTAAACTTTCACCTCTGTTGGATATAACCACGGTGTTGCGTGGCTTGAAATATGTTTCGCAGGTACATGTCGTGGCTGTTAATAACGAGTGCAAAGAGTTGATAATATTGTTGAAAAAGTCAGGCAAAATGCCTTCAGACGTTGATAAGGATGTGGTTATATATTGTGAACAGGCTGTTGATAACGTATTGACACCACCTTTCACTTTCACATTGCAGGAAGAGCGGGATGCTGTATGTACCTATACCGGCGAGGTGGGGGCTTATTTGTATGAACCAGGCTCGGCTTTCTTGAAAGCCGGAGCCTACAAGTTACTTTCTTCCTGCTATGGGGTAAAGAAATTGCATCCCAACAGCCATTTGTATACTTCGGATGTTCCTGTTTCTTTTCCGGGTCGTCGCTTCCGGGTAGAAGCTGTATCGGGCTTCGGTAAAAAAGAAATGAAAGCTTTCATGCAAGGTATGACGAAAGCCAATCTGGCTGTCCGTAATTTCCCTGCAACGGTAATGGATTTGCGCAAGAAGTTGAAATTGAAGGAAGGGGGAGATGTTTACTTGTTTGCCACCACACTGAAGGATGGGAAGAAAGTCCTGATCCGCTGTGCAAAACAGGACTTTGAAATTCCTGTGGTCGGTCGGATATGACAGAAAGACCCGTGTTGGGTCATGCCGTTTTCGCTTCCGCTTCTCTTGCTTTGAATGCCAAGGCATACATACGCATTTGTTTTACCATGGCCAGCAGTCCGTTGCTGCGGGTAGGCGAAAGATGCTCTTTCAATCCTATCCGGTCGATGAAGTAAAGGTTCGTGTCTAAGATTTCATCTGGCGTGTGTCCCGATACCACTTTGATGAGTAGGGCGATGATGCCTTTTACGATGAGGGCGTCGCTTTCTGCCTGGAATATGACTTTTCCATTTGTCAAGTCTGCCTGCAACCACACACGGCTCTGGCAACCTTCTATCAGGTTCTGTTCGGTCTTGTACCGATCGTCCAGTGGTGCCTGTTCGTTGCCCAGGTCTATCAACAGTTGGTATTTGTCCATCCAATCATCGAAGTCACTGAACTCTTCAATTACTTCGTCTTGTAATTCATTGATTGTTTTCATTTTTTTACTTTTCATTATAAATCACGGCCATGACGGTTTCACCCACAGCCTGCAGAGTCGCTTTGTCAATGTTCCCGATATGGTCCTCCAGCGTATGCCAGGTGGGGTTGAACCCATGCTTGTTGTGTGGGTTATAGTCGATGATGTCTACACAAGGGATTTGCCGGAAACGGTTCACGTAGACATGGTCGTCGGTCACTTCCCCGCCTTCTTTCGCTATGAAATATTGCTTGTGTCCCAAACGGTGTGCGGTATCCCAGATTTTTTTCATGGCTTCTTTGGCAGTGCGGCTGGAGTAGCCTTCGTAATAGAAAGTGGCATTCTTTCCCCCCACCATGTCAAGCAGGATGCCAAAACGTGCTTTATAGTCGGGCACGTGCGGGATGCGTCCCCAATATTGTGAGCCTAAACACCAGGTGTCAGCCTTGTAGTCTCCTTCGTAGAATTCGGGAATTCCGTAATCTTCCACGTCAAAGAATACGATGTCGATACCCATTTCCGGTGCCTGTTGCTGTAAATGGCGGGCTATTTCCAACAATACCCCTACACCGCTGGCACCATCGTTTGCCCCATCTATCGGTTTTCGCTGGTGCGTGGGCAGGTCGGCATCGGCGAAAGGACGGCTGTCCCAGTGTGCACAAAGCAGGATGCGTTTCCGTGTGTCGGGAGCATAGCTTCCGATGATGTTGCGTGCCCGGACGATTTTCCCGTCATAAGTGATTACTTCGGCATATTGGTTGTAGACCTTGGCACCCGCTTGTCCCAGCTGTGCCGCCAAGTAATCACCACATTTCCGGTGTGCTTCCGTACCAGGAACACGGGGACCGAAGTCCGTCTGGCATTTGATGTAAGCATAGGCACTGTCGGCATTGAATACGGGGACTTGCACCGAGACTACAGGTCCCGTGGTTTCTTCCGTTGTATTTTTGTTCTTGCTGCTTCCGCAGGAGGCAAGCAACAGGATTGTGCTTGCCGCAAGCCAGATCAGCCGGTTGGTCAGTCTTGTCATAGTTTAAAGTTTAAGTCCGTCCAATATACAGATGTACATACTAATAGCCTCTTCGATTTCGCTGACCAGGACGTATTCGTCTGCCGTATGTGAACGGGAAGATTTGCCCGGTCCGATTTTTACCGAAGGGAAATTCATTAATGTCTGGTCGGATAGGGTGGGCGATCCGAATGGGACTTTTCCTAATTCGATCGTACGTTTCACAAACGGATGTTCAGGATTGATGTGTGATGAGTCCAAGCGGAAGGAACGTGCCTTTGCCTCGCAATGGATGTGTGCGGAGATTTCGTTGAATAATTCTTCATTGGAATAAAACTCGTTGCTACGGATATCCACTACGAATGTGCAGAGGTCGGGTACTACGTTGTGCTGTGTGCCGGCATTGATTTGCGTGACATTCATCTTCACTGCCCCCAAAAGGGGGGATACTTTCGGGAAATGGTAATCGCGGAACCATTCGATGTCTTTCAATACCTTGTAGATGGCATTGTCCCCTTCCTCGCGTGCGGCGTGCCCGGCCTTGCCATGTGCCATGACGTCCAATACCATCAGGCCTTTCTCGGCAATGGCCGGTTGCATTTCCGTAGGTTCTCCCACCACCCCCAATGAAATGGGAGGCAGTTGGGGCAGGACACTTTCGATACCCCCCTTGCCCGATACTTCTTCCTCACACGATGCCAAGAAGATAAGGTTGTAGTTTTGGGCGGTGGAGGACAGGTAGCGGTATACTTGGAAGAGCGATACTAAACTGGCACCTGCATCATTACTTCCCAGTCCGTACAGTTTTCCGTTTTCCAATTTCGCGGTGAAGGGCTGCTTACGCCAGCCTTTTACGGGTTTCACCGTGTCGATATGTGAGTTGAGTAACACCGTGGGGCGGTTGGTATCGAACTTCGGGCTGATGCACCAAATATTGTTCCCCGACCGTCCGGTCATAATCCCGCTTTCTTCAATATAGTTCTGTAAGAAGTTGGCGGCATCATCTTCTTCCCGGCTGATGGACGGAATTCCAATCAGCGAATTGAGCAAGGTAAGTGCTTCTGTCGTATAATAACGTATGTCTGGCAGCATAGAGTATGCTATTTGTTTTGCGCACAAAGATACTTCATTTATCCAAATTAAACCCTATCTTTGCAGGTAACGACTATAAATAAAGTTTAAATGAGTGGTTCATATTTGTCTTCGTTGGTTTACCGACAGGCCGGAAAGTACGGTGACCGCACGGCATTGAAGTATCGTGATTATAAGAAAGGAGAATGGATTCCGGTTTCGTGGAATGGGTTCGCCGACAAAGTAAAGAAAGTCTCTAATGCGTTGATAGCCTTGGGAGTAGAAGTGCAGGAGAATATAGGGGTCTTTTCGGAGAACATGCCCGAGTGCTTGTACACGGACTTTGGGGCTTTCGGCGTGCGTGCGGTAACAGTTCCGCTGTATGCTACCAGCTCGGAAGCGCAAGTCCATTACATTCTGGAAGATGCTTCAATCCGTTACTTGTTTGTAGGTGGGCAGTACCAGTATGAAGTGGCATTCCGGGTGCAGAACCTGTGCAAAACACTGAAACGGATTGTCATATTCAGTCCCGAGGTGGAGCGCGTTCCCGAAGACACCTTTTCCATTTATTATGATGAGTTCCTGGCGTTGGGGGAAGATGGCAGTCGGCAAGAGGAAGTGGACCGCCGGACTTGCGGATCGGGACCGGAAGACCTTGCCAACATCCTTTATACATCGGGCACTACCGGTAATTCGAAAGGTGTCATGCTGCACCATTCATGCTACGAGGCTGCTTTCCGTGCACACGACAAGATTCTGCTCAGTCTGACCGACCGGGATATAATTTTGAGTTTCCTCCCTTTCACACATGTATTTGAGCGGGCGTGGTCATACTATTGTATTAACAAAGGTTGTCTGCTGTGTATTAACTTGTACCCACAAGATGTCCAGATGGCCATTAGGGAAATCCGTCCCACAGCGATGTGCAGTGTGCCCCGTTTTTGGGAAAAGGTATATGCGGCTGTGTACGGGAAAATCCATGAAGCTACCGGACTGAAGAAAAAACTGATGCTGGATGCCCTGAAGACAGGATACGAACACAATATCCGTTACCTGATGAACGGTAAGACGCCTCCTCGCTTGTTACATATTAAATACCGTTTTTACGAAAACACCATTTATGGCATATTGAAGAAAACCATTGGCATTGAACGTGGCAACTTTTTCCCTACGGCGGGGGCCGCTGTATCCAAGGAAGTGGAAGAGTTTGTCCATTCGGTTGGCATCAATATGGTGGTAGGATATGGACTGACCGAAACCACGGCAAGTGTTTCAATCGGGTGGATCAACCATTACCGAACAGGCTCTGTGGGCAATATCATCCCAGGGCTTGAAATCAAGTTCGGTGAAAACAACGAAATTCTGCTTCGGGGGGAGACGGTCACGAAAGGGTATTATAAGAAAGAGGCGAATACCCGTAACGTGTTCACCGAAGATGGCTGGTTTCGTACGGGAGATGCCGGTTACATGGAAGACGGTTTCCTTTATTTAACCGACCGTATCAAGGATCTGTTCAAGACTTCGAATGGAAAATACATCGCTCCCCAAGCCATTGAAACCAAGTTGGTGGTGGACCGTTACATTGATCAGGTATCCGTCATTGCCGATCGGCGCAAATTTGTTTCTGCCCTTATCGTGCCCGAATACAGGCAAGTGGAGAAATATGCCCAAGAGCATGGGATAGCCTATACCGACCGTGCCGATTTATTGAAAAAGCCGGAAATCATCGCGTTGTTCCGGATACGCATTGATGCCTTGCAACAGGAGTTTGCGCATTATGAACAGGTAAAGCGTTTCGTCCTGCTGCCCGAGCCTTTCAGCATGAAAAAAGGTGAACTGACCAATACTTTGAAAATCAGGCGTGCGGTTTTGATGCAGAATTATGCCAATGAGATAGAAAAGATGTATGAGGAGGAATGACATTTTCTAACAGCATGTTTTTACGCTAACGTAAAAACAGTTAATTTTGTGGACGAATAATGAGAAAAGTATTATTATGATAACTACAGACCAATTAAAGGATGTCAAGGAACGCACGGAGGCACTTTACCGTTATTTAGATATAGAAAACAAGCAGGTACAGGTAGAAGAGGAACAGCTTCGCACACAAGCTCCGGGTTTTTGGGACGATGCCAAAAAGGCGGAATCCCAAATGAAAAAGGTGAAGGCATTGCAAGGATGGATTGATGGGTATACCGGGGTGAAAACTTTGGCGGACGAATTAGAACTGGCTTTCGATTTTTGCAAGGATGGGTTGGTGACGGAGACAGAAGTGGATGAGGCATACGCCAAGGCGGTGAAGGCCATCGAGGAATTGGAACTGAAAAACATGCTGCGTTCTGAAGCCGACCAAATGGATTGTGCATTGAAAATTAATTCGGGTGCAGGCGGTACCGAAAGCCAAGATTGGGCTTCGATGCTGATGCGTATGTATATGCGTTGGGCAGAAAACCATGGTTACAAATTATCGGTGGCCAATTTGCAGGATGGTGATGAAGCCGGCATCAAGACCGTGACAATGAACATTGAAGGGGCATACGCATACGGATATCTGAAGGGCGAAAACGGCGTGCATCGCCTGGTGCGTGTATCTCCTTATAATGCCCAGGGCAAACGGATGACTTCGTTCGCATCGGTATTCGTGACACCTTTGGTAGATGATTCGATTGAGGTTGTGGTGGAACCTGCCCGCCTGTCTTGGGATACTTTCCGGAGCGGGGGTGCCGGTGGACAGAATGTCAATAAGGTGGAATCGGGTGTGCGTCTGCGTTATCAATATAAAGATCCCTATACAGGTGAAGAAGAAGAGATTTTGATAGAAAATACTGAAACCCGCGACCAGCCTAAAAACAAGGAAAATGCCATGCGACAGTTGCGCTCCATCTTGTACGACAAGGAGCTGCAGCATCGTATGGAGGAGCAGGCAAAGGTGGAAGCCGGGAAAAAGAAAATCGAATGGGGCTCGCAGATACGCAGCTATGTATTTGATGACCGTCGTGTGAAAGATCACCGTACCAATTTCCAGACTTCGGATGTAGGCGGAGTAATGGATGGAAAGATTGATGGGTTCATTAAAGCTTATTTAATGGAATTTTCAGGTAATGAATCGTAAAAACGAACAGAAAATTTTTCTTATTTCAAGATAGTTAGTACATTTAAGGGTGGTTTAGTAAAAACAGATGCTATGGGAAACAAGAACAGCAAGAAAAAGAATGCCAAGTACAGTGAGGAAGAAAAGGCAAACCGCCTTATCAAATATGTGTGTATAGCTTTGGCGCTTCTCGCCATTGTAATGATGGTCGTCTATTCGATAGTTTGAAGATGCAAGGAATGAACCGGGAAATAGAACGGAAATTTTTAGTGAAAGATGATTCTTACCGTGCGCAGGCATACGAGAAAAGCCGTATCGAACAAGGGTATATTTGCAGTGCGAGGGGGAGGACTGTAAGGATTCGTATCAGGGAAGACAAGGGATATCTCACAATCAAAGGACCTTCGGATGCATCGGGTACAAGCCGTTACGAATGGGAACGTGAGCTCCCTTTGCACGAGGCGGAAGAGCTGATGGTTTTGTGTGAGCCGGGACGTATCGAGAAGGTTCGTTTCTTGGTAGACTTCGGCGGGCATGTATTTGAAGTGGATGAGTTTCATGGAGAAAACGAAGGATTGGTTGTGGCGGAAGTAGAACTTCGTTCTGAAACGGAAGAGGTCGCCTTGCCTGGTTTCATTGGAGAAGAAGTAACCGGGGTGGTGAAATATTACAATTCTTTTTTGATGAAAGCCCCTTATACTACTTGGTGAGAGAAAGTGCCGGAGATATTTCTCTCCGGCCTATTTACGGATAAGGTTCATAAATTCTTGCCGTGTCTTTGCTTGGTTGAAAGCTCCGGTAAAGTCGGATGTTGTCGTGATGGCATTTTGTTTTTCCACTCCTCTCATCTGCATGCACATGTGCTTCGCCTCTACCACTACCATTACGCCTAAGGGATTTAGCGTTTCCTGTATACATTCTTTTATCTGTAGTGTCATGCGCTCCTGTACCTGGAGGCGGTGTGAGAATATGTCTACCACCCGGGCTATTTTGCTCAGTCCCGTGATGTATCCGTTCGGGATGTAAGCTACGTGTGCTTTGCCGTAGAAAGGGAGGATATGGTGTTCGCACATCGAGAAAAAGTCAATGTCCTTTACCACCACCATCTGGCTGTATTTTTCCTTGAATTTAGCTTCTGATAAAATCTTTTTTGGGTCTACATCGTAGCCTCTGGTCAGTGTGAGCATGGCTTTTGCCACACGCTCAGGAGTCTTGGAAAGTCCTTCTCGTCCGGGATCTTCGCCCAATAGGGAAAGTATCTCCTTGTAATGTGACATCAGTTTCCGTACTTTCTCTTCGGGAAAATCCAACAGGTCTGTATCAATCATGTTTATTCGATAAATATATTAATTTGTTCTCGTACAATTGCTGCTTCCTTGAATCCGCCGCTTGCCTTCAGTTTACGCATGGCTACGTGTGCTTCTTCTATACTCTTGAAGTCGCCTACACGGCACAGCCAGCGTGGAGGTTGGAAATAGGTGTATACCGGCATCTCGGGAAATTCTTTTTTTACTTTCTCGGCAATGGCTGTTGCTTCGTTCCGGGCAGCACGTGAATTGTTCCCCGCGTAGATTTGTACGCGGAATCCTCTTGCTTTCAAGGTTTTTGGAACGGAAGTATTGCCTGCATAGCGTAATCCTATCAGCGAATTGATGTAAGTTTCCTGGTGCACGGTTACGGTTCCCTCACCTGCTTGAGAGGTCTCAAGGCTTTCTACAATGGTGCGTTGCGCATGTACCGTTGCGAGGGCACAGCATAAAAAGATGGATAGCAAGTATTTCATAAATTGGGCGTTGGGGGTTCAGTAGGGTGTCTGTCGGTTAAAATCTCCGTTGGCAAGGCTTTATGCTTGCGTCTTACCAACGGAGGTTTGTCGGCCGGGATTACTTAAATGCATCAATGATGCCTTTGAAGTCGTTGGCCTTCAGTGCAGCTCCGCCAATCAGGCCGCCGTCAACATCCGGGTTGGCAAACAATTCTTTGGCGTTTGAAGGTTTGCAACTTCCTCCATACAGGATGGAAGTGTTTTCTGCCACTTCATTACCGTATTTGGCTGCAATCAGTGAGCGAATGTAGGCATGGATTTCCTGCGCTTGCTGTGGAGTAGCAGTTTTGCCTGTGCCGATTGCCCAGACCGGTTCGTAAGCTAAGATGATTTTGCTGAAATCTTCTGCCGACAGCGAAAATACGGAAGCCAGTTGGGTTTCTACCACTTCATTCTGTTTGTTTGCCTCGCGCTCTTCCAATACTTCGCCGATACAGAAAATCGGGCGCAGGTTGTTTGCCAAAGCCAGTTTCACTTTTTCTTCCAGGATTTCTACAGTCTCGTGATAGTAGGCACGGCGTTCGGAGTGTCCCAAAATCACATATTGGGCACCTGTTGAGGCAACCATTTCCGCCGACACTTCGCCGGTATAGGCTCCCGATGCTTTGTCCGCACAGTTTTCTGCACCTACGCCGATGATGTTTTTGTCCACAATCGGGGTGACGGAAGCCAAATGGATGAATGGAGTGCAGATGATTACGTCACAGTTTGGTTTGTCTGCGGCCAGCATCCCGTTCAGTTCTTTTGCCAAAGCAATGCCTTCTTGCAGGTTTTTGTTCATTTTCCAGTTGCCTGCTACAATGTTTTTTCTCATTTTGTTAAAGTTTTAAAAGGTTGATATATCAGTTACGTTTCTTTTTCCGGTTTGGACAAATACATTTCTTTATTCTCCATTTGCGGCATTTCAGCCACATCAGGTCACATAAAGTGAGGAGGAGTAACGGTCCAAAGAACCACCCGGCTGTCTGCGCGATTTTGTGCCAAGTGCTTTTAGGATTCAGCTTCCCGATGGGTAACTTCTCCAATGGGGCATCCAATTGGTATTCATCAGGCAGGTTGTTTGAGCTCCATTTATTCAGGATTGTCCCGTCTTTCAGCAATAACATCCCCGGATTGGAGCGGATGATGGTCTTCAGTGTGGTTTCATCCATGATGGCAAACGGGTATTCGGCTCCTGTATTGTCTTGCCAAGCAGCGATGTCGTCATCGGATGAGGCAGTGGCGCACACGAACCGATAACCGTATTCCTGGCTGTAGTCGTATACTTCATTGATGCGGTTTATGTCACTGTCATCAGCAAATCTCAACTGCGGGGATACCAGAAAGAATGTGTAGCTGCTGTCATCTAAGATTTCTTCCGTCAAGTCGGTTCCGTCTTCTTGCGACACAATCTGGAAGTCTTGGATGGGCGGTTCGTATCCTTTTTCTTTTATCCGTGTTTTCGAGTCAACAAATGTCCACGTTGTGTCCGAAGGGAAATTGTCGATAGTGAATTCCTTTTCCACTCCATCCTTTTCATAGATGAAAGTCGTTTCGTATACAGTGTTTTTTTCTCCTTCAGGAATTTCCATTCCTTCACGGATGTTGATCCCGATGTGATACGTGCTGAAGTCAAACACAGGAAGTTCACGTATGCAGTAAAGGGTGTACAGGATAGCGAACACTATTGTATACAACGCAATCAACCAGTCTACTTTCCCGGTTACCAACTTCTTGAGGCATGTGTCCCTGTAGCGGAATACAATGATGGCAGCTCCCAGCAAGATGATGTTTTTGCCGAAAGTTTCCCAATTGGTCAGGATTATGGCATCACCGAAACACCCGCAGTCGGATATCGGATTCTCGATGGCAAGCCATAACGTGAGCGGTGTCATGAATGCCATTACAATCAACAACAGGGTGGAAGTAGCCTTTCGGTGTATGCCGAACAGTAGGTAAACGCCTAATGTGAATTCGGATATTCCTATTGCCATGGCTCCTGTATAGGGCACGAATTGGGGAATCCTCTCGAGCAATCCCCACGCTTCCAGGTAGTCTTGCAGCTTGTAGGCTGTGCCCGACGGATCGTTTGCCTTGACAAATCCGGAAAAGATGAATACGGTAGCCAGCACGCAACGGCATGCATTTACTCCGGCGAAGATGGCTTTATGTACGTGTTTATTCTCCAAATTCCAGTTTGATTAAAGCGAATATGGCATAATTGATCATGTCCATGTAGTTGGCATCCACGCCTTCCGACACCAATGTGTTCCCCCCCAGAGCTTCTATTTGTTTGGTGCGGTAGATTTTCATCAGGATCAGGTCGGTGTACGAGGTAATCCGCATGTTGCGCCATGCTTCATCGTAATCATGGTTCTTCACCAGCATCAGATCGAGTGCTTTTTTGGAATACGTGTCATAGAGTGTGGTTGCTTTCTCTTCTGTCAGGTCTTCCTTCTCCGCATATCCCAATTCTATCTGGATTAATCCGATAATGCCGTAATTGACGATGGCGATGTATTCTGACCGTACGCCTTCTTCAACGAGGTTCATGCCTTTTACCTCGATACTCCGGATACGGTTTGCTTTGATGAACAGTTGGTCGGTTACCGAAGAAGGTCGCATAATGCGCCATGCGGCACCATAGTCATGAAGTTTTTTCGTGAACAGTTCTCTGCAGACGGCAATTATATATTCGAATTGTTGTTTGGTATCTTTCATACACACTCATCAAAATATGCCGCAAAGTTACTATTTTTTCGTGAACAGCATAATAAAATAGGAATTGAAAACATGCGGATAACTGTTCCCGTTGTCTGTTATAAATTTTACAGAGGCTGGGATATCCTGCCTCTGTAAAATTTATTAAGTACCGTTACTTGTACGACTTTTGGTAGATAGTCAGTATTTCTTCATCGGTCAGCGGACGTGGGTCGAGGGTGAAGAGGGCACCCATGGTCTCGCGTGCGTTCTGTACCATTTTGGGGAAGTCTTCTTCTTTGATACCCCAGTCGCTCAGCTTGATTTGATCCACGTGGCATTCCTTTTTCATACGAATCAATGCATCGATGAAGTCGCTTGGGCGGTTGCTTTTCTGCTGGGTCATGATATCCGCCATTTTCATGTAACGCTTCATACGGTCGTTCCGGAAACTTTCGAAATATGCTTCGCTGATGGCTATCAGGCCTGCGCCATGTGGCAACTCCGGATAAAAAGCACTCATGGCATGTTCCATCGAGTGTTCGGATATGCAACTGGAGGTGGCTTCTACCAGTCCGGCAAGCGTACTCGCCCATGCCACTTTGGCGCGTGCCTTGAGATTCCGTCCATCGTTTACTGCTACGGGGAGGTACTTGTAGAGTAGGCGGATAGCCTCTAAAGCATACAGGTCGCTTATGGGAGAAGCGCAGTTGGCAAGAAAGCCTTCTGCTGCATGGAAGAATGCATCGAATCCTTGGTAAGCAGTGAGGTGCGGCGGAATGGTCTGCATCAGACACGGGTCTACGATGGAAAGGGTGGGGAACGTGAGTTGACACCCGAATCCTATTTTTTCTTGTTTGTCTTCGTTGGTTATGACTGCCCAAGGGTCTGCTTCTGTGCCTGTACCCGCAGTAGTAGGAATTGCCACAATCGGCAAGACTTTAGTTACCGGGTGGCCTTTCCCGCTTCCTCCGTTGATGTAGTTCCAATAGTCTCCGTCATTGCATGCCATGATGGCAATGGCTTTCGCCGAGTCGATGCTGCTTCCTCCGCCTAAGCCGATAATAAAGTCGCATTTCTGTTCCCTGCAGATTGCTGCTGCCTCCATTACGTGTGCTTTGATGGGATTGGGCAATATCTTGTCGTATACGATAGATGTTACGTCATTTTCGGTCAGGTAGCCGATTACCTTGTCCAAATATCCGTATTTTTTCATGGAAGTTCCGCCCGAAATCACAATCATGGCTTTTCTGCCCGGCAGGGTCTCAGTGGCCAACTTCTTGATTTCTCCGCACCCGAACAAGATTTTTGTCGGGACGTGCAAGCTGAAAATTGGATTTGCGTTCATAAATCTTTTCGTTTTAGAGTTACTCAATTTTCAAAGATACGAATAAAACCCAATCCTGTTGCTGTCCAAGTGTTAAATATTCCAACAAAACGACGACAGGCATTCCTCTTTTCATGCTGTACGGGCAAAGAGTACTATTGTATTTTCTGCTGGTAAATTATTTATCTCTTATTCCTTTAGGCATCTCGAAGGCAGCGGCTGAGGGGTTAACTTAGATCGTTTCCCAACAGATTGAAGCTAATACGATGATAAGGAGTAGGCCCATATTTTCTGACAGCTTCACGGTGGAGTCGGGTGGGATACCCCTTATTCTTGTTCCAGCCATAAAAAGGATATTCCGCATGCAGGAGTGCCATGTAGTCGTCACGGTATGTCTTTGCCAGGATAGAAGCGGCGGCTATGGACAGATATTTCCCATCTCCCTTTATCACCGTGGTATGGGGGATGTGCGGATAAGGGTTGAAACGGTTGCCATCAACAATCAAGTGTTGCGGACGTATGGCAAGCTGGTCCACCGCCCTGTGCATGGCAAGGAATGAAGCGTTCAGAATATTGATTTCATCTATTTCTTCAGGGGATACCACGCCTACGGCCCATGCCAGTGCATCGCGCTCTATTACCTCCCGCAGCCTGTAACGCTGCTTCTCTGTCAGTTTTTTCGAATCATCCAGTCTCTCGTCCTTATAATCAGGGGGTAAAATTACAGCCGCCGCATATACGGCTCCGGCAAGGCATCCGCGTCCAGCTTCATCGCATCCGGCTTCTATCAAATCTTTGTGCAAATAGGGCAATAGCATAATATCAGGTTGGATTGGTCATCATTTGTCGTAAGGGCCCCGTCCGTGTTTTAACATGCGCAAGCGGGCGTTAATTGGTACAAAGTTATACAGGAAGATGACTATCATTCCTCCTTATTTGGTTACATTAAACAGAGTATAACATTTATTCACATAATATTATCCCATTTTCTATCCTCAAATGAAGGAAAAAATACAGGGACACATCCTGTCCAAAGTGTATTATCATCTTTGGGGGAATTTGTGTCCCTGCATTCAGGATTTTGATATCAGAATGATTATACGATACCTTGTGCCATCATGGCTTTTGCTACTTTCATGAAACCTGCCACGTTGGCTCCTTTTACGTAATTAACATAACCATCTGGCTCCGTGCCATATTGCACACAGGCTTCGTGAATGCCTTTCATGATGCTTTTCAGCTTTTCATCCACTTCTTCCCGGCTCCACCCCAGTTTGATGGAATTTTGGGTCATTTCCAATCCGGAAACGGATACGCCGCCTGCATTGGCCGCCTTGCCGGGTGCATACAGGATTTTTGCATTCTGGAATACGCGGATGGCTTCGGGGGTAGAAGGCATGTTGGCACCTTCTGAAACCGCGAACACACCGTTTGCGATCAATGTTTTGGCATCTTCGCCATTGATTTCGTTTTGGGTGGCAGACGGAAGTGCGATGTCCGCTTTTTCATTCCAGGGACGTGCGCCCGGCACGTACTTGCACCCGTATTTTTCCGCATATTCGCGGATACGTCCCCGGTACAGGTTCTTCAGTTCCATAATGTAGTCCAGTTTTTCGCGGTCGATGCCGTCAGGATCGTAGATGTACCCGTCCGAGTCAGACATGGTGACTGCCTTTGCCCCCAGTTCAATCAGCTTTTCAACCGTGTATTGAGCCACATTGCCCGAGCCGGAAACCAAGCAAGTCTTGCCGGCGATGTTGATGTCGCGTGTCTTCAGCATCTCGAGCAGGAAGTAGATGTTTCCGTATCCTGTAGCTTCCGGACGAATTAAAGAGCCGCCGAATTCGCTTCCTTTGCCGGTCAGTACACCACAGAATTCATGGGACAACTTCTTGTACATGCCAAACATGAAGCCCACTTCGCGTCCGCCTACACCGATATCACCGGCTGGGACATCGGTTTCGGGACCGATATGACGCCATAATTCCAGCATGAATGCTTGGCAGAAACGCATTACTTCCGCATTGGATTTGCCACGCGGAGAAAAATCCGAACCGCCTTTTCCTCCGCCCATCGGAAGTGTGGTCAAAGAGTTTTTGAATGTTTGTTCGAAAGCCAGGAATTTCAGGATGGACAAGTTAACCGAGGAATGGAAACGAAGGCCTCCTTTGTAGGGGCCGATGACATTGTTGTGTTGTACACGATAGCCCATATTGGTTCGGATGTTGCCTTTGTCATCCATCCATGTCACACGAAATTGGTATATTCGATCCGGGATACAGAGGCGTTCAATCAGATTGGCTTTGTCAAATTCGGGATGTTTGTTGTACTCATCTTCGATGGTACTTAACACTTCTTCTACTGCCTGGTGATATTCAGGCTCATTGGGAAACCTTCTTTTCAGGTCTTCCAGTACTTTAGCTGCATTCATTAATTTAATGGTTTTAGGTTATAAAATGTTCCTATTTGTTGCTTGATGTCACAAAAATAAAGGTTCTTTTTTGTTTATGCAACAATTTACTGAAAATAATAGGAGAAAAATATCGAAATGATTCTATCTTACTTTAAAATCCGTCGTCTTTTGACACCGCCGACTTCCCAAAGAACCCCCGTTAATAGGGTTCTTGCATCTTCATTCTGTTTTGTTATCCTTCTTTCTTTTTTACCTTAAATCAAACGTCGATGCCTATTTCCAACCTTTTTAAATGTTACCTTAATTATTTACTAATACCTCAAAACAAAAACAATTTTTATTACCTAAAACTAATACCACATTTTTTATCGTGTCTAATATCTGAATTATTTTCTATTGGTTTCCCAACCACGGTGCAAATGTATATCATTATTATGCTGTTTGCAATACTCAGGGAATACTTTTTTAGTGAAAATGCTGTTTTTCTTGACGTATGTCATTTAAATATCTTCCCTGTCTCGGGGGGTATGTCACAAAAGGCCGAAATGTTTCAATGCATGGAGAATGCCGTCTTCGTCCACGGTGGTGGTGACGAAGTCGGAAGCTTTTTGCACCTCTGGAGTGGCATTGCCCATGGCTATGCCTATACCTGCATGTTTCAGCATCGGGATATCGTTACCACCATCCCCGAATGCCATGGTTTCTTGCAGGTCTATGCCATAATACCGGATAATGTGATCGATACCGTGGCTTTTGCTGTTGCCGCGTGCGATGATATCAGCGAACAGAGGATTCCAGCGCATGGGTTCGCAGTGTTTTAGCACTTGCGAGAAGACCTCTATGTCTTCGTCTTTCTGGAAGTAGCCCATGATTTGCAGGATTTCCTTGCCGCGTGCTTCTTCGATAGGGCTTATGGGGGGAAGGCTAATCTGAATCAGATCGGCAACTTTCTGTACGGTCTCATTGACACTTGTAATGAACCATGTGTCATCATGCACGAATACGAACGGTATGTCGGGGCGTTGCTGGTGAAAAGATATTAGGTGTTCGATGTCATCAGGAGGGATGCTTCCTTTATAGATGACATGATGACTGGCTGTGAAGCAATAAGCGCCGTTCAGGGTGATGTATCCATCGAAAGGAAAGTTGTTTATGGCTTTCCGCATGAGTACTTCGGGACGTCCGGTAGAAATGAAAAGTTTGACTCCTTGCTTGTGCAATTGTGCGAGTGCCTTAAGGGTAGACTGGGGAATGGAGTGGGTCTTGAATGAGACCAGCGTTCCGTCGATGTCGAGAAAAACAGCTTTAATCATGGTGTTGTCGTTAATGGTTCCCATCGCAAACATAAGAAATTTTGCGGAAACACACAACGTAAAAGGTATCGTACATTCGGGTCATGCACTATATTGCTACGTGGCGCTATGGGGGGAGGCCGGTAGGCAAAATCCGTTTTTTTGTCGTGACATGGCTGGAAGTAAGAAGAAATTAAGTATGTTTGTGAACATATTATTAATAAAATGCAGGTAGCATGAAGTATCCATATCATCGGATTGCGGTAAAAATCGGAAGCAATGTATTGGCACGGAAAGACGGGACGCTTGACGTGACGCGCATGTCGGCATTGGTAGACCAAGTGGCCGAACTGTATAAGAACGGAGTGGAAGTGGTATTGGTGTCATCGGGGGCTGTTGCATCGGGGCGGAGCGAACTGAAGCTGCACCATAAACTGGACAGCGTGGAACAGCGCCAGTTGTTCTCTGCTGTGGGGCAGGCAAAGCTGATAAACCGTTATTATGAGTTGTTCCGCGAACACGGTATTGCCGTGGGGCAGGTGCTGACAATGAAGGAAAGTTTCTGTACGCGGAGGCATTACCTCAACCAGCGGAGCTGCATGCAGGTAATGATAGAAAATGGGGTTATTCCTATTGTCAATGAAAATGATACCGTTTCTGTTACCGAACTGATGTTTACCGACAACGATGAGCTTTCGGGGCTGGTTGCTTCGATGCTTGACGTGCAGGTATTGATTATCTTGAGCAATGTTGATGGCATTTACGACGGCTCGCCTTTGCAGCCCGGCACATCAGTGATACGCACGGTGGAGCAGGGGAAAGATCTGTCGGACTATATCCGGATTGAAAGATCAGGCTTCGGAAGGGGAGGCATGCTGACTAAGTCTACGATTGCCCGCAAGGTGGCGGATGAAGGCATTACGGTCATTATAGCCAACGGTAAGAAAGACAACATCCTTCTCGATTTGCTGGAACGACCTGGCGATACGGTCTGTACGCGTTTTGTTCCTGCTGCCGTGCCTGTATCGGGAGTGAAAAAATGGATTGCCCATAGCGGGGGCTTTGCCAAAGGAGAGTTGCATCTCAATGCCCGGGCAGTAGAAGCACTGAAGGGCGGCAAGGCGGCAAGTATCCTGCCTGTGGGTGTGGTTCACATCGAAGGGGATTTTGAAAAGGATGATATTGTGAAGGTTATAGACGAAGAAGGGTGCCAGATAGGTGTGGGGCGTATCAGCGTGGGGGCTGAAGAGGCTCGTCGGATACTGGGTGAACACGGGTGCCGCCCGTTGGTACATTATGATTATCTGTATTTGGATTGACGGGCGTTCCGATTCTGCAGCGGCGTACACAGGTGCGAAGCCCGTCTAATAAGAAGCAGTAGCATGGATGTCTGCCTGTTCCAGTAAGGCAACAATACGGTCAAGTTCTTCATGGGAGGCTTTTTGCAGGAAACTGTCGGGAGTTTCGCGGTCAATGGTATAAATCATTACCTGGCGGGGAGCAATTTCCTTCACCGCCTGTATCCACGGGAGGACAAAACGGTCGGAAGTGTTGTCTACATCTTCGCCTTCATCGGTCTTCCCTTTCAAGAACATGGTCTGGACAATCAGGTTCCCTTCGAAGGCTTTCATGCATTGGATGGTACGATTTATGTCATAGGTATTTACGGGACGGTCTACCCGGTGAATGTAGGAAGTGTCTGCCGTGTCGAGTTTCAATATGTTGTTGTCTACTAGGTTCAGTGCTTCAAACACTTCGGGGCGGTGGATCATGGTGGCATTGCTTAATACGCTGATTTTGGCATCGGGGAAATAACGGTCGCGCAAAGCAATCGTATCTCCGATGATTTCCCTGAAAAGGGGATGCAACGTGGGTTCTCCGTTTCCGGCAAAGGTAAGTACATTGGGGAAAGGACCATTTTTCTGCATATCTTTCAAGCGGTCTTCCAATGCCTTGCGCACTTCTTCTCGTGTGGGGAAGCTCCGGTGTGGACGGTGATCCTTGTTGTATCCGCATTCGCAATAAATGCAATCGAACGTACATACTTTTCCATCGGAAGGGAGCAGGTTGATTCCTAACGAAATGCCCAGCCGGCGGCTATGTACCGGCCCGAATATGGGTGAAGCGTAAATAATCGTAGACATATTTGTTATGGTCAAAATGGTTCGAAAATATAGCATTACGGGAATTGAGGATCGGGCATGACAGGACAATCCGATTTCCGTGCCACAAAGATAACATTGTTAGGGAAAAATATTCGCATTCCTTATTCATTTATTATCTATTGCTTCTGTTTTTAATTAAAAAGAGGCACACAGAAAGCCGGTCATAAATTGTGCTTCTGTGTGTCTCTTAATGGTCTGGGCAAATATTTGTCACACGGCTGATGCCGTGGCGGGTTTTGTCACCAACCGGGATTCTGTTCGATAACCGCGTCTGTGTTCGAGTCGATTACATCTTGTGGGATGGGGAACAATGTCCAATCGGTGATAGGATTGCCTGATGGAGTGAAATAGCCGCCCCAGAAAGGTTGGTAGGCAATGTACAAGGCGTGGTCGTTGACACTGTCGATACCGTCCTGCCCCATACGGAGCAGTGTTGCCCAGCGTCGTTCTTCACAGAAAAGTTCGCGTACCCGTTCGTCCAGGATGTATTGGATGGACATGTCGCCCGCTGTGGCGAGACGGCTGCATTGTGCCCGGTTGCGGAGTATGTTCACATCGTTCACTGCAGCAGAAGTTTCCCCGGCACGCAGATGAGCCTCGGCGCGCAGCAGGAGTGTTTCTGCCGAGCGGCAGGCATACTGGTCGCAATATATGTTGGATCGTACCCCGCCGTCCTCCAAGTCATCGTAACCCCAGTCGTCAATGGGGGCGTTTTTTGTCCATACGGGATAGAATTCCGTGATTTGCGACACAGAGTAATCCAGCATGTCGGTGGTGACTGTCTGTCCGTACAGGCTGTGTTGCGTATCAAGGCAGATAAAGTCGCGGCGGATGTTGCAGGGGTCGTTGCGCATGTCATCGGCCAAGTCGCCTTCCCACACTTGGGAAATGACGTAGTCGGTAGGTGTGCAGTTCGCGATGCCCCGGCCGCCCACGTATGCGCATACGTTCCCTCCCGGATAGAGTGTTTCGTCCACGTTGCCTGCCCACGGACCGCTGTCTGCATTGTCTTCGGTATATGTGGAGTTCCAGCGCACATCGCGCAGGGCAGGGGAGAAGCCTCTCGGCGAGGCTACGTAGTTGTCTCCACCCCATTCGTGGTAAACTGTATAGTCGTTCTGCAGGGTCCAGAGTGCTTCGGTGTTGCCTTCCACATAGTCATAGTTTCCTTCCTGGAAGAGGTCAAAGAAAACATTTCCATCGGGATAATAGGCTTCGATGCTGTTTTTGGTGGTGCCTGATCCTTCCGTGGCACGGGTGCCGAAGCGTTCGGTCATCAGCGGGTGCAGGTTCATCACTTTGTCGGCATAGCTGATGGAGGTTTGCAAATCCTTGCTGTCGTTGTTATTGATGATGGCTCTTGCCAGATAAGCTTCGGCCAGGAAGTGGTAGGCGGCTCCCTTGCCCACACGGCCTGCCTCAGACGGATAGTCGGGTAAGGCTTCGGCTGCGGCTTCCAGGTCATTGATGGCAAAGTCGTAGGTCTCTTCGCGGGTGGAACGCTCAAAGTCCAGCTTCAGTTCTTGATAGAATTGGTCCACCAACGGTACACCGCCGAACATCTCGCCCAGCGACAGGTAGGCATAGCCCCGGAAAAAGAGGATTTCGCCGTAGAGCTCTTCACGTTTGCTTTCATCATCCCAGCTCAATCCTTCGGTATTCCACCCTATCATGGCTTGGTTGGCATAGTTGGCAAGCTGGTAAAGTGCATCGAAGATACCTTCCGAACTGCTGGAAGTCGAAGACCAGGTAGAGAAGTTGCTGTACCCGTTTCCCGTGCACCGGAAATAAGGAGTGTCTAGTACATCTGAGCCCAACCCTTTCATGAAGTAGTCAATCTGGTACCAATATCGGATGTGTTGGTAGAGGTTGTTCACGCAGGCCTCTACTTGGCTCACCGTCTCAAAAGAATTGTCGAGTGTGTAGATGGTTTTTGCCTTTTCTTCCAGAAAGTCGCTGTCGTTGCAGGCTGTTATGCCCAAGGCTGCTGCTATCAGTATATATTTGTTTATTTTCATCGCAATTGTTATTTAATGTTTTTAAAATGTCAGGTTTACGCCGAAAGATACCGTGCGGGACAGCGGATAACCGTAGCTGTAGCCTGTTCCCAGTGTCTGCTGGATTTCCGGGTCGCCGCCTTCCCATCCTGTGATGGTGAAAAGATTCTTGCAGGCCATGTAGACTTTCAGGTTGGAAACACCCATGTTTTTCAGCCATTGCTGGTGGAAATTATAAGTAAGGGTGAGGTCCTGCAGGCGTACGAAACCGTAGCCTTGTACCGGTGTGTAGCGGCTGTCGGTATAGTCAATGCGCGGATAGACGTTGCTACGGTTCTCTGCGGTCCACCAGCCGTGGTTCAGGTTGTTGTCATATTGCACGTCGGAGGCGGTGCGGTAGGCGTATAGGTTGACGGCTTTTCCGTAGCCGTTACCGCCGAATACACCGGTGAACAGGAAATAGAGTTCCAGATCTTTCCACCGGAGTGTATTGGAGAAGCTCATGCGGAAATTCTCCTTGTTGTAACCTAAGATGGTGCGGTCATCGGCTGTGATTACACCGTCACCGTCGAGGTCGGCAAACTTTACATCGCCGGGTACGGCTCCGTTGGCTTCCATGTATTCAGTGTCTTCTTCCTGCACGATGCCAATGTTTTTATAACCATAGATGGCTCCCAGCGACTTGCCGAGGAAAAGGGAGTTGGTAATGTCGTCCTTGCCGTCTCCGTATAGTTCTTTCAGCTTGTTGCGGTTCAGGTAGAACATCAGTCCGGAACTCCACGTAAAGTTCCGTGTCTGGATATTTGTCGTGTTCAGGCTCCATTCGATGCCCCAGTTATCCACTCGTCCCATGGTGGCATACATGCTGGTCAGTCCGTTAATCATGACCGGGATGGTACGGCTGAATATCTGGTTGGTAGTCTTCGAGTAGTAGCCGTCAAAGTTCAGGTGTACGCGGTTGTTGAAGAGTCCCAGTTCAAATCCATAATTGAATGCCGATGTCTCTTCCCATCCCAAATCTTCGTTGCCCATGCTGGCAATGCGTTGTGTCCAGCTCACTTCCGATGTATTGCCGAAGGGATAACTGTATCCGCCCGATTGCCCTAAGGAAATGGTAGACAGTGTTTGGTAAGGGTCGAGGCTCTGGTTACCGTTTTTACCCCACGAGAATTTCACCTTCAGGTAGTTGACGGCCTTCGCTTTCTCCATGAAGGTTTCATTGGACACGGTCCATGCCACGCCCACGGCGGGGAAGGTTCCCCATTTGTGGTTGGACCCGAACACCGATGACCCGTCACGGCGGACGGAAACGTTTAGGTGGTAGGTGTCATTGTAGTTGTAGTTGACCCGCCAGAGGTAACCCACATCGGTGTGCAAGGTGTAGCTGAGGCTCTCTATCTGTTGGTTGTTTGCCAGGTTCAGTCCCCAGTAGCTGAGGCTGGTGTTGCCCAATGCCGAAAAGTCAGAACCGGTGAATTTGCGGTAGTTGTATTCGTCAGAATCGCGTGTGTACACATAGGTGAAATCAACGAAGTGGTCACCGAATTGGCGTGAATAGTTCAGGATGTTGTCCCATACCCATGAGGTGTTTTTCGTGCGTGCGCTATATCCGTTTGCAGAGGCCAGATAATTGGATATGGTTTCTTCCGAATAACGGTTGTCGCCGGAGCCTTCAATTACATAGTACCCTTCGTGGGTGAAGTAGTCGCGTTCCACTTCCTCTCTCGAATAACTCCCGTTCATGCGGAAACTCAGTCCTTCAATCCAGGGACATTTCAGCAGCAAGTGCCCTTTCAGGGTGATGGTGGAATATGTGTCGTGGTCATCGACGGTGCCGCTCAGCACGCTCCACATCGGGTTGATACGGTAAGTGCCTTCGTTTGCCGGATATTTTTCCAATCCTCCGCCATCGGCACGTTCGGCACGTCCGTAGGGGGTAAGTCTCACGGCTTGATAGAGGTCGTACGTGGTAGGGCCGCAATAGTCATTGAATACATAATCCGTTTGCCCGCCAATTTGCAGCCAGCTGGTGATGTCCGACTCTAATTTGGCAGTCAGTGCTGTGCGGTAGTAATCATCGCCTTTTACGATGCCTCCCTCATCAGTATAGGTACCGGACATGAAATAGTTGAGCTTCTCAGTGGCGCCGGAAACGGAGGCCGAGTAGTTCTGCATGAATCCTGTGCGGGTACTGTAGTCAAACCAGTCGATGGTTTTCCCGTTCAGGTAGTTTTCATACTCGTATTCGCGCATCCAGGTGGGCTCTGCATCTTCGGAGAGTCCACTTAGCAGGTTCACCTTTTTCACATAGTCTTCCGGACTCAGCACATCAGGCTTGCAAGTAGGATTGGAGAAGGCCCACGAGGTGTTCACGTTGATGACGGGCTTGCCCAGTTTCCCCTTTTTTGTAGTAATCATGATGACACCGTTCGCGGCCTGCGACCCATAGGCCGCCAGCGAGGTGGCATCTTTCAGCACGCTGACACTTTCTACGGTATTAAGGTCGATGTCGGTGTAGTTTCCACTATAAATCATGCCGTCCACTACAATCAGCGGGGAGGTCCCTCCGTTCACTGATTTCTGTCCGCGTACCAGTATCGAAGGGTTTTGTCCGGCTCCCTGTTGCTGCGACACGGTGAGACCTGTCGTTGTCCCGCGCAACACGTCAAAGGCGTTCGAGCTGGGCATGAGCGCCAGCGGGGTATCGGCAGTCTTCACGGTGGAGACAGAGCCGGTGAAGTCCTTTCGCTTCATGGTGCCGTAGCCGACAACTACCACTTCATCCAGCAGTTCGGCATCTTCTTCCAACGTGACTTCCATTGTTCGCCCGGGTGTCACGGTCATTTCTTGTGTCTTGTAACCGATGCAGGTGATGATCACTGTGCCGCCCGGCGGGACTTTCAGTGTAAACTGTCCGTCCAAATCGGTTATTGAGCCGTTGGTTGTACCTTTTTCCACTACGCTGGCACCGATTACCGGTTCGCCAGATACGTCACGTACGATACCTTTCACTTCGCTTGCCTGTTGTTGGCTTACGATGTTTGCCGATTCTGCCATTGCACCCAAGGGATGGATAGCAATGAATCCCGAACACAACAACAAAGCAAAAAGAGTTTTCCGATTGTTACTACACGAATCTGCTTTCATTGTTTTTCATTTTTATTAATTAGTTTAAGATTTCGCTGACGGGAGGAAGAACGGTTTCCCGTCTTTCAAATTTTCATAGCAAATATAGATTTTAAGGATGTCGGGCGTGATGGAAAAATTGAGCAAAATAAGAGAAATTTTCTTTAAAAGTGGGGAAGGGGGAAGAAAATCCGTCAAAATGGAAGTTGTCTTGGAAAATCAGGCGGTGGAAATCATTAGGATTATGTATATTTGCTTGCATGAAGATAAGTTTTATTATGAAAAATACAGCCGTAAGTTTTTTTCTGGTATTATGGACCTGTTTCGGCACGTTATTTGCTCGGTCGGAATTTACTTTTAAGCGGATAGGGACAGCCGATGGCATATCGAGCAACTATGTGGTAGACCTCGTCCAGGACGGGCAGGGATATATCTGGATTGCTTCCGAGTCGGGGTTGAGCCGGTTCGACGGAAGCAGGTTCACCCAATACAACACGTACAATTCTGAAATAAGCAGCAACGAGCTGAATGCCATTTATTACAATGCATACGACAATACGCTATGGGTGGGGACACAGCGCAACGGCCTCTGCATATTCGATTGCAGGCAGCAGCGGTTTACGCGTTTTTACGATGCAGGAACGATGATAACAAACGATGTTACCAACATTGCCCCGGCTACGGACGGTGGCCTGTGGATTGTGCATTATCATTTGGGCATTGACTATTATGATAATGTGAAAGGGACATTCACGCCTTTCAAGACAAAAGAGATAAAGGGGCTGGAAGGCAATTTCTGGTGTGCAGCCGATAATGGGAAAGGTAAATTGCTGGTAGGCCAGAATGTGGATGGACTGGCGGTTATCGACCTGAAGTCGGGGACATGCAAGAATTACCGCCACGATGAGTCCGACCCGCGAAGCATCCCCGGCAATACGGTGAAGTGCATTTACATTGACCGGAGGGAGAATATCTGGGTGGGTACAACGCAGGGGTTGGCCTTGTTCAATATGGAGGAGGAGAATTTCGTTGTCTTTCGCCACGATGCGGGCAATCCCGGTTCTGTCATTTCCGACCAAGTCTGCGACATCGGCGAAGACCGCGATGGGAATATCTGGATTTGCACCAATATGGGTGGGGTCAGTATCCTCGACCTGCACGCCAATACCTTTACTTCGCCCGAACAGACGAAGTTCAGGAATATCGGTGTCACCTACGACCTGCATGGCATTTCATCGCCCAATGCGAGGTGCTTCCTGCAAGATTGTTTCGGTAATATCTGGATAGGGAATTACCGGGGAGGAATCGACTTCCTGAGTTACAGGAAACCCGACTTCCAAACATTGGATTTCCCGATGTTGAAAGACGGCCGGCTGACCGGTAAGCAGATTTGGGGGCTCGCTTTCGACCGGCAGGGAAGACTTTGGGCGGGAGGGGAGAACGAAGTGGCTGTTTTTCAAGACGGGCGTTTGCTGCAGGTCCTTTCGTTGGAAAAATATACGATTCCACATACGCATGTGTCGGTCATCTACATGGACAAGAAAGGGATGTTGTGGTTCGGCATGTATAGGAACGGGGTCTTGAGGTGCGACCCCAACACGGGTTCCATTGCATGTGTTTCGTCTGCCTATCCGCATGAGGAGGTTTGTTGTTTCTATGAAGACGGTGGTAAACTACTGATAGGCACGCAAAGCGGATTGTTTTCGTACCGGGATGGAGTGATGCAGAGGGAGGATTCCATCAACCGCCTGCTTCCTGACATCATGGTCCATGGCATTTTGCGTGACCGCCAGGGGAAGTTGTGGATAGGCACTTTCGGAAAAGGGCTTGTCGTATTCAGTCCTGATGGGAAAATTGTGCGGAGGATAGATACATCAGGCGGGTTGTCCTCGAATGCGGTCAATTACTTCTACTTGGATCGGAAAGGCGGTTTATGGGTGGCTACGCGCGGAGGATTGGTGCATATCCCCGATACGGAAACATGTGCCTTCCGGGTATTCGACAATCGGCAGGGGCTGCCCGACAATAATGTAAGGGCCATTATCGAAGACGACAGTGGACAGATATGGGTCAGTACCAACCAGGGTATTTCGCTGTGGAAAGAAGAACAGCAGAAATTTTACAATTATACATGGAACCAAGGGGTACCAAGAGGCGATTTTATGGATTCCTCGGTGGGTAAAGATGCGGAAGGCAACTTGTATTTCGGCTCGCAGAACGGGATTTGCCTGTTCCATCCGTCTACCCTTTCGGACAATATGGAGATTGCCCCGGTTAAGATTACGGGTGTTTGGAACTATGACGGAAACTCGCAAAGCAGACAGAATGCGGATGGTGATTCGTCTGATGACAATGAGGTAATCCTGTCTTATAATTACAATACCTTTATGGTTTCATTCAATGTCATGGATTTCACGCAAAGCCATCAGGTAGAATATGCCTACCTGATGGAAGGGCTGAACAAAAGTTGGTTTCAAATCCACAATGAAAACAGCATCACTTTCCATAACCTTGAGCCGGGGGAATACCTGTTCAAAGTAAAGGCACGTCTGCCAAACCAGCCTTTCGGCGATGAGGTGGCTTCTGTAAGGATAACCGTGGCACCTCCGTTTTGGCTCACCTGGTATGCCAAGTTGTTGTACCTGCTTCTGGCGGGCGGCTTTGTTTATTTCCTGCTTCGTTCGTATAAACGGAAAGTGACGCTCGAAAGCCGTCTCAGCCTGGAGTACCACCGGCATGAAAACGATAAGAAACTGAACAACGAGCGTCTCCGTTTCTATACCAATATCACGCACGAATTGCGTACACCACTTACGCTGATACTCGGTCCGCTGGAGGACTTGCTTGCCGATAAAACGCTTTCACCCAGGTGTGTGAACAAGATTAGCGTCATTTACGACAATGCCAACCGCCTGCTGAATTTGATAAACCAGATATTGGAGTTTCGGAAAACGGAGACCGAGAACCGCGAACTGAAGGTGGCGCAAGACGATCTGGCCCGGCTCGTGCAGGAAATAGGATTCAAATACAAGGAACTGAACCGCAATCCGGATGTGGTTATCCGTATCCGCATCACAGCGGTAGACACCGTACTGTATTACGACAGCGAAATCATTACCATCATCATTGACAACCTGATGTCGAACGCCTTGAAATATACGCCCAAGGGAGAAATTACCTTGTCGCTTGACGAACACGTGGAAAGCGGGGTGAAATATACGGAAATAACAGTGGATGATACGGGACACGGCATCTCGAAAGAATCGTTGAAGCATGTGTTCGAACGTTATTACCAGGGAAGCGGCAAATACCAGGTTTCCGGTTCGGGCATCGGGCTTTCGCTGGTGAAGTCGCTTGCCGACCTGCACCAGGCATCAGTCGAGGTGCAGAGCGAAGTGGACAAGGGAAGCCGGTTCACGCTCAAATTGCTTACGGAAAACACTTATCCGGATGCCGGAAGGCGCAGTGTCGTGGCATTTGCCGGACGGAAACTGCTGGAAGAAACCGAAACCGATGCGGGTGAGGCGAAACCGATTATCTTGGTGGTGGAGGACAATCACGACATTCGTGAATACATCCGCAGTTCGTTTGAGGACCGCTATGAGGTGTTGACAGCGCAAAACGGGAAAGAGGGTTGGGACATCGCTTCCAGCCGGATACCGAACATCATCATCTCGGATATCATGATGCCGGTAATGGACGGCATTGAACTGTGCAGGGCGGTCAAGGAGGATATTCGTACAAGCCATATTCTCGTCATCCTGCTTACTGCCAAAGATACCATCCAGGACAAGGAGGAGGGATATGCGGTCGGCGCCGACTCATTCCTGACCAAACCTTTCAGCGCACGCCTGCTCGACAGCCGGATCTGCAACCTGCTGGACAACCGGAGGAAGCTGGCGGAATCTATCCTCTCCGGCCCGAAACCTGAAGAGGGGGAAAAGGGTGTGGAAGACAGGTTCTCGTCTTTGAATAGGCTGGACAAGGAGTTCATGCTTAAGGTAACGGATATTATTGAAACGAATCTGAGCATGGAGAAGATGGATGTGGGGTTCATTGCCGACAAGATGTGCATGAGCCATTCCACTCTTTACCGGAAAATCAAGGGGTTGACCGACATGACGGTCAACGAGTTTGTGCGCAAAATCAAAATGCGGAAAGGATTGGAACTGATTGACAGCGGTGAATACTCTGTAGCGGAGGTGTCCGACCTGACCGGTTTTAGCAGTGTAGCCTATTTCCGCCAATGCTTCAAGGACGAATACGGTATGGCTCCTACGGAATACATGAAAAGAAAGAAATAGGGGATGCCGGGCTTTTGCATGTTTTTTTGCTATGTATGACGAATAATCTGTTACTGTTGGGGCGGGTAATTTTTATATTTGCACATAAAAATGCTATCCATGAAACACACATTGCTTTTTATCTTGGTATCCGGCCTGTCCCTCCTGCCGGCGGGGGCACAACAGTTGGTTAAGGTAGGCGACGGATACAGCAATACGTCCGTCAATACCACCGTGTTCCGCAATTCTTCCCTTGTAACAGACGGCGACACACAATACATATCTTATTATGACCCGGAAGGATTCTTGGTCTTGGGAAAGCGGGAGTTGGGCTCTGCGGAGTGGACTGTGCAACGTACGCAGTACAAAGGCAACGTGGCTGATGCGCACAACATCATCAGCATCATGGTTGACGGTGAGGGATACCTGCATGTGTCGTTCGACCATCACGGCAATGCGCTCAACTATGCCCGTAGCACCGCGCCAGGTACCTTGACCTTGGGCGACAAAATACCCATGACAGGCAAAGACGAGGGAGATGTCACGTATCCTGAGTTTTACCGGCTGGCTAATGGGGATTTGTTGTTTGCCTACCGCTCCGGGGCATCGGGCAGAGGCAACCTGGTATTGAATCGCTATGACCTGGATTCCCGTACCTGGCAGCGGGTGCAGGACATCCTGATAGACGGGGAAGACCATCGGAATGCTTACTGGCAATTGTATGTGGATTCCGCCGGAACCATCCATCTGTCGTGGGTATGGCGTGAGACGTGGATGGTGGAAACCAACCACGACCTTTGCTATGCCTGTTCGCCCGACGGGGGACAGACATGGTATAAGTCGGATGGTGAGGTATACGACCTGCCTATCCGCAAGGGCAATGCGGAGTATGCCTGTCATATCCCGCAAAACAGCGGACTGATCAACCAGACCAGCATGAGCACCGATGCGGAAGGACATCCTTATATTGTTACTTATTGGCGTGATGCCGGCAGTGAGGTGCCGCAATACCGTTTGGTATGGAACGATGGCAAGGCATGGCATAACCGGCAGGTATCCGGGCGGACGAGGCCGTTCTTGCTGGAAGGGGGTGGTACGAAGATGATTCCAATGTCCCGTCCGCGTATCGTGGTGGACGAAAACAAGGCTTATTTCTTTTTCCGTGATGCCGAGCGGGGCAGCAAAGTGTCGATGGCGTACACCGACAATCTGGCGGAAGGGGAATGGGTCGTGTCCGATTTGACCGATTTCCCGGTGGAAGCGTGGGAGCCGAGTATGGATACCGAACTGTGGAAACAGAAGAAACAACTGCACCTGTTCGTGCAGACCACATACCAGGGAGACGGGGAACAGACCGTCAGTGCGGACCCCACCCCTGTGTATGTATTGGAGGTGAAATAAAACCAAATCTTTTTATCCAGATATTTATTTATGAAAACACTGTTGAGATTTTTTGCGGTATGTGCCATCGGCATGCTTCCCGTATCGGGCATGGCAGTAAAAACAACCGAAGCCGCCCGGGTGAGGGAAATAATCGACAAGGTAAATAGCCATTGGCAGGCGGAGAATCCGCCGGAGGTGCGGTCGTTTTGGGATAATGCCGTGTATCATACCGGCAACATGGAAGCATACCACCTTACCGGCAACAAGGCTTATCTTGACTATTCGGTAGCATGGGCCGAATACAATGAGTGGAAGGGAGCCAAGAGTGACAATCGGTCGGAGTGGAAGTATTCGTACGGGGAAACAGACGAATATGTCCTCTTCGGTGATTACCAAATCTGCTTCCAGACATATGCCGACCTGTACCGGATTGCTCCCGAAGGATATAAAATCAAACGTGCCCGTGAGGTAATGGAGTATCAGATGGGTACACCCAACAACGATTACTGGTGGTGGAGCGATGCGTTGTATATGGGGATGCCCGTGATGTCCAAATTGTATAAGATAACAGGCAACAGCCTGTATCTCGACAAGCTTTATGCATATTTCTCCTATGCGGACAGCATCATGTTCGACACCGATGAAAACCTGTATTACCGCGATGCCAAATACATTTATCCGAAGCATAAGACGGAGGCGGGAAAGAAAGATTTTTGGGCACGGGGTGATGCATGGGTACTGGCAGGACTGGCCAAGGTGCTGCAGGACATGCCCGTGGGATACCGGCATTATCCGTTTTTTGTAGACAGGTTCCGGAAGATGGCAGAGGCGGTGGCGTCCCTCCAGCAGCCGGAAGGCTACTGGACACGCAGCATGATGGACAAGGACTTTGCACCCGGTCCGGAAACCAGCGGTACGGCATTGTTCATGTACGGTTTGATGTGGGGGGTCAACAATGGCCTGCTGGATAAGGCTGCCTACCTTCCGGTGATAGGGAAGTCATGGTCGTACCTGAAAGGCACTGCCTTGCAAAAAGACGGGACGGTGGGCTATGTGCAGCCTATCGGCGAGAAAGCGATTCCGGGGCAAGTGTTGGACACACGTTCCACCAGTAATTTCGGCGTAGGGGCTTTCCTGCTTGCCGCATGCGAGTATGTGCGCTACATAGAAAGCGGGGCGGGAACTGCCGACCGTGACTATTGGTGCCGGCTGGCTTACGGGATGGCTGCCCCTGTATTGGGCAACATGGCGGAAGGGAAGCTGCAGGAGAACATGCAGGTGGAGGTAAGTCCTACGTGGGACGGCCGCAACAGGAAAGTCACCTACATGGAATGCTTCGGGAGGCTCATGGCCGGCATTGCCCCGTGGCTGGCATTGCCGGATGATGATACGGAAGAAGGGCAGATGCGTCATCAGCTTCGCGAGTGGGCATTGGCAAGCTACCGGAATGCCGTTGATCCCCAAAGCCCCGACTACCTGCTGTGGAGGGAAGAAGGGCAGACGCTGGTGGATGCCGCTTATGTGGCCGAGAGTTTCCTACGTGCCTATGATGCCTTGTGGATGCCGTTGGACGATACCACCAAGCAGCGTTATTTGGAGGAATTCACGCAGTTGCGCCGCGTTGATCCGCCTTATACCAACTGGTTGTTGTTCTCATCTACCATCGAGAGCTTCCTTGCCCGTGCGGGAGGGCAGTATGACATGTACCGCATCAATTCCACCATACGCAAAATGGAGGAATGGTACACGGGGGATGGCTGGTATTCCGATGGCCCTTCATTCGTTTTTGACTATTACAGCAGCTATGTGTTCCACCCGATGTATCTGGAAACACTGCAGGCATTGAAGGATGCCGGTGTGCATTCGCGGTTGGATTACGCCAAATATTACGACCGTGCCTTGGAACGGGCAAAGAAATACAGCCTCGTATTGGAGCGGTTCATCTCGCCGGAAGGTACTTTTCCCGTGTTCGGGCGTTCAATCCCTTACCGTATGGCGGCCATGCAGCCTTTGGCGCTCATGGCTTGGTACGGGCAATTGCCCGACGGGGTGTCCGGTGCACAGGTACGCTGTGCTCTTACGGCTGTCATGAAACGGATGTTCGACGGAGGAGACAATTTCAATGAAGGAGGCTTCCTGACCATCGGATTCACGGGTAGGCAGCCGGACATTGCCGACTGGTACACCAACAACGGAAGCCTGTACATGACCTCGCTTGCTTTCCTTCCGTTGGGGCTTCCGGCATCGCATCCGTTCTGGACCGATGCGCCGCAACCTTGGACGAGTGTAAAGGCTTGGAGCGGACAGCCTTTTCCCAAAGATCATGTGTGGCGGGATTACATACAGACAGAGGACTTGTATTGACCTGCTTATGAAAACACGGCATGTCCTGTAGTCCTGCACGGGCTGTCGTGTGGGGTTATGCCGCCTGTCGTGTAAGCCCTTACGGACTGTCATGTTTGCCAATGCGATGAATTATGTTATTTTTTGCTGAAAAAGCTGTTTTTGGCGGATTTATGCGTATATTTATGCCGAGTATGACCGAATCTCGTTTCCCGGGTCTGAACTTGCCTCCGTTGGGGACAGGAGGGTGTATGCTTTAATATTAACTTATAAAAAAGTGCATTATGATAAAACACCTGAAAGACATCTTCGGATTGTCGGTGGCATGTATATGGGCTGCCGGAATGAATGCAAATGCGATGCCGAATGTTCCTGATTCGGTTTATCTGTTCCCTTACGCTACGCAGTCGGATGCGGGACGCAGCGGATTGAAGTTTGCTTGGAGTCCCGACCGCCAGCAGTGGTATTCGGTAGGCGATGGTTATGGATACGTGAAGTGCGACTATGCTTCATGGGGAACGGAAAAGCGGATGATCCGTCCCGAACTCTATCGCGACCGGAACAGTGGCACGTGGCATTGTGTGTGGCAGTTGAATGGCAATGGGAAAGAATTTGCCCATGCGGCTTCGGAAGACCTGCTGGCATGGGGGAGCCAGTCGTATTTCACCCTTGAACAGTATGACCGGTTTGTATCGGCCACGTGGGAAAAATACCCCTTGCAGGTCATTGAGTGGGAAGGTGTGAAACAGGAAGGAAGCATGCAACGGGTGGCTTGGGCGGATGTGGAACGTCTGAACTGCTATTCCGACCACCGTGCATACAGGAACCGCTTGTATGATGAACGCCTCGGACAGGATTCGGCCCGTTTTGCCGGACTGGCATCCGTGCGGATGGAAGTTACGGCAGACCGTACGCAAGCCAAATCCATCAGCGACCATCTGTTCGGCGTATTCTTCGAAGACATAAATTATGGGGCAGACGGCGGGTTGTATGCCGAATTGGTTCAGAACCGTGATTTCGAATATAATGCTGCGGACAACAGGGAGTGGAATGCCACGACATCCTGGACGCTGGAAGGGGAAGGCGCTACCTTGTCTGTGGACACGCTTGCCCCCATCCATCCGAACAATCCTCATTATGCCGTGCTTGATGTGCGGCAGCCGGGTGCATCGCTGGTCAATGCCGGCTATGGAGGTATTGTCTTGCGCCGGAATGAGAAATACGACTTTGCGTGGATGACACGCTCGGCCGGAGAGAAAGGCGGCAAGGTCAGGGTTTGCCTGCTTGATAAGGATGGGAAAGAACTGGCATCGGAAACATTCCGTGTGTCGGGCACAACATGGAAAAGACAGACGGCAGTATTCCGTCCACAGGCCGATGCCGATGCAGCCATGCTTGCCATTTGTCCTGAAGAGGCGGGGACGTATGCTTTCGACATGGTGTCTCTTTTCCCCCGGAATACGTTCCATGGGCGCAAGAACGGTCTGCGTACTGACCTGGCACAGGCGATAGCCGACCTGCATCCGCGTTTCGTGCGTTTCCCGGGCGGTTGTGTGGCACATGGCAACGGAATCGACAACATTTACCACTGGAAAAACAGTATCGGCCCGTTGGAGGCACGTAAGCCGATGCGCAACCTGTGGGGCTATCACCAGAGCATGGGGTTAGGGTATTTCGAGTATTTCCAGTTCTGCGAGGATATTGGAGCCGAGCCTTTGCCTGTGGTGGCTGCCGGCGTGCCTTGCCAGAACTCCGCCTGCAGGGAAGGGGAACTGTTGAGCGGAGGCCAGCAGGGAGGTATCCCGATGGATGAGATGGATGCCTACGTGCAGGATGTGCTTGACCTGATAGACTATGCCAACGGAGACCCGAAGACCAGTCGCTGGGCGAGGATGCGTGCCGAAGCAGGGCATCCGGAACCGTTCAACTTGAAATTCATCGGTATCGGCAACGAGGATCTGATTACAGATGTGTTTGCCGAACGTTTTACCTTATTATATAATGCAGTGAAGGAGCATCATCCGGAGATTACAGTCATTGGGACAGTCGGTCCTTTTTATGAAGGTACTGATTACGAGGAGGGTTGGAAGCTTGCCACTCGTTTGGGCGTACCGGTTGTAGATGAGCACTATTACAATACGCCGGGATGGTTTATCCATAACCAGGACTATTACGACCGTTACGACCGCACGAAACCACAGGTCTACTTGGGCGAGTATGCTGCCCATGTGCCCGATCGTTCCAGCAACATGGAGACCGCCTTAGCCGAAGCGTTTTACCTCACTTCGGTGGAACGCAACGGTGACCTTGTGACCATGACTTCCTATGCCCCTCTTTTGGGAAAGGAAGGCCATACACAATGGCGTCCTGACCTGATTTATTTCACCAATACGGAAGTGCATCCCACAACGAGTTATTACGTACAGCAGCTTTACGGGCAAAATTCCGGTGACCAATACCTGCCTGTGCAGGTACAGACCGACAGCGGACGGAATGATGTGGACCGTCGGATAGCTGTTTCGGTGGTGAAAGACAGTTGTACGGGTGATGTGATTGTCAAGTTGGTCAACCTGCTTCCTGTGGAGGTGGATGCCGGAATCGGGTTGCCCGGTGTGGTGTCGTCAGACGGCGAGGCTGTGCTGACCGTGCTGCAAGGGAATCCGAACGATTGTGACGTGCGGCCTGTCCGGGGAACGGTGAACGCCGGCAGCAAATTTACTTATACTTTGCCTCCTTACTCGTTCAGTGTGATTCGGGTGAAAGGGGCAACCGATGGTGGTAAATTCTAAAACAATATACCAATGAGAAAGCTGATATCCATTTCACTGATTGCCCTGACCGGTGTGTATGCCGCTGCAGGGGACCTGACCGGCGGAGGATACCCCATTACGCCTGTGCCTTTTACCGCCACGCACGTAGACGGCGGATTCTGGAAACAACGCCTTGATGCGTGCCGCGAAGTGACCATCCCGTTAGCCTTCAGCAAATGTGAGGAAAGCGGACGTTATGACAATTTTGTGAAAGCCACTCGTCCTTCGGACAGTTACCAGGTGGGAGGCTTCCCGTTTGACGATACCGATGTGTACAAGACGATTGAAGGGGCGAGCTATCTGCTCCAGACCTTTCCCGATGAGAAACTGGAAACATATATTGACAGCGTGCTTTCCATCGTGGCGGCCGCTCAGGAACCTGACGGTTACCTGTACACGGCACGTACCATGAACCCCAAGCATCCGCATGACTGGGCAGGATCGAAGCGTTGGGAAACGGTAGAGGTGCTGAGCCATGAGTTTTACAACTTGGGGCACATGATAGAAGGTGCTGTAGCCCACTATCAGGCAACGGGGAAACGCAACTTCCTTGACATTGCTATCCGCTATGCCGACTGCATATGCCGTGAAATCGGTCCGGAACCCGGCCAGCTGGTCCGTGTACCGGGGCACCAGATAGCTGAAATGGCATTGGCCAAACTTTACCTGGTCACCGGTGAACGTAAATACCTGGACGAGGCGAAATTCTTCCTTGACAAGCGCGGCTATACTGACCGGCGTGACGCTTACAGCCAGGCCCACAAGCCTGTGATAGAACAGGATGAGGCGGTGGGGCATGCCGTAAGGGCAGCCTACATGTATGCAGGTATGGCGGATGTGGCCGCCCTCACGGGAGACACGGCATACGTGCATGCCATCGACCGTATCTGGGAGAATATTGTAGAAAAGAAACTGTACCTCACCGGTGGCATTGGCGCCACTTCGAGGGGGGAGGCTTTCGGTGCCAACTATGAACTGCCAAACGCAACAGCCTATTGCGAGACATGCGCCGCGATAGGTAATGTGTATGTCAATCACAGGCTTTTCCTGTTTCACGGCGAAGGGAAGTATTATGATGTGCTGGAACGTTCGCTGTACAACGGTGTGCTGTCAGGCATATCCTTAAAAGGCGATAAGTTCTTTTATCCTAACCCGCTTGAATCGGATGGCGGATACGAACGCCAGGCATGGTTCGGCTGTGCATGTTGTCCTTCGAACCTGTGCCGTTTCCTCCCTTCGGTTCCGGGATACATGTATGCGGTGAAAGACAAGTACCTGTATGTCAACCTTTATATGGAGGGTATTTCCGACATGGAGGTAAACGGGCGTAAGTTGCAAGTCCGCCAGACTACGGCTTATCCTTTCGAAGGTGACATCCGCCTGGAACTGGTCAGGGGGAGTGGGGAATTTGGTATGAAATTCCGTATCCCGGGATGGACCAGGGGAGAAGTGGCGCCCGGCAATTTGTATGCATTTGCCGATGACGTGGAGTCTGCCTATACGGTGAAGGTGAATGGCGAGGAGGTCAGCGGTGTGGTGAGTGATGGTTATTTCACGGTAGACCGCCGCTGGAAGAAAGGTGATGTGGTGGAACTTTCATTCGACATGACACCCCGTCTGGTCGTTGCCCATCCGAATGTGGAGGATGACCTCGGCAAGGTAGCCGTGGAATGTGGTCCGTTGGTGTATTGTGCCGAATGGCCTGACAACCGGGATGTGGATTTGTTCTCGGTGATGATTCCGCGAAAAGTACGGCCGTCTGTTACCGGAGAAACGGCTCCGGGTGGGGGGAAGGTGATTGCTGTCGAGGCGCAGGCCGTGTCGTATGACAACGGAGGCCGTTTGACAACATCACCCGTGACACTGAAGTTGATACCATATTATGCATGGGCGAACCGTGGCGAAGGCAAGATGGCGGTATGGCTTCCTTCCGAAGCCGGAGCCATGCACATAGGAGCGGCACAACAAGTGGAGAAGAACGAATTTTTCAAGTGAAAGGCATGCGCTTATTCTGGGCAATACTGCTGCAAGGGCAGTTTGCCGGTAAGCGCACCGAGGGCATTCATGGCCAATGCACCCATTTCGTCTTCACCCGGCATGATTGCGATGGGTGCCAGTCCTTCAATCCATTCGCGCAGGAGGCCGGTCACATACGTGTTGTTTGCGATGCCTCCTGTGAGGATGATGGCATCGGTTTTTCCGTGGAGTGCCACGTGCATGGCACCAATGTGCTTTGCCACGGTGTATACCATCGCCTCCAGCACCAGTCTGTGGTGTGTGTTACCGGCATGAATCCAGCGTACAATGGTCTGCACATTGGTGGTGCCTAAGTGTGCCAGGAGACCTCCTCGCCCGTTTAGCATCTTCCGGATTTTGTCCGGTGTGTATTTCCCGCTGAAACAGAGGTCGGCAAGTTGCTGTGCTGGAACCGTTCCGGCACGTTCCGGGCTGAAAGGTCCTTCTCCGTTTAAGGCGTTGTTCACATCGACTACCTTCCCGTATTGGTGTGCGCTGACCGAAATGCCTCCACCTAAGTGTGCGACTACCAGGTTCAGGTCTTCATACTGTTTATTTACGGAAGTGGCGTAGCGGCGGGAAACGGCGCGGCTGTTCAGTGCGTGGAAAATGGAGAGGCGTGGGATTCCGGGTACTCCGGAAAGCCGTGCGACATCGCGCAGCTCATCGGTCACGACCGGGTCGGCGATAAAGGCCGGGCAGCCGGCTTGCCGGGCAAATTCGTCTGCAATCGGGGCAGCCAGGTTCGATGCATGTTCCATCGGCGAGTTCCACAAGTCTTGTTTTATTCGTTCGTTTATCCGGTAGATTCCTCCCGGTGTGGGTTTCAGGATACCTCCCCGTGCGATGATGGCATCGAAACGGAAAGGCACACCACCACGTTCCAAGGCTTGTACTACATGCGAGCGCCGGTATTCGTATTGTTCGTTGATATGACGAAACCGTGTCAGTTCTTTTGCCGGATGGAAAATGCTTTCCCTCCATACCGGATCCAGATCTTCGTATACCGCCAGCTTGGTCGAAGTGGATCCCGGATTGATTACCAGTATTCTCATAAGCTTTAATCGTGTAAATTGCCTGTCATGCATGCCAGCACCAGGCTGTAGAACTTGGAATTTCCCGAATCGCTGCGCGAAGGCACAACTACGGGGGCGATTGTACCTGTGAGCATGCCTGCCATGTTTGCATCGCCGAAGATTGAAAGGGCCTTGTAAAAGGTGTTTCCTGCTTCGATATTCGGGAAAATCAGTATGTCGGCATTTCCTACCACGGGCGACGACAGTCCCTTGATTTCTCCGCTATGCGCATCACAAGCTGTTTTTACATCCATCGGTCCATCGATGAATACGGCTCCGAAACGCCCTTGCAAGGCATCCTCCTTCAACTGTACGTAACTCAGGGTGTGCGGGAATTTCCCGTTTACCTTTTCCGAACAGTGAAGCAATGCCACACGGGGCTGGCTGTTGCCCAACTCATGGCACAAGGCTGTGTCGTATGAAATCATGGCGCGGTATTGCCCGAGGGTAGGGCGGGGGATGACTGCCGCGTCCGAAAAGAACAGCAGTTTGTGGTACAATGGAATCTGTGTCATGGCAACATGGCTTAATACGCCTCCCTCAGGCAACAGGCCTGCTTCCTTGTCAAGCACGGCATGAAGCAGGTTGTCGGTATTGATGAGGCCCTTCATCAGGACATCCGCATCGCCGATACGTATCAACTTTACGGCGAGCTCAGCCGCCGTATCGGGCGTGGATGCCTCGTAGATATGGATGAAGTCGGGCGAGGCATTGCGCAGGCGGCGTGCTGTTTCCCTGTGCCCCTCGTCAGTTATTAACAGAAATTCGGCAATCTCTTCGCGCAAGCTCCGAATAATTACATATTCCGTATGCGGATCGTTCGGACAAACCACTGCCACCCGTTTGCGGATGCACGATGAGCGCAAGGTGTTGACCAACTGCGAAAAGGTTCGAATCGGTTCCATACCATTAGATTTTTAGCAAAGATGGAAAATAAATCTGGATTTATCCCTATCTTTGTTTTGTTTCCACTAAAGATTTAACTTATGAAAACGTTTCAAACATTTGACATCGAAGCGGATTACAGACAACTGCATAGCAGGTTCCCGAACCATAAGGATGCGCCGGTCATTGGGATTACCGGGAATTACAGTGATGGCAACTTGTCACTTGCACAGGGCTATTATGCTTCCATCCTGCAAGCTGGAGGAATCCCGTTTGTGATACCTCCATTCGATAACAATAACATATTGGCAGGCCTTCTTGACCATATTGATGGTTTGCTGATGACCGGTGGGGCAGATTTGAATCCTTTGTTCCTGAATGAGGAGCCGATAAAAGAATTAAACAATGTAAATCCTTATCGGGATCGGCAGGAGCTTTTGTTGGTACGTCTTGCCGCTAACCGGCAGATTCCTGTTTTGGGTATTTGCCGGGGCATACAGGTGATGAACGCCGCTTTGGGTGGAACGCTTTACCAGGATATTTATTCTCAGTCGGAAGGTAACCCCATTAAACACAGCCAGGACATGGACCGTATGTTTGCCTCGCACACCGTCCGAATAGAGGAGGATACACTTCTGGCAAAAGTTATGGGACAGACCGCATTGCCCGTTAATTCCTTCCACCATCAGGCGGTGAGGGAGGTTGCACCGGGTTTCCAGATATCTGCACGTGCGGCCGATGGCATCATCGAAGCCATCGAGAGTACGGAATACAAATCGATGTTAGGGGTGCAGTGGCATCCTGAATGCTTTATCTTGAATGGGGATTTGTGTATGATGCCCCTGTTCGACTGGCTGTTGCGTGAGGCAGCTTCGTTCCGTAAAGCCAAATCTCTGCACACGCGTGTACTGACATTGGATTCGCACTGTGACACGCCGATGTTTTTCTCCCGGCATATCGATTTTGCCTCGCGTGACCCGAAGGTAAAGGTGGATTTGCATAAAATGACAGAAGGAAGGCAGGATGCCGCCATTATGGTAGCCTACATCCCCCAAAAAGAACGTACCGATGAAGCCTTGCTTGCCGCCACGGCCAAAGCCGACCAGTTGATTGACGAAATGGAATGCATGGTGGCGATGAACTGTACCGCCATCGACATCGCCTATACGCCTGCAGACCTTTACCGGTTGAAAGCAGAGGGAAAGAAAGCAATTATGTTAGGCATAGAGAACGGCTATGCCGTGGGAAAGGATTTGGGCAACGTGGAACGCTTCCGGCGCAGGGGGGTAGTGTATATGACGCTTTGCCACAACGGGAACAATGATATTTGCGGATCGGCACGTTACAATGAAGAAGGCGTGGGGGTTTCGGCGTTCGGTGCGAAGGTAATCGAGGAAATGAACCGTGTGGGCATGTTGGTGGATCTTTCGCATGCAGGTGTGCAGAGTTTCTACGATGCGCTTGATATCAGCCGTATGCCCGTGGTATGTTCACATTCTTCGAGCCGTGCCTTGTGCGATCATCCGCGTAATCTGACGGATGGACAGTTGAAGTCGCTCGCCGGCAAGGGCGGGGTGGTGCAGCTTTGCCTGTATGGGGGATTCTTGTGTACTGGCCGTCCTGCTACCGTTTGTGATGCCATCGAACACTTGAACTACATGGTCAACCTGATAGGAATCGAGCATGTGGGTATAGGTACAGACTTTGATGGGGATGGGGGTATCATCGGATGCAACGACTCTTCCGAACTGATTAATTTCACCCGGAAGCTGTTGTACGAACGTTACAGCGAGGCAGATATCCGCCTGATATGGGGAGGCAATTTCCTGAGAGTCATGGAGCAGGTACAGAAGGAGGGCATTCCTGTAAAGGGGATGTGACGGTGTGGCTGATGCAGGCACAAATGTCTGAGCTTTTTCCGCAAATTCCGATTTGCAAACTTTTAACATGTTTTATTTTCCAATTCAGGAATGAATGTTTATTTTTGTTATAACTAAATTATAAATACCTAATTTTATTAATCAGAAACCGGAAGGGCTGTACGGAACCGTTTATTTGCGTTAGGGCAAGAAAAACAAGCCTTATGCATTACACGAAAATTACTTATCTGTTTGTCCTTTTTTCCACACTGCTTTGTGCCTGTGGGGAGTATCAATTAGAAGATGGGACCTCGGCCGATGGTGCGGACGAAGCGGTGCCTTACACATTCCATGTCGTAACACGGAGCGACAACAATGCTCAGATCAATTATCCGCTTACCCTTTTTTTGTTTGATGCACAGAACCAGTGCATTCAGCAGGAAACAATCGATGATGCATCTGTTTCCTACAGCAACACTTTGCCATCGGGGGAATATACGCTGATTCTTTTGTCCGGCATCTCAGGCAATGGCTATGACATCCCGTTCGATCTTGCTCCAGACAGCTATATCAGTTTCAAGGATCGGAACTTTGCACAGACACCCATACAAATGGCGCAGGCTCACATTGCTCTGACCAAGTCTACCTCCGTGCAGATGACTTTGTCGTATGTGGTGGCTTCGGTCAGTTTCATCCTCAACGATGTTCCTGTCGAAGCTATAGGCGTAACTGTGCAGGTTTCTCCGGTCAGTTCTTCGATTACGTTAAGCGGAAACTATAAAGATGACAACCAAGTGTGCCGGATACCTTGTACGAAGGACGGTGACCAATGGGTGAGCGATACGGTCTACTTGTTCCCTGGTGAAAGTTCGTCTACGCACATGTCCGTCCAGATAGAGTTGCCTGACGGGGATAAGGCTTATGGGTATACATACCAGTCTTCCCTTTTGCCGGCTTATCCTTACCAGTTTACCGGAAATTACAAAGACGGTATTACGTTGAACGGTGAGTTTCAGGCAGAAGGTTGGTATCCAGCTGTAGATGTGGAGTTTGGTATGAGCGAGATAATGCCGGATGAAGGGGAGGAAAATCCTGGTGGAAGCGATGATTCTGGAACCGATTTGCCGGCGGACGGGACTGATACCTATTGGGTGGATAAAATGCCCGAAGAGGAAGAAATCTGGGAATCGTTTTATGTATGGAAGATTACAAGCCTTTCCGCCACCGAAAGCGAAGCGGTGATTATAGCTTCCGAACAAAAATACGATACAGCTTTGGCTTTACAGTCGTTGCTTGGCTCTTACCGGGAAAATGGTATCGGCGACTGGCGCGTTTTCACCAAAGAGGAAGCCCGGCTCTTCCGCAGCCAGTACATGAACTCGCTTATTAACCTGAATAGCTTCTTGAGAAGCAATGGTCATGATCCTTTTTACGACGGGGATGAGGATCGTTATCTTTGTGATGATTGTTCTTCCAGTTTCTCTTTCGTTGCCAATACCACCATCTCGAAAGTAGGAACAAAGAGGTCTTATTACCTTCGTCCTGTAAAGGAGGTGCGCTTGAAACTAAAATAATCGTTTTTCCCGGACCGTACGTTCTTTGTACGGTCCGGAAAAACAATCACGCTCAGAGCATCAGTTGTTTTCTCAGTTCTGTAGCCACAACTTCCAGCTCGTCATACCATTCTTTCCCGAATTTTCGTATCAATGGCTCTTTCAGAAACCGGTAGACAGGCATATCCTTGTTTTCTCCCAGCGCGACCGCAGCCTTGCATACGTCCCAACGATGATAATTCATTGCCTTGTACGGGCCATAGTCGCTTATACGGATGGGATACAGGTGGCATGAAACCGGTTTGTAGAAATCGCATCTCCCTTCGCGGTAAGCTTTTTCTATGGCGCAGTAGCAGTACCCTTTTTCGTCGTGGCAGGTAAAAACGCAATCTTTTCCGTTCACGATTGAAGTCACCAAATCTCCTTCCTCGTCGGTGTAGACCACTCCCTGGCGGTCGATTATGGTACGGGCCTCCGGAGAAAGTTCCTTCCATACCGCTGGTAACACTTCCTCCAGTTTTCCCACTTCTTCCAGATCCACAGGTGCTCCTGCATCGCCTTCGATGCAACAAACCCCTTTGCATACGTCCAAGTCACAACAGAATTTCTCCTTTAAGACGTCAAAGCTTACGACTACATCACCGATTAGTACCATCCTGTAAATAAAGATAAAACCGTGTCTGATGATTATGAAATCAGTCTTTAATCAGGTCTTTCCCTGTCATATCGGCCGGTTGGGGCATTCCCATGATATGCAGGATAGAAGGAGCCACATCGGCAAGCACACCGTTTTCCACCCGGGCATCCCTGTTTGTCGTTACGTAAACGAACGGAACCGGATTCAGCGAGTGGGCTGTGTTTGGCGTGCCATCTTCATTCAATGCGTGGTCGGCATTGCCATGGTCGGCAATGATGATTACCTCGTACCCGTTGGTTTTGGCAGCTTCTACTGTGTCTTTCACGCAACTGTCGATGGCAACAACAGCTTTTTCTATGGCTTCGTACACCCCTGTATGTCCTACCATGTCACCGTTGGCATAGTTCACGACGATAAAGTCGTATTTTTGTGTATGGATGGCTTCCACCAGTTTGTCCTTCACTTCGTATGCGCTCATTTCCGGTTTCAGGTCGTAAGTGGCTACTTTCGGGGAAGGGACAAGGATGCGGTCTTCGCCGTCGTACGGAGCTTCACGTCCGCCATTGAAGAAGAACGTCACGTGTGCATATTTTTCTGTTTCGGCAATATGGAGTTGTGTCTTTCCGTTTTTCGACAGGTATTCACCCAAGGTATCCTCTACGTTTTCTTTCGGGAAAAGGATATGCACGCCCGTAAACGATGCATCGTAGGGGGTCATGCAATAGTATTGCAGATCCGGAACAATCTTCATGCCTTCTTCCGGCATGTCTTGCTGGGTCAACACGATAGTCAGCTCTTTCGCACGGTCATTGCGGTAATTGAAGAAGATGACCACATCACCTTCCTTGATGGTGCCATCGAAGTTGGCGTTGTTGATAGGTTTGATAAACTCATCGGTCACACCCTCATCGTATGATTCTTGCATGGCTTGTACCATGTCGGTAGCCTGCTTGCCCTTGCCTTCTGTCAGCAGGTCGTAAGCTTCTTTTATACGGTTCCAGCGTTTGTCACGGTCCATGGCGTAGAAACGTCCCACAATGGAAGCAATCTTGCCGGCCGACCGGGCGCAATGTGCCTCCAGTTGTTCGATGAATCCCTTTCCGCTTTTCGGGTCGGTGTCACGACCGTCCATGAAGCAATGGATAAAGGTATTTTCCAATCCATATTCTTTTGCGATGTCACATAATTTGAACAAATGTTCCAAAGAAGAGTGTACACCGCCGTTCGAAGTCAATCCCATAAAATGGATATTCTTGCCGTGCTCTTTCGCATAAGAGAATGCGGACACAATCTCCTTGTTTTGCAGAATGCTGCCGTCGGCGCATGCGCGGTTGATTTTCACCAGATCCTGATAAACGATGCGTCCTGCACCAATATTCAGGTGGCCTACTTCGGAGTTGCCCATTTGCCCGTCAGGCAAACCTACGTTCTCCCCGCTTGCCTGGAGCTGTGAGTGCGGATATGCAGCCAGCAGGCTGTCCCAGTACGGGGTAGGGGTATTGAAAATCACATCGTCTTTTTTATGGTCTCCACATCCCCAACCGTCCAAAATCATTAAAAGAGCTTTTTTAGCCATAATCATATTTTGTTTAAAGTTGATGTTTTTATGTTTTGCAACATGCAAAAATACAAAATATCCCTTGTACCGCCGTCACTTTTTGATAAATTTTATATGTGCTGTATGTATCCGTTCTTCTTGCAGAAACTGTATTTACTGCAACCACTCCCGTAAAATTCTTTCAGCATCTGGAACTTGTAATCCCGACTGTAATGCTGACTCTTTTTTCTTTCTGATGACATATTTCACACGATTTTAATTGTTAAATGCGTGTGAAGTAAATCTGTATCATGACATGTGACTTGAAGCATATTTCTGGAAGTTTATATGCATGGTGAGGACAATGCATTGGCTGAATGCGGGCATTCAGATTAATTCTATTTTCTGCCTTTTCTTTATTCTTCCAATGTTATGTTCAGTGTTGCTCCGGCATATTGGCTCACAATGCTTTCTACTTCATCGGCGCTTACCGTGTTGGTCAGTTCGTAAGGTGGGGTGAATGCCGTGTTGCTGAAAACCTCGTCGTCCTCGTCCAGCGACGAAAGGCAATCCTTGAGTTGCACCAACGCATCATCGTTATAGTAGCGGTAAATCTTGTCGTACTTCAGGTCGGTGAAGTCACATCCTTCAGCCAGCACGTTGGCTTCTTTGCCCGCGCCGATGCAATGGCTGGCGACCGAACTGCTGTAAAGGCAGTTGACGAGGTGGACTTGTGCATAGCGCACGCGCGGCATACGGTCGCGGCATCCTTCGTCCCACCAGCAGTACTGGAACGTGGTGCGGAGTTTTCCCCGGTCTTGCGTACTGCTGTCGCTGTTGCCCCACAGGTTGGAGTAGCGGTGGTCGTCGCTGCCGCCGGAACCTCCTGCCAGAGGTTCGATGAGATAGCGGAAACGGCACCAGGTGACTGCTATGTTGTCCGAAGCGTTCTTGCAGTCGAAGTTGCCATCCACTCCGTCCTGGAAGTCGCAGTGGTCTACCCAGATGTTGGTCGTTCCGTCTATGCAGAGGTTGTCGCGCCCATCGGTGTCGTAGGCTCCTGCGCTTTTGAAGGTGAGGTTGCGCAGAATCAGGTTATCCGACCCTTCTTTGAAATAGAGGATGCCGGAGGTGTCTTCCGTGCGGTTGGGGTTGGTCAGCACAGAGCCCGTCAGCCCCAGGACAGTTTTGTCTGTGGCCAGCACGGAAATTACATCGTCCGTCTCAATTTCACCTTTTACATATATAATCAGCGGCTCTTCCCGTTTCAGGGCGTTTTTCAATTCGTCGGCTGTGGTCACTGTCAGGCTTTCTCCGCCCTCTCCGCCCGTCGGTGTGACATCGACAGTGGCAAAACCGATGGGGGCATTGGCATCCTGGGCGCAGGTGCCATAGTCGGCTACCGGGTCACCGGGAGTGCCGTCATTGCCTGTTTCTGTTTCTTCTGTTTCTTCTTCTTCTTCGTTTTCATTCTGGGACGTGTTTTCATTCTCAGGGAGCAAGTCTTCTGTCGCTTCGGTGCTGCAGTTGCACAACAGGCCGATACACAGGATGAATAGGATTTTCTTCATAATTGTTTTTTGTTAATTGAACTGATGTTTTTCTTGGTGAAACAGGCCGACAGGTTTGATGATACTCCGCCCTTTGTTTCCTCGGCAAAAGTAATGCAAAAAAGCGAGATACCGGGTAAATCACCGGGAATGTTTGAGAAATAGATGCAACTGTTATTGCTATCCGTTCTCACCAGGGACGGTATTTTTCCTCCGGCTGTTATCCAGCCTATGAGAAAATTGTGTGTACTTCAAATTATTTTGTTGAATTATTCGGTTGATTTTTGTTAAATTTGTCAAGAATCAAGCGAAAATGGAATGAAACGGAATACATATTATATGCTTGCCTGCCTGCTTTCGGTTGTGCCCTCCGTATTGCATGGTATCCCGGATTCGGAAAGAGTGCAGAAGTTATTGGACAAAGTAGAAAAAGAGTTGTACACCAGTCCGCAACAGGCTGCTTATGATGCCTTGGAGGCAAAAACTGCTACCGATGATCCCTTGCTTCAAGCCCGTTCCCTTTATCTTTATGCACAAGCGGAAAAATTGTTGGGTGATTTTGACAATTGCATCCAGGCATTGTATAAGGCAGAAGAAATCCTGCCTCAGGAGGACATGACCATGAAAGGTGAGATTTACAACCTGATGAGCCTGAGTTATTGCAATATTGGTGATTACAACAAGGCGATTTCCTTGAGCAATGATGCCATGTCATTGTTCAAAGTCGCACGTGATTCTATCGGACTGGCTTCGTGTTACAACAACAGGGGAATCATTCATGCATATATCAACGAATTCAAGCAAGCGGATTATTTCTTGAAGAAAGCTTTGGCTATCAACCGTTCTTCCAAAGACTTGAAACGGGTCGCCGCCAATCTGAACAATTTGTGTTTATATGAGGGAGATACCGATGAACAGTTGGAATGGATCAACGAGGCTGTCGTCATCAATAAGCATCTCAATGCAATATGGTCGTTGAGTGAGAACTACAATAACATGGCCAAAATTTATCTTTATGCCCGCCGGTATGACAAGGCGGTCATTGCTTTGGACAAGGCTTACCAATTGGCGGAAAAGGTGGGGGCAAAGGGGGTGATATGTGACAATTACGAATATGCGGCACAAGCCTACAGCAGCATGGGGGATTATCGCACTGCCTATCAGAAGCAGGTCACGCTATATGCCCTGAGCAAAGAGATACAAAACGTGAACAAGCTGCGCACGATGGAGCAACGTATCGCCCAGGAAAAGTTGTTGGCATACCAGCAAAAGGAGAAGCTGCGGCAACAGGAATACGAGATTTCGATATTGCGGCGCAATATCTTTACGATACTGGCTCTGTCTGTTTTGCTGATAGCCATCGGGTTATTGCTTTTTCAACGTTTCAGGCGCAGGAAGAAAATCCAGTTGCTTGATGCCCAATACCGCATAGAACAATCCGAACATGAGATTGCCAAATTGAAAATCAGGCAGCAGGATGCCGATCTGGAACATGCGAGAAATGCGTTGGCAACCAGCAAGCAGGAGGCGACCAATTTTGCCGTGTTCTTGCAGAGCCGCAATGAGCTGCTCGACAAGATACAGGAACAGGTGCGCCAGGGCTACCGCATGGAGTACCAGGAACTGGTTCCCCATCTGAAAAAAATCAATGCGTTCATCTGCCAGTACCAGACAACGAACAAAAACAGCAGCATGACTTTACAGACCATTGATGAGAAAATGCAGGAATTTCTTTCGCGCCTGCTGGAACGTCATCCCAATCTGACGCAAGGCGAGAGGCACCTGGCAAGCCTGTTGCGTGTCAATCTTTCCACCAAAGAAATAGCCATGATGACGGGGAATACCCCCAAAACCGTCAACATGAACCGCTATCGGTTGCGCAAGTCATTGGACCTGCCTGCGGATACCGATTTGGTAGGTTATATTCAATCTATTTGACATGTCACCGTTGATGAATTACTTGCATAGAAAGAATTTAGCGGAAAATATGTATCTTTGTGCAGATAAATACAGGATTTCAGATGAAAAGATGTATATTTTGGGCTTTGTTCGGGATAATGGCTCTCTCAATTTATGCCCAAGACATGGCGGAAAGGGAGTTCCGTTCGCCATTTGATTTTCCACTCCTGTTGAGCGCGAATTTTGGAGAATTGCGTCCGAACCATTTTCATAACGGACTGGATATAAAGACACAAGGTGTGACGGGGAAACCTGTGCACAGTGTGGCGGAAGGTTATGTGTCGCGCGTGATGGTGTTGCACGGAGGATACGGACAGGCTTTGTTTGTGACGCATCCCAATGGGTATACTTCAGTGTATGGGCATGTGTCCTCGTTTGCATCCAGGATTCAAGAGTATGTGCGTGCATACCAGTACGAGCACGAGACATTCGTGTGCGATATCCGTGTTGAACCCGGTGTACTTCCGGTGGAGGCGGGTGAGGTGATTGCCCTGAGCGGGAATGAAGGCTCTTCGTCGGGGCCGCACCTGCATTTGGAATTGCGCCGGAATGACAATGGGGATTATGTGGATCCGATGCCGTTCTTTGCTTGCTATCTGAAAGACACGAAAGCTCCCGTGGCAAATTTGGTGGCACTTTATCCTGTCAAGGGCAGGGGAGTGGTAGACGGGGGCGTTTCGCGCAGGATACTTGAGACGGGAGCGTTACACCAAGGTTTTACGGCATGGGGGGAGGTATATGCCGGCATTTCTGCCAAAGATTATATGGATGGTACCTCCAATTTTTATGGAGTACATTCGGTAACGCTTTATGTGGATTCGGTCCAGGTGTTCCGTAGCGTTACAGATAAGGTGTCCGTCAATGAGAACCGCATGATCAACAGTTTTATTGATTATGATGAATATGCCCGTAACCGGCGTTTGCTTATGCGTGCCTATCGGGCGGAAGGAAACACATTGCGTCTGTTGGAAACGGGGGCGGGACGGGGTATCGTGCGGATTGACGAAGAACGTGATTATAGTTTCCGTTACGTGCTGGAAGACAATTTCGGTAACGTGCGTACATATCATTTTACTGTGCGTGGAAAGAAACAAGATGTTCCTGCTTGTGATTCCAAATCGGGCAAAATGTTGTATTATAACCGGACGAATGTGATTCAGGAACCGGGTATGGAGCTGCTGGTCCCATGTGGCATGGTGTATGAGAATACGGAAATTCGCACCAGTGTAACGGGCGATAGCGGAAGTATTTCGTTCGATTATGTGCTGGATGCCGGGAATACCCCTTTGCATGGTTTTTGTCCGTTATCAATCGGTGTGCGCCGTTTGCCCGTGGCAGATACCACGAAGTATTATATCGAACAGCGGGTGGGCAAGTGGAAGACATCGGTAGGAGGGAAGTATGCGGACGGTTGGATGAAAACGGATGTACGCACGCTTGGTTCCTTTTCAGTTCAGGTGGATACGGTTCCGCCCCGTGTGGTTCCGGAAGGGCGGGCAAGTTGGCGCAACAGTCGCCGCATCCGTTTCCAGGTAAGCGATCAGCAGACAGGAATAGAAAAGTATAAGGTTTACATCGATGGGCAGTTCGTTCTTTTCGGACTGAAGAAAGGCATACTGGAAATTCAAGATCCCGAACGCATAAAGAAAGGGGTGCCGCATCGGATGGAGGTGGTTGTGGTGGACGGTTGTGGAAACGAAACGAGGAAAGAATATGAATTTTAAATAAAAAGCAAAAGATGAAAAAGAAATTTGGGTGGATTGCCATGGTTTTGGCAATGTGTGTAGTGAATGGTTGGGCTTGTACCAATCTGATTGTCGGGAAAAAGGCCTCTGCCGACGGATCTGTCATTGTATCTTATTCCGCCGATTCCTACGGTTTGTTCGGATTTTTGTGCCATTATCCGGCTGCATTGCATGAAACGGGTGCCATGCGTCCTATTTACGAATGGGACACGGGCAAATATTTAGGGCAGATAAAGGAAGCTAAGCAGACGTACAATGTCATCGGAAACATGAACGAATTTCAGGTCACAATCGGTGAAACCACTTTCGGCGGACGTCCGGAATTGGTGGACACGACGGGAATCATGGACTATGGAAGCCTGATTTATGTGGCTCTACAGCGTTCGCGCACTGCGAAGGAGGCCATTAAGGTGATGACTGACTTAGTGAAGGAATACGGATATTATAGTAGCGGCGAATCATTTTCTATTGCCGATCCCAATGAAGTGTGGATTATGGAAATGGTCGGGAAAGGTCCCGGAGTGAGAGGTGCCGTGTGGGTGGCGGTTCGTATTCCCGATGATTGTATAGCGGCACATGCCAATCAAAGCCGTATCCATAAGTTCGACCTGAATGATAAGGACAACTGCCTTTATTCCCCCGATGTTATTTCGTTCGCACGGGAGAAAGGTTACTTCGACGGGGCCAATACGGATTTCAGCTTTGCCGATGCTTATTGTCCATTGGATTTCAGTGGTCTTCGTGCATGTGAGGCACGTGTGTGGAGTTTCTATAACATGTTCAGTAAGGCCACCGGTGAAGCCTATCTGCCTTACATCGAAGGAAAAAGCAGTGAGCCGATGCCGCTTTACGTGAAGCCCGACAGTAAGGTGTCGGTGCGTGATATCCAGCGTGCTATGCGTGACCATTATGAAGGCACCCCGCTTGACATTACGGGCGATCTCGGTGCAGGAATCTTCAAGGCCCCTTACCGCCTTTCTCCACTGACGTTCGAGGTGGACGGGCAGACCTATTTCAACGAACGTCCAATTTCCACCCAACAGAGTGCGTTTACTTTTGTGGCACAGATGCGTTCCACTTTACCTGATGCCGTGGGAGGTGTGTTATGGTTCGGGCTGGACGATGCCAATATGACGGTGTTCACTCCCGTATATTGCAATACCGACCAAGTTCCTGCCCCGTATGCCGAAGGAGAGGGGGATTGTGTGACTTTTTCGTGGAATTCGGCTTTTTGGATTTATAATTGGGTGGCAGGTATGGTTCGTCCGCATTATAGCCTGATGATAGACGATATGCGCACGGTGCAGGATGGATTGGAAGACATGTATGCGGGAGCGCAGGCAGGCATCGAGAACATGGCCTTACAGATGTATGCCGATAATCCGCAGAAGGCGAAAGATTTTCTGACCCATTATACCAGTATGACGGCACAGGCGGCGGTGGAAAGTTGGAAGAAATTGGGCGAGTTCCTGATTGTGCGCTACAATGACGGGGTGGTGAAGCAGGTGAAAGACGGAAAAATCGTACGTCCCGAGACAGGTAATTCGGCTCCGCTCACAAGACCGGGTTATCCCGAAGACTTCCTGAGAGAATTGGTACGTGCTACGGGCGATCGTTATAAGGTAATTGACTTGGATTATTGATTTTATTTTCATGTAAAAAATTAGGATATTTAGAATGAATCTTTTATTTTTGGGAGTACTGAAGCATGGTACATTCTATTTTATAATTAAATAACATCATGGGAAACGAAGAATTAATCAAGTATTGTACAGGAAAGGCTCAAAGCTGGTTGACATCGGCGTATGATGCAGACACGCAGGCTGAGGTAAAGCGTATCCTTGAAAAAGAGGACAAATCGGAACTGATAGATGCCTTCTATAAGGATTTGGAATTTGGAACCGGTGGTTTGCGTGGCATTATGGGAGCAGGAAGCAACCGCATGAATATCTATACGGTGGGTGCAGCCACACAAGGTCTGGCGAATTACCTGAACAAATGTTTTGCGGGGAAGAAAGACATCTCCGTAGTTGTAGGACATGATTGCCGTAACAATAGTCGTAAGTTTGCCGAGATTTCGGCGGATATTTTTTCTGCAAACGGTATCAAGGTATATCTGTTCGATGATTTGCGCCCTACGCCTGAAGTGTCGTTCGCAATCCGGCATTTGGGTTGCCAAAGCGGTATCAACATTACGGCTTCGCACAACCCGAAAGAATACAATGGCTATAAGGCATATTGGGATGACGGTGCACAAGTGCTTGCCCCACACGATACGGCTATTATTGAAGAGGTGAACAAGGTAAGGGTGGACGATATCAAATTTAATGGAAATAAGGAACTGATCCAGATTATCGGGAAGGACATTGATGATGTCTACCTGAATCAGGTGCATGGCATTTCTATTGATCCTGAAGTAATCAAACGGCAAAAGGATTTGAAGATTGTTTACACCCCGTTGCACGGAACAGGCATGATGCTTATTCCGCAATCGTTGAAATTGTGGGGGTTCGAAAACGTACATTGTGTTCCTGAACAGATGGTGAAAAGTGGTGATTTCCCTACAGTGGTGTCTCCGAATCCCGAAAATGCCGAAGCTTTGACGATGGCCATTAATTTAGCCAAAAGTATCGATGCCGATATCGTAATGGCTTCCGACCCTGATGCAGACCGTGTAGGTATGGCTTGTAAAGATGACAAAGGCGAATGGGTCTTGATTAATGGCAATCAGACGTGTCTTATATTCTTGTATTACATCATCAAGAACCGTATTGCCACGGGTAAGATGAAGGGCAATGAATTCATCGTAAAGACCATTGTGACTACGGAAGTCATCCGCAAAGTAGCTGAAAAGAATCACATCAAAATGCTTGACTGTTATACAGGGTTCAAGTGGATTGCCCGTGAAATCCGTTTGCGTGAAGGAGAGGAGCAATATATCGGTGGCGGAGAAGAAAGTTACGGTTTTTTGGCCGAAGATTTTGTACGAGATAAAGATGCCGTATCTGCATGTTCATTGCTGGCTGAAATCTGCGCATGGGCAAAAGACCAGGGAAAGACCCTGTATGATATCCTGATGGATATATATGTGGAATATGGTTTCTCGAAGGAAGTAACCGTCAATGTGGTGAAACCGGGTAAGAGCGGTGCTGATGAAATCAAGGCAATGATGGAAAGTTTTCGTACCTGTCCGCCGAAGGAACTGGGTGGCTCGTCAGTGGTGTTGGTAAAAGATTACAAGACCTTGAAAGCTACTGATGCGGAAGGTAACGTGGTCGCACTGGATATGCCGGAAACATCGGATGTGCTTCAGTTCTTTACTGCCGATTCTACAAAAGTGTCCGTACGTCCTTCTGGAACTGAGCCTAAGATTAAGTTCTATATCGAAGTGAAAGGTGAAATGGGCTGTCCTAAGTGTTACGCACGCGAGGCCGATGCTGCGATTGCGAAGGTAGAGGCAGTCAAGAAATCGCTGGGCATCTGATCCAAATGATTTAATAAAATAGGAGGGAAACGGTTCTGTTCATATAGAGGCAGAATCTTTTTCCCTCCTTTATTTTTTATGAAGTTCTATTACTACTACCTCGCTGGGTGTAAACAGCCTTATGTTTTTTCGTGATGTCCCTATTCCGTTGGTGACAATTATAGGAATCCCTTTGCTGTTGTACTTTAATCCTGTAAGGAAACGGTTGCCGTATTTTGAAAAATGGACAGGTGTCCATCGCTTGAACAGGCTTACTTGTCCACCGTGTGTATGTCCGGACAGGGCGAGGTCCGTGTTCGTGATGTCCGTGTCTTCCGTGTAGTCGGGGGTATGTACCAGCATGATGACAAAATCTTCCGCTTTGAGGTGTAGCGTAGGGGATACACTGTTTTGCGACAGGTCGAATGGGTTGCGGATGCCGCATACCAGAATGTATTCTTCTCCTATGTGTAACGTGTCTATCTGATGTTCCAATAAACGTACGCCCGCGTGTGCCATTGCGTGCCGTACCAATGTGTCTGTTTCGCCTCGCTCGTGGTTTCCCATTACGGCATATGTGCCGAAACGTGTCTTTACTTGCTTCAGGGCATCAAAAAGTTCCTCCATGTCTCCTCCTTTGCGTCCACGGTAGTCACCTCCCAACAACAACACGTCTGCGTTTGCCGATTGCAAAGCATGTATGACCCCGGCGATTCGCCGGGAGGTAAACCGACTTTCATAATGGAAATCAGAGGCAAAGGCAATGCGGAATCCGTTGAATGAATCAGGTATTTGCGTACTGCAAATGTCGTAATGCTTCACTCGTCCTACTCCTTTATATTTGGAGAAAGAAGCCGTGGCGCACGAAGAGAGCACCACAGCAAAACTCCACACCGTTAAGAGCTGTTTGCCCATTTTCACGGATTATTGGGGAAGCGTTCTTGCCTGGGATGGTTCATTTGGGGAGGCCGTTGCGGTTGGCGGGACCTGTTATTGAAAATTTTTTCCACTTGGCGTATGGTCAGGATACTTTTGAATTTTGCGTAGTAGGTTTCTTGAATTTCAATCCGTTTCTTTTCGGTTTCAAACCGTGTCTGCATCATTTTGTCCAATTCGTTGTCGTTCATTTCTTTTTTGCCAGGCTGTGGCTTCCCTTTGTCTTTATCCGGGGTGGTGGGGCGGCATTGCGCCAATGCCTCCAGGTATTCTTTGTAAATCGGGGCAAATTTTGCTGCAGTTTCCTCGTCCAACAGCAGTTGTCTTTCCATGCGTCCTACCTGTTGTTCGATAAGTTGTTCGGGGGTAGGTTGTTGTTTCTTCTGGTTTTCAGGAGCTTCTTGGGCAAAAATAGAACTACTGCAAACCATGGCTCCCATTGCAAAAACATAACATAAATACGTTTTCATTTTTCTTTGAATTTTAGAGTTTTACATCTTATAGCACGTTGTGACGTTTCTGCTTTCCGGTACCGTTTGAAAGTGAAACCACCGTTTTCGTGCCTTTATTAGTCAGACAAGAAGTAATGGTAAAAGTTTAATCGTGTGGCAGCCATTTTAGTTTAAAAAGTGTCACCGAGGCTTAAAATTCGGCTTCTTTCCGGATGATAAGCTGTTTGTTGGTAACGGGATGTGTGAACTTCAGTTCGGCAGCATGCAGGTAGAGGCGTTCTGCCTTTTTCCCGTATAGCTCGTCTCCTGTGATGGGACAGTCCAGACCATCGGGATGGGCAGCGTGTATGCGCAACTGGTGTGTACGCCCTGTAAGTGGAAAAAATGCGATGCGCGTGCGCCCGTTTTTTCTTTCAAGTACCTGATAGCGGGTTATTGCGGGTTTCCCGTGTTGGAGGTGCACCTTCTGGCGGGGATGTTCGTGATAATCCGGACACAAAGGAAGAGAAATGGTGCCTTTGTCGGTGGTTACAATACCATCAAGTAAGGCAGTGTATCGTTTCTCTATTTGCCGGGTAATGAATTGATCCTGTAGGATGCGGTATGTATCCAAGCTTTTCGCTATCAGGAGCAGGCCTGATGTAGCCATGTCCAGCCTGTGCACGACATAAAGTTCATTTGTATATTTGGGCAGTAAAAAACTGTAGACCGATTCTGGTGCTGTTTTTCCGGGAGTGGAAAGCAGACCGCAAGGTTTGTTGATTATCAGCAGCCATTCATCCTCATACACGATTTCTATATCCTGACTACCATCATAGGTCTTGCATAGGGGATTGGGTTCTACATCCAGTCCCGTGAGCATGTGTTTAAGGATAGGTTCGCATTTGCTTTTGCAGGAAGGGTAGAAATATCCTTCTCGTCTGAGTTCTTCTTTCGGCGATCGCCCGTACCAGAATTCTCCCATGGCTAAGGGCCTGAAGTGGTGCAGGTAGGCATATTGGAGGAGTTTCGGCAATGCACATTCGCCTGCACCAGCCGGAGGAATGCCTTGGGGTGTATCTCTGAAAATCTGGCAAAGATCTTTTGTTTCACCACGTGCGTTCAGCATGCGAAATTGCGAGAAAAGCTTCTGTTGAAGGGTAGCCGAGCGGGTTTTCCGTTCATGCTTCAGGGCATCAATCTGTTTCTCTAATGCAAAAAAATCGGTGGCAGATGCTTCGGTTTGTGTTTTCAATTTTCGTTCCAGCCGTTTGTATTCCGCTTTTCCAAATTGGCTTTCGCGGATAAGTTCCGCTTCTTCTTCAGGGGATATACCTGCCTTTCGCCGTTCCTCCCGTTGCAGTTTGGCTTGCCTCAATTCGTCTTTTGCCGATTGCAGCAGCCGGAGGCAATCTTCTTTCTCGCGGGCATATGCAGCGCGGAGGCGCAGGTATGTCCCGCTTTGCTGCAGTGTCTGGATGTGGTGGTTGATGGCAGATATTTTGTTTTCTTCTTTTTTGAAAAATCCATCGGGGCACAGCAGGTCGTAGACAGGAGGGACAAAGTAGGTATGCCGGTTGCTTCCGGCCAGGTTCCCCGAAAAAGCAGTGAGGTATCCCGTATTTCCCTTTTCATCCTGGACGATGAGCACACCGAACATTTTCCCTTCTTCCAACTCTTTTTTCCAGTCCGTACGTTGGTGGAGGTAGGTTTGCACTTCCTCTGCTGCTATGAGGGTAAGCGGGTGCGGTGTATAATGAAACGGATAAGTGAATGCCGTAGGCAGGGGGATATCCTTGATGGAGTGTGTGAAACGATGGAGGCAGGGGTCGGTCATGGTATCAAATCATTTCCCGTTGCCGGCAGAAATAACCGTTGAATATGGTATCGACATTTTCTATAGGTTGACGGAAAATGCCGAATACTGCCGAACCGGATCCAGACATGGAGGCATATATGGCACCTAAGTCGTACATTTTGTCTTTGATTGCCGCTACTTGAGGATACCGGGCAAATACGGTTCTTTCGAAATCATTGACCAAATCGTCTTTCCATGTATCAATGGGCTGGTGGATAATGTCTTCTAACGCTTTCTCCGGGCAGTACGGAGTAACACCGGCGTATGCATCGCGGGTAGGGATAGACAGTTGTGGCTTGACCAATACCAAGTGGTAGTCTGCAAGCGAAAGGTGCAGGGGGGTAAAGATGTTCCCGATGCCTGTGGCAAGTACGGGTTGGTTTTGGATGAAAAAAGCGCAGTCGGCTCCTATCTTTACCGCATGGCTTTCCATTTCCTGCAGGCTCAACCCGAGATTGAATTTTTCGTTCAGCATTTTGATCATGAAAGCACCATCGGCAGAACCTCCGCCCAATCCGGCTCCTGTGGGGATATGTTTGAACAAATGGATGTCTACCGGCGGTAATCCGTATTCCTCACGGAGCAGAAGGTAGGCTTTCACTACGAGGTTGTCTTCAGGGTTTCCTTCTATGGGATTTCCTTTGATGTGCAGACGGTATGGTTTGTCCTCGTTTTCTAAGAGGCTGACTTCGAGTGCATCTTGCAGGTTGATGGGGTAGAACACCGTTTCGATGTTGTGGTAGCCGTCCGTCCGTTTCTCTATAATATGGAGGCCTAAGTTGATTTTAGCGTTAGGAAATGTGATCATGGTTTTGAATGGCCTTTAAGGTAAAACAATAGTTCTCGCGATTATCTCTTTGTCAGGGCAACCATTTTTTTACATACCGTTCGGTCCATTCCCAAAGCTCCTGCATCTGAGGATGGCGGGTGTATTTTCCCGATAACGGTTTTTCATGGCAGTTTACATTTAGCGTGCCCGTCCGTTGTCCGGCTTCTTCTTCTAGCAGCAGATGGATGGCGGTGGCAGCTCCTTGTCGTGGCGTACGGATGAAAGGGCGGAATAAGATGTCAGTCAGGGGGTCGAACCACGCATGCATGGTAATGATGTCGGTCGACACAATACCCGGATCGGCTGCATTGACGGTGATACCACACTCTTTTACCCGGGCAGCAAGGTCGATGGTAAAGAGCGTCAGTGCCAGCTTGGTATTGCTGTATATCGGGATGCGCCAGAAACTGCCTTTCCGTCCCCGTATGAAAAAATCGGGGAAATCTAAACGACCTATGGCATAAGTACAGGATACCATGCTGACAATGCGGCTTCCTTTGCCCATGACCGGGAGCAGCTTGCGGGTGAGGAGGTAATGGCCTACATAGTTCACACTGACTGTTCGTTCTATTCCGTCTTCGGTACGATGGTATCCTGTTTCTATGGTTCCGGCATTGTTCATCAGCAGGCCGACGGGTTCGCCTTTCGCCACTAATTGATCGGCGAAAGTACTTACCGACTCGAGTGAGGCAAGGTCGAGTTTGCGGATTTCGATTTGCACGCCGGGGTGTTCCTGCAAAAGCATCCGGCGTATGGTTTCAGCTTTCGGCAGGCGGCAGCTTGCCATGATGACACGATAACCCGCATTTGCCACAGCGCGAGTGATTTCGGTGCCCATACCTCCATCGGCACCGGTGATGATGGCAAGTTTCGGTCTATTCTCCATGATATGTAGCTTGACGTTTTTCTATTTCTTCAATTTCTTTTTTTAAGCAAGGTGGAAGTTCTTCTGCCAAGTGTTGGTGGCATGCCATTTCGATGGAATACATCCGCGCAATGCAGTAATTGCTGTGCAAACACTGGTTGCGTGCGTTTTCTTCGGCACGCATGCGGTTGACAAATCCCGGCTCATTGAGCAGGGCGCGTGCCATTTGCACGGCCTCGAAGCCATCATCCAGTACCTCGTCTATCTTTTCACGTGACACCAATCCGCCCACGTAGACCAATGGCATCCGGATTTCCTTGCGGAATTTCAGGGCATCTTCCAAGAAATAGGCTTCCTTGAAGGGAATGCTTGGTATCATCATCTTGCCGACCATGCGTACACCATATTTCAGCCACCAGCTGGTCATGTAATATGTCATCGAGCGGATAGGCATCTCACCGCGCATCACATACATGGGCGCTTTACTTACGAATCCGCCGCTCAATACCAAGGCATGTGCACCCGACTGTTCCAATCGTTTCGCTACTTGGAGACTCTCTTCTATTTCCATGCCACCGCGGAACCCATCGCGCATGTTCATTTTCACCAATACCGCCATGTCTTGTCCGGCCGCTTTCATTACTTCGTCCATTACCATGTCCATGAAACGCATGCGGTTTGCAAGCGAACCGCCGAACTTGTCTTTGCGGTGGTTGGTAGCAGGTGAAAGGAACTGGCTGATAAGATATCCGTGCCCGGCGTGTATCTCCACGGCATCGAATCCTGCCTCGCGTGCCAGGCAGACTGAACGGCCATAGGCACGTGCCATTTCAGGCAATTCGTCAGCACGGAGCCCACGTACGAAGGTCGGCGAATAGAGATTGAAACCACTGCTGGCACCTACAGGCAGGCATCCGCAGATGCTTTTGTGTGACATGTTCCCGCAATGCCCCAACTGGATAGCGGCAGCTGCTCCCTCGGCGTGTATGGCATCGGTCAGTTTCCTGAGTCCGGGCACTATTTCAGGACGCATCCATAGCTGGCGGTCGAAAGACAGTCCGCTGCGTGTAACGGCAGCGTATGCTACTGTGGTCATGCCTACACCGCCGGCAGCCACTGAGCGGTGATAATCCAGCAACATTTGCGAAGGTTTGTTTCCGGGACACATACTTTCGAATGCAGCCGACCGTATTGTGCGGTTGCGCAAGGTCAGCTGTCCGAACGTGACGGGTGTAAATAATTTAGAATTGTTCATTTAATACAAATATGGTATAATTCGTTTTCTTTTTCCTACGGCTTTCGTTCCGAACTCCTCTACGTAATGGCGGTGGATGGCATTGGCACGTGGCACCAGATTGGCAGCCGTCCACCACACGAATACCCATGCGGCAGGCGAAGCCGTTAGTATGGCGAAGCCGGTCCATTCTACTAATTCGCCGAAATAGTTGGCAGAGGTAACGTAACGGTACATTCCCTTTTTGGGCAAATAATGTTTTGTGTCTCCTGGTTTGCGCAGATGGCGTATCACATGGTCGGAGTGCAGGTTTATAAACATTCCCGTCAGGAACAATACCAGTCCTGCCATAGCGTGCGGCATCAGCAGGTAACGCATGCCGTGGCAGTCGGTTGGAAATGGATAATAATAAAATAAACCTCCTGCCTGCATCATTCCGTTCAGCACATTGAATATAATGCCCATAGTCATGATGGCCACAGGCATACGGCTTTTCCCTTTCAGAAGGAAAGGAAAAATGAACGAGCGTTGCAGGTAATGCAGCTGAAAGAGCAGGAAAAATAGGAATTGGGGCATTCCCGTACCCGTACCGCTATATGCCCACAGTGCCAGCATCACGATAAACGCGGGTGCCTCCATAAGCACCCATGCCGTCTTGTTGTTTAATGACGGTCCCCATGCCGGTGTGCGGAAAATGCCATAGCCCGCACGCACGAAATATAGTGTAATGAATACAACCAAAGCGATTCCCGCCATAATCCATAGAAATAGATGGAATATTTCTTCACTCATGTTCTGATACGGTTTATAAAAACAGTGTAAAGGTATAAAAATCGATGGAATAAACGAACACAATCTTTTTTCTTTTAAGCATTACAGCATCTGATACGGCCTAAAAATTTTGAGGAAAGCGGTTAAAATTCTAATGAGTGATTGAGGATGGAAAGATGGATACGAAAATACGGCGATGCAGGATTTGACTTTTACCGGTATCGGAATTCAAGCCCTGCATCGCCGTATTTTCGTTCCTAAGCGATATTTGATGTTATCTGTTTGGCGTATCCCAAACCTTGGTCTGGTCGCAGTGGAGGTCAATCCATTGGTCACCGCATTTTACCTTGAAATCACCCTCTTCCAATCTCCATTTGCCATCATATCCCACAAAAGCGAGGTCACTTCCTTTTAGGGTCAGTGTGACGGTCTGGGTTTCTCCCGGATTGAGATGGATTTTTTCAAAATTACGCAGGCGGATGTTATCGGGCGTGCTGCTTGCCACTAAATCTTTCGAGAAGAGGAGCACGCTTTCCTTACCTGCAACGTTACCCGTATTTGTAACATCGATGGTGAATGTCAGTTTGTCGTCTGCAGTGAAGTTTGCCTTGTCCACTTTCAAGTTGGTATATTGGTAGGTGGTGTAGCTGAGCCCGAATCCGAAGGGCCACTGTATGTCCATGACGGAATCATAGTTGTAGTTGCCACCCATCTGTCCGATATTTTCACATGGTTTGTAGTCGTAGGTGGCAAGGGCATTGATGTGCTTCGGATACGTGAATGGCATCTTCCCACTGAAGTTGGTGTCTCCGGCAAGCAAGTTTGCTAATGCATCTCCTCCGTAATTGCCCGGGAGCATGATATTTACGATGGCTTTTGCCAATGGTTCGATGTCCTTTATCAGGCGCGGCCGTCCTTGGTTCAGGATGAGGATTATGGGTTTTCCGGTTTCAGCCAGTGCTTTTACCAGTTGTTGCTGGTTGTTGGAGAGGTTCAGGTCGGTGAGGTTGCCCGGGGTTTCACAATACGAGTTCTCTCCGATGCAGGCAATAATTACATCTGCCTGGTTTGCAGCGGTTACGGCTTTTTCTATTTCAGGCTGGTTCTCTTCCCACCAGTTGTCGTTCTTGTAAGGTGCGTATGTTACACCCGGCTCGTAGATGATGTTTTCTTTACCGAATTTGTTGCATAACGATTCGTAAATTGTGTTGTAAGCTTGTGCACACTCATCGGCGAGATGTCCTTGCCAGCTGTACGACCATCCGCCGTTCAAACAACGCATGGAGTTGGCATTCGGTCCGGCAAGCAATATTTTTTTGCCTTTGGCGAGTGGAAGCAGGTTGTCTTCGTTTTTCACCAGTACTTCCGATTCTTCTGCAGCCTGGAGCGCAATGTCGGCAAATTCCTGCGACCCGAACTTTGGATAGTCTTCAGGATCCCAATAGGGGGTATCGAAGAGTCCGAGGCGATATTTCAAGCGCAATACGCGTGCTACGGCATCGTCTATGCGTTCCATGGGTACTTCCCCTTCTTGTACCAGTTCTTTCAGGTAGTCGCAAAAGCTAACCTCATAAGGCACCATCGACATGTCGATCCCGGCATTGATGGCAATCTTGATAGCTTCTTTCTTGGTTGCTGCTATGTGGTCGCGTGTGCAGAGGTTGTTGATGTCTGCCCAGTCGGTCACAATCAGTCCGTCCCAGTTCAGGTCTTCTTTCAGCCAGTGTGTCAGGAATTCTTTGTTGGCATGGAAAGGCAGTCCATTATCTACACCGGAATTCACCATGACGCTCAACGCCCCTTGGCGCACGGCAGCGAGGAACGGTGCAAAATGCTTTTCACGCATATCGCTACGGGAGATGGAGGAGGGGGTGCGGTCTTTACCGGATATTGGGACGCCGTATCCCATATAATGCTTCAAGCAGGCGGCCACCTTATCTTTCCCGATATGGTTAGGGTCATCTCCCTGAAAGCCTGATACAGTGGCTTTGCCCATTTCGGCGTTCACGTAGCAATCTTCACCGTAGTTTTCCCACATGCGCGACCAGCGTGGATCCCTTCCCAAATCCACCACTGGAGCGAAAGTCCAAGGGATGCTTCCGGCCTTCGTTTCATATGCCGATATTTCGGCTTCCTGTTTTACCAGGTTGCGGTTGAACGTGGCACCCATGTTGACTCCTTGCGGGAAAAGGGTTCCGTCCAAAGTATATGTGGTGCCGTGTATCTGATCTACACCGTAGATACAGGGAATGCCGATTTCTTTCAGCGAAAGTTCTTGTATTTGTTTGATGGCGGCTGCCCATTTTTCTTTCTTCTGTGCTACACTGAGGGGGACATTCAGCAATGAGCCGACCTTGTATTTGCCGATTACCTCATCCAACTTGGCTTGATCAAGTGTAAACCCGTTTTTCTTGCTTGCCTCGAAATCAGTCACTACATCAATGGTGATTTCGCACATTTGTCCGATTTTCTGTTCTAATGTCATTTTCTTCAGCCAGTTCTGGATATTGGCCTCAATATCCGGATCGGAGGGGATGGCGGGGGCAACCGTTTGTCCTTCCGCTGTCAGGCAGGCTCCTGTACACAACATGGAAGCCAGCATAATGTTTTTGAGATTCTTCATGATATAAATGGGTATAAGTGTTTGTTTCAGGTAAAGATATAAAGTCTCCTTTTCGTTTCAAAATAATTGTATTTTTCGTATTGCAATTGGATAAGAAAGTATCATTTGCGTGGATTTCTTTTCCGCTTTATTCAAAGTGGAGTACGGTTTGTTCCCCTTTTCGGATAGTGAGACTCAGGAACCCGTCAATCTCTCTTTTTTCCCCGTTGACTAACACTTTTGATATGCCTTCCGGCATTTTTAACCTGACATCGGGGTCCCATCCTCCGGTTAGGGTGGCTTCGGTGGGTTTCCTGTCTTTCCATTTTAGGTCTATTGTAGTTCCTCCGCGTACTTTAAAACCGTACAGACTCCCTTCTTCCCACGAATCGGGAATTGCTGGAAGCAGATTGATGAACCCGTCTTGGCTTTGGAGCAGCATTTCGCTGATACCCGATGTGCCTCCCCAGTTACCATCTATCTGAAAAGGAGGATGCGAACAGAACAAGTTGGGGAAAGTTCCACTTCCATGTGCCGATGGATTTTCGGTCGTATAGGCAGGATGGAGTAAATTGCGGAGTAAGGTGTAGGCACGGTTCCCGTCGCCCAACCTTGCCCAAAAGTTGATTTTCCATGCCCGGCTCCAGCCTGTGCCTTCGTCTCCACGTCGGTTGAGGGTCTGTTTGCAGGCTTCTGCCAGTTCGGGTGTATGGTAAATGGAAATCTGGTTTCCCGGATACAAGCCGTAAAGGTGTGACACGTGGCGGTGATGGATATCCACTTCTTCGTAGTCTTCCAACCATTCCATCAGGTATCCTTGTTTGCTTATTTGGTGGGGTGGAAGTTGGGTAATTGCTTTTTCCAACTGGTTGGCATAGAACGAATCGGTGTGCAGGATAGACGCGGCTTTGATGACATTCGAATAGAGTTCCCTTACCAGTTGTGTGTCCATGGTAGGTCCCATGCATACACTCACAGGGGTGCGGTCGCTGCCAGACAGGTAGAACTCATTCTCGGGGGAAGAGGTGGGAGCTGTTACCAGCCATCCGTGTGAGGGCTCACGTATCATGGTGGAGTAAAAGAATTCTGATGCTCCTTTCATGATGGGATAGATGTCATTCAAGTATTGCCTGTCTCCAGTGTAGAGATAATGTTCCCACAGATGGGCACATAACCAGGCGCCTCCGGTGTTCGTCGCTCCCCATGAGGGATGTTCGCCCGGTGCGGTATACTTCCATACGTTAGTCATCATGTGGAGTACCCAGCCTTTGGCGTCTTGGCCATAGAAGGCTTTCGCACTTTCTTCACCACTGGGAACCAGACGTTTTACAAGATCTATCAATGGCTGGTGTAATTCGGACAGGTTGTTCGGTTCTACCGGCCAGTGGTTCATCTGCACGTTAATGTTGGTGTGGTAGTCTCCGTTCCACGGTGTATAAGGCTCATTGGCCCAGAGTCCTTGCAAGTTAGGTGGAAGGCTCCCGGGACGAGTACTGCTGATGAGCAAATAACGGCCGTAATTGTAATAGAGTGCAGCAAACGAGGGATCATCCTCCTGTTGGAATGCCTCTATCCGTTTGTCTGTGGTGAGCCGGGATATGGCTTTGTTTTCAGGGAGCCGTATCCCGGCACGCTTGAACAATGCTTGGTAGTCCGCAATAGCTTTCTGCTTGATTTCTGGCAAGTCCCCTTTTGCAGCTTGGGCAAGCAGGCGTTCGGCTTCGGTTTGGTAGATTTCACCTGCCAGATAGGACGTGGCCGCCGATACGATAATCCAAGCCTCATTGGCGGAAGTCACCTCGATGGTGCTGGCATTGGTTTGTATCCGGCTTTGGCTACCGGTCACTTTCGCTTCGGCTATAGCAGTATAACGTATGCCTTCCTTGTCAGGACTGCCGCTGTCCAATGTGCCTGAGATTTCCAGGGCGCATTCGCCTTTCGTGTGTACTATACCCCGTTCGGGGCGGCTTAAGGACATGCGAAAATGTAAAGCATCCGGGCAATCTGCCTTCAGGTGAATCAGCATTACGTCTTCTTCGTGTGAGACGAAGTACTCACGTGTATAGCGTATCCCGCCTTTCGTAAAGGTGGTGTATGCTACTCCCTTACCCAAGTCCAGCCAGCGTCGGTAATCTTCAGGCGCCGTTACTGTGTCTGGATACATATAGTTTATGTACAGGTCGGCAAGCATTTGAAAAGCTCCAAAAGTACCTCCTTTTTCGGGTTTCACAGGCACGAAGCTGGTGTACATCAATTCCTGTGCCTCCTTGTTTTTGCCTTCAGCGAGGAGTTGGCGGATTACCGGGAGGCTTTTGGCGGCTTTGGGGTTGCGGTAATCGGCTTCCGAACCACTCCACATGCTGATTTCATTCAGCACGATATGCTCTCTCCCGATATTCCCATCAGGCATCATGCCCAATCGGCCGTTACCCATCGGCAATGTTTCTTCCCATTGTGAGGCAGGTTCGTCATACCATAAAGTCTGGTCAGCACGTCCTGGCACGGGTATTGGTTCTCTTCCTGTCAGTGCTTGATAGATTCCTCCGGCAATCACGGCTGCCCCGTATTTATCTGGATGCACTCCATCGATGTAGTCCTGCGGATAATGGGGAAGCATTAGCGTATGCAGGTCGATGACAGGCAGGCTTCGCTCGTGGGCCACTTCAAGGATGCGAGGGATTATACCCTCCACAATGGTGCTGTCGTTGATACCCCACTCTCTGCGCTCTGATGGGATGGGAAGGCACAGGTAAATGATTGGGTGTGAAGATAGTGCACTGAATGTGTTTATCATTGTATTCAAATCCGTTTTGAAATCTTCCCGATATTGCCAATTCCACGGCTTTGAGTCGTTGGTACCTAATTTGATGGTCACGATGTCGGGCAGGAATGCTTGTGCATCCTTGAAAGGTTGCTTTTTCATGTATGGCAGGTCTCCTTTCTGCATCAGTGTGTGGGCGGTCAGCCCAAAGTTACGTACCTCGTATCCTTCACCTAACAGACGTTGGAGTACTGCCGGGTAGCTTTCCGTTTCCGGATGTTCCAATCCGAACCCTTCTGTGATGCTGTTGCCCACACAGGCCACTCTGATGACTTTCTCTTCTTTTTGTGCCAGGAGTGTTAAGGGAAAAATAAGTGTCAGTAGACAAAGTAGTACATTTCTTCTTCTCATGGCCGTAGGTATTTAAAGTAGTCAAAATCGGCAAATGCTTTCGAGCTTTCCGATGCCTTTACGGCATATAACCCCAATACGACTCCTGTAAAACCGCCTGCTGTTTCCGAGCTCAGGAAGCGTGTATTCATCTTTCCTATTTCGTGATATTGGCCGTCAAGTGTATAACCGAAATAGTAGAAATTGATATCCGCCTTCACGTTCAGTTCAATGGCTTCTGTTTCGGAAAGGACGGTTTCTTGTTCGATGTGTTCCAGTTCGCCTAATTTATAACGCAGTACTACAGCTTGTTTCCCGTCTTTCTCCTGACGCACGAACAGGTCGTAATGCGAATGAAACTCCATGAATACGGTCATTCCTGCCTCATCACCCTTTTGTGCATTCTGGAGATTTACTTTCGTGGATGCTTGAATGTTGAATTCATCTTGACGAAGTGCTACAAAGGTAGGGCTTTTCCAATCACTTAGTGTAGTCGTGGTGGCGGTCAGGCGCAGACACCCTTCATGGAACGTATAGTTTTCCATTTTCGGATTTTGTAAGTAAATCCATTCCGGCGACAGGGCTTCATCTTCAAATTCGATGATTTCTGGCAGTTTGGCGACAGGTTGTAAAGGTAGTGTGGGTACATCCATGTCTATTGCGATTGTGCCGTTCCCGTTCACTACCGGCCAGGCATTTTCGTCCCAACGCACTGGAGCCAGATAGGTTTCGCGTCCCAATGTGTGGTGGGTTCCGGGCATTGTGCGGTAGGCGAGACACACCATCCACCACGAACCGTCTGTTCCTTCTATCAAGTCGGCATGTCCTGTTCCTTGGATTGGATTGGTTTGTCCGGCAACGCAGGCATGTGTCAGGATGGGATTGGCCGGATTGGGTGTGTATGGCCCATCGATGTAGGGGCTGCGTGCGATAGTGATACAGTGTCCGGTTTCCGTTCCGCCTTCTGAAATGAGCAGGTAATACCAGCCATCCTTCTTATAAATGTGTGGACCTTCGGGGTATCTGCCTCCTGTTCCATTCCATATCTTACGCGAAGGAGTGAGCTGTTCACCTGTCATTGGGTTTATTTCGCACAAAGTGATGTAATCGTTCGGATTGCTCACCATGTAGCATTTCCCGTCTTCGAAATAGAGTGAGGGATCGATACCGCCTTGTTCCAGCCATACCGGTTCTGACCATTCCCCGTAGGGGTCGGTGGTATGTATTAAGAAATTTCCCTTGCCTGAAACATTGGTGGTAATCATATAAAACACACCCTCATGGTATCGGATGGTGGGGGCGAAAATACCACTCCCCGCATTGGCGCTGGTGAGGTCAACTTGTGAGGGACGGCTCAGGCAGTTCCCTATCTGTTTCCAGTTCACCAGGTCTTTGCTGTGGAACAGAGGTACACCGGGGAAGTACTGGAAACTGCTGTTTACCAGATAGTAGTCATCACCTGCCTTGCAGACACTTGGATCGGGATGAAAGCCCGGGATAACCGGATTTTTGTAACCTTGGGCAAAAACTTGGACAAGCAGGATACATGCAATGAAGGTAAGAATGTTTCTGTTTTGCATAATATATCATTTAAGTGGTTTGATTCAACTTTGCAAAGATAACTTTTTTTCTTTCTTCAGAGGGATATTGTCTGTATTTTGGACGGGATAGGATGTATAAAAATGGATATGAAATGTTACAAGATGAAGCAGGGCAAACGCATCTAATTTTGCGTAAAAGTTCAAGTTCACTATCTTTGAAG
>CAZAUU010000002.1:0-85532 GCA_964488405.1 uncultured Phocaeicola sp.
ACCTGGGACCTCCAGATTATGAGTCTGTTGCTCTAACCAACTGAGCTACAAGTCCTATTCAGAAGTATTCCTTAAAAACCAAATGCAAAAGTAATAGTTTCGACCGAAACATGCAATACTTTCTCTCGTTTTTTGCAAAAAAAAAAGCTAATCACTATTTTCGCTTTCAATATATGTTGTATTTTTGCGACACTTAATATAAAAGGCATTATGTCACAAAAAACAAACAATCCTCACTTGACCGGACTTACTGACGAGCAGGTTCTTTATAGTCGTAAAAAATACGGGAACAATTTACTTACCCCTCCTAAACGACCTTCAATGTGGAAGTTATACTTGGAGAAATTCCAAGATCCTGTCATACGGGTGCTGTTAGTGGCAGCGGTTTTGTCATTGGTTATTTCTGTCATAGAAAATGAATATGCCGAAACTATTGGCATTTTCTTTGCCATTTTCCTTGCCACGTGTATCGGATTTTATTTTGAATATGATGCGAACAAGAAGTTCGATCTGTTGAATACTGTGGGGGAAGAAACACCGGTTACGGTCATCCGCAACGGGAAGGTGCATGAAATTCCGCGTAAGGATGTGGTGGTGGGCGATATCGTGGTTCTGAATACTGGCGAAGAAGTACCTGCTGACGGACAATTGATAGAGGCCATTTCCTTACAGTTGAACGAGGCAAACCTGACAGGAGAGCTGATGGTGAACAAGACTGTCAACAAAGCGGAATTTGATGAAGATGCTACTTACCCTTCTGACATCGTGATGCGCGGTACAACGGTTATCGATGGACATGGCATAATGCAAGTAGAACATGTCGGCGATGCTACCGAAATAGGTAAGGTAGCGCGTCAGGCTACCGAGCAAAGCCAAGAGGAAACACCGCTAAACATCCAACTCAACAAACTTGCCGGCCTTATTGGGAAAGCAGGATTTACCATTGCCATACTTACCTTCATTGTATTCACATCGAAAGACCTGTATGCTTACCTGCAGGTAGGTGGAGGCAATGGCTGGCAGCAGTGGTTGGATATTGCCCGTATTGTATTGAAGTATTTCATGATGGCGGTAACGCTGATTGTGGTTGCCGTGCCCGAAGGGTTGCCGATGAGTGTCACATTGAGTTTAGCACTCAACATGCGTCGCATGTTGAAAACCAACAATCTGGTGCGGAAAATGCATGCTTGTGAAACCATGGGTGCCATCACCGTAATTTGTACTGACAAGACTGGTACACTCACTCAAAACCTGATGCAGGTATATGAAACACAGTTGGATGAGGGTCAGCCTGACCTGATAGCTGAAGGAATTGCCGTCAACTCTACCGCATTTTTGGAATACAAAGGGGATATTGAAAAACTGTCAGGCGTAGGGAATCCTACCGAAGTCGCTCTCTTGCTATGGCTGGACGGTAAGGGTAAAGACTATATGAAATTGCGTAAAGAGGCCACTATTGTGAACCAGCTGACATTTTCGACCGAACGGAAATACATGGCTACATTGGTGGACTCGCCGATACAGAAGAAAAGGATATTGTACGTGAAAGGCGCTCCCGAGATCGTCATGACTCGATGTAGTTTAGACGATGCGCAGGTGGCCACCTACAATGAACAACTGCTTGCTTATCAGAAAAAGGCGATGCGCACGTTGGGGATTGCTTACAAAATAGTGTCTGAAGGTACATCAGAAGATTGTGCAACACTTGTAGACGAAGGAGGACTGACCTTCCTTGGTATTTTTGCCATCAGTGACCCGATACGTCCCGATGTGCCCGATGCCGTAAAAAAATGCCTTTCTGCAGGCATCAACGTGAAAATTGTCACGGGAGATACGCCGGGAACAGCTACGGAAATAGCCCGACAGATAGGCTTATGGAAACCCGAAGACACCGAACGCAACCGCATCACGGGTATGGAATTTGCTGCACTGAGTGATGAAGAGGCTATCGAACGTGTTTCTGATTTAAAAGTCATGAGTCGTGCCCGTCCGATGGACAAGCAAAGACTGGTACAGCTGCTGCAACAGAAAGGTGCTGTCGTGGCGGTTACGGGCGATGGGACCAACGATGCACCGGCATTGAACCATGCACAAGTTGGACTCTCGATGGGTACGGGAACTTCTGTAGCCAAGGAGGCCAGCGACATTACCCTACTTGATGATTCGTTCCACAGTATAGTTACCGCCGTAATGTGGGGACGCTCCCTCTATAAGAATATTCAACGCTTCATTGTGTTCCAGCTGACCATCAACGTAGTGGCGCTGCTCAGTGTATTGTTGGGAGCCTTCTTTGGCACCTCGCTTCCCCTCACCGTGACGCAGATGCTTTGGGTAAACCTCATCATGGATACTTTTGCTGCCATGGCATTGGCCTCTATCGCACCCAGTATGGACGTGATGGACGAACAGCCGCGTAAACGCACAGACTTTATCATTACCCCTTCCATGCGCAACAATATCCTTGGTGTAGGTCTTGCATTCCTTGTCTTTCTGATGGGGACGCTGGCCTATTTCAAGCAATTGCCCGATGGACTGATGCCCAATGGAGAAATGAATGTACATTACCTGACAATCTTTTTTACCCTCTTTGTTATGATCCAGTTCTGGAACTTGTTCAATGCCAGCGTATTCGGGACCAACCATTCTATATTCAAGGATGCCGGCCATGCGTTAGGCATGCTAAGTGTGGCGTTAGTCATCCTTGTAGGACAATTTGTCATTGTGACCATTGGTGGTAAAGTGTTTCGCACCGAACCGCTTTCTCTATTGGAATGGTTGTATATCATCGGAGGCACTTCAGTCGTATTATGGATAGGTGAAATCTGGCGCGGTGTCAGGCGGCTGACAACCAAACATAGTAAAGAACATTATGGAAATAATTGACACCGGAAGTTGTTTTCACTTTCCACCCTGTGTAGCTACCATCGGGTGTTTCGATGGTGTACATCGGGGTCATTGTTACCTGATAAGGCAAGTGTTGCACATAGCGGAAAGCAAGGGATTGCACAGTACGTTGATTACTTTTCCTGTGCATCCAAGGCAAGTGATGCAGAGCAATTACCGCCCGCAATGGCTTACATGCCTGCAACAAAAAGAAGATTTGCTTCGCAGGCAATCTGCCGACTACTGCCTGCTGCTTCCTTTTACCCATAAGCTCTCTTTGCTTTCGGCACGCGAATTCATGCAATTACTGCACACCCGTTTTAACGTGCAAATATTAGTCATCGGTTACGACCACCGGTTCGGTCACAACCGTACCGAAGGATTTAATGATTATTTCCGGTACGGTGAGGAACTGGAGATGGAAGTGATTCATGCCCATGCATTGGTGGAAGATGGACAAACTATCAGCTCCACTCTGATCCGCAGGTTACTGAAAGAAGGTAATGTGACCCGCGCCAACCGCTACTTGGGCTATCGTTATTACCTGGACGGGCAAGTGGTGGACGGATACAAGATAGGTCGCAAATTGGGTTTCCCTACTGCCAACCTGTTACCATCCTGTCCCGACAAGCTGATTCCACAGGAAGGAGTATATGCTGCTTACGCCTATATTGGAGAGCATCGGTATGCCAGTATGCTGAATATTGGGCGCCGCCCAACGATAGGCAACGGTCCGGATCTCAGTATTGAAGTGCACATCATCGATTTTGAAGGCAATCTCTATCAGCATCATCTCCATGTGGAATTTGCAGAATATGTCCGTCCGGAACAAAAATTCGACAGTTCCGATACTTTAATAAAACAATTACACCGGGACAAAGAAATGATTAGACGTCTTTTAGAATAGAGTCTATATACGGATGCATTCTGAATTGATGCTACTTTGCCATCCGATACAAGCCCGCCTGCCTCATTAGCCTATCATAGTATGAGGATTGCTCAAAATTGGAGTAAATTAAACTATGCTTACTCCATTTTTTATGCCGTTGAACATAAATGTACGGTTTCTAATAGTTTATGTAACACTCGTATAAACTAATGTTGCATAAACCACAGCAAATGTAACGCCGCAAGGCATCAATTTTACTCTTTCGGATTATCTTTAGGGGATAAGAAGGTTTTTCAACTTCTTTATCTTTAACAACCAATAAAAATACTTTTATGAAAAAACTAAACTTTTTTATTTTCTTTTTCCTCTGCGGCCTCAGTACTTTCGCCGCAGAACCCTTTTTGTCATTTTCAAAAACCGATTCGGGATTTCCTGTCATTGCTAACGGGCAACCCTGTCCGATTCTGGTAGATGGAAATGAAGACAAAGGTATCCTGATTGCAACCGCTAACCTACAGGAAGATCTGTTGCGTGTATCTGGCAACAAGGCCGAGGTCGCGAATGCCATTTCGACAGGCAAGCAATATATTCTGGTAGGAAGTACGGAATCGCCATTTATCAAACAGATGTTTGAATCGGGCAAATTGGACAGGAACGAAATAGAAGGAAAAAACGAGAAATACCTTATCCAAATCATCGACAACCCGATAAGAGGCATTGAACGTGCTCTTGTAATTGTTGGAAGTGACCGGAGAGGAACAATTTATGGTATCTATGAATTGTCAGGACAGATGGGTGTTTCGCCATGGTATTGGTGGATGGATGTGCCGACCACTCGGCAAACCGATATATACGCAAATACCGGCGTTTATACCGATGGCGAACCTGCCGTAAAATACCGTGGCATCTTCTTGAACGATGAAGCACCTTGCCTTACCTCGTGGGTAAAGCATACCTACGGCACTGACTATGGAGACCATCGTTTTTATTCCCGTGTATTCGAACTGATACTCAGGCTGAAAGGGAATTTTATGTGGCCGGCCATGTGGGGATGGGCATTTTATGCCGACGACCCAGAGAACAGCAAGACTGCCAATGAAATGGGAATCATCATAGGAACATCGCATCATGAGCCCATGGCACGCAACCACCAGGAGTGGGCTCGCCACCGCGACATGTACGGGGTATGGAACTATGCGACAAACCAAGACGTTATCGACCGTTTTTTTAGCGAAGGCATCAGGCGGGCAAAGGATACGGAAGACATCATCACCATCGGCATGCGGGGTGACGGGGATGAGGCCATGAGCGAAGAAGCAGATGTAGCCTTGTTGGAAAAAGTGATAAAGAACCAGCGGCGTATCATCAGGGAAGTGACTGGGCGCCCAGAGCAAGAAACACCGCAGATATGGGCATTATACAAAGAAGTGTTGGAGTATTACGACAAAGGTATGCGTGTGCCCGATGATGTCATAATGCTGCTGTGTGATGACAATTGGGGTAATGTCCGCCGGCTGCCTGATGCCGAAGAACGCAAGCATTCAGGAGGCTGGGGCATGTACTACCACGTAGATTATGTGGGAGCACCACGCAACTCGAAATGGATCAACGTCACGCCGATACAACATATGTGGGAACAACTCCAATTGACGTACGATTATGGAGTGGACAAACTTTGGGTACTGAACGTGGGTGACTTGAAACCGATGGAATATCCAATCACCCTCTTCCTCGACATGGCATGGAACCCGAAAGCCTATACCGTTTCCACGCTGCTGTCGCACACACGCCACTTCTGTGCACAGGCCTTTGGCGAGGCACATGCGGACGAAGCAGCACGCATCCTCAACCTCTGTTGCAAATACAATGGTCGGAGCACCGCCGAGATGTTGGACCATACCACGTATAATGTGGAAACGGGCGAATGGAGACAGGTATGTGGCGATTATGCCCGGTTGGAAGCCGATGCTCTGCGCCAGTATATTAGCCTTCCTCCAGAGTACAGAGATGCATACAAGCAATTGATATTGTTTCCCGTACAGGCAATGGCAAATTTGCACGAAATGTATTATGCACAGGCCATGAATCTCAAACTGTATGCCGAAGGCAATCCCGATGCGAACACATGGGCCGACAGGGTAGAAGCGGCATTCGCACGTGACAAGCAATTGTGCGATGATTACAACCACATAATGTCTGAAGGAAAATGGAACGGGATGATGACACAGAAACATATCGGTTACACCTCATGGAACGATGACTTTCCAACTGATAAGTTACCTGAAATCCATCGCATTGTTCACCCGGAAACGGCTGTAGGCGGATACGTATTCGCAGGGAAGGACGGTTACGTGGCGATGGAGGCAGAACATTATTTTGCGTGTACCAATGCGCAGCAGGCACAATGGACCGTCATCCCGTACATAGGACGCACGCGGGGAGGCATGTCGCTTATGCCTTACACCGTACCTGTGGAAGGCGCATCGGTATCCTACCGCATGACACTGCCCGAAACCCAAGACTCGGTGACAGTACACATCATCGTCAAATCCACTCTTGCTTTCCATAACCTCAAGGGGCATGAATATACGGTAGGGTTTGAAGGAGGCGACTTGGAAACGGTCAACTTCAACCACGACCTGAACGAAGATCCTGAGAATATATATACCGTCTACTACCCTACTGTAGCACGCCGCGTGGTGGAGAAAAAAGTACGCTTGAAACTACCCGTTGCGGACAATAATGTCTATACATTCATATTCCGGCCACAAGATCCGGGTATCGTGCTTGAAAAAATTGTAATAGATTACGGGGGATACCAGCCGTCTTACCTGTTCGGAAACGAGTCGCCGTGCCGACGTGAATAACGGGGAAAATGGTATAAAAAACAGACAGAGACAAAGAATACGGAAGGGAAGAAACAAAAAATGCCTCAAGAATGCAATAAACCGGAGGGAGGCTTTGTTTTTATACCGAAAAAGAATATTTTTGTTACACAAATCAGTATCTTTGTCAAATTAATACATTTGTATGAGAATTTTTTTTAAATACATGTTGGCTACCATCGTAGGCGTATGCGTTGTAGGAGCCGTATTTGTCATAATCAGTATTGCCATCGTGACCGGAATGATAGCTTCTTCGGGTGGTGAAACCACAGTGAAAGAAAATTCTGTCTTCGTGCTCAACCTGAACGGGAACGTAAAAGAACGTGGACAGACGGACCCGATCGGTTTGCTTCTGGGAGATGATTTGTCGACAAACGGATTGGATGACATCCTGTCCGCCATCCACAAGGCAAAAGAACATGAAAAGATAAAAGGCATCTGTATCCAAGCGGAAACATTCAACTGTCCGATTGCATCCCTGCAAGAAATACGCGATGCGTTGCTTGACTTCAAGGAGAGCGGGAAGTTTATTGTTGCGTATGGGGGAAATTACAGCCAATCCACCTATTATTTGGCAAGTGTAGCGGACAAGGTAGCAATCAATCCCCAAGGCAGCATCGGATGGCACGGACTGTTTGCACAGATGTATTTTCTGAAAGATTTCTACGACAAAATAGGCATCGAGATGCAGATTTTCCGCGTAGGTACCTATAAGTCGGCGGTAGAACCGTATACTTCTACATCCATGAGTCCTGCTAACCGCGAACAGACCCAAGCGTTTACCAATTCCGTATGGAAGCAGATGGTGGCCGATGTGTCCAGGTCACGAAATCTGCCTGTAGACACCCTCAATGCACTTGCCGACCGTTACATGGATCTCCAACCAACAGAATCTTATATCGTTTCCGGTCTTGCCGATACACTAATGTATCAGGACGGTATGCTTGCCTATCTGAAACAACTGACAGATACGGATGAAGATAAAAGTTTGCACACCCTTTACTTGTCGGACATGGTGAATGTGAAGCGCAACGTGCCCAAAGACAAGAGTGGGAATATCGTGGCAATGTATTATGCTACGGGTACAATCGGATCTTTTCCAACCCTTATGGATGAAAACATCAATCCGAAACAGATGGCGAAAGACTTGCGCGACCTGCGCGAAGACGAGAATGTGAAGGCTGTGGTACTGCGTGTTAACTCACCTGGCGGGGATGCCTTCGGTTCAGAAGAAATCTGGCGTGAGGTGTCTCTCCTGAAAGAGTCAAAACCTGTTATCGTTTCGATGGGTGACTATGCTGCTTCGGGTGGCTATTACATCTCATGTGCAGCCGATTGGATTATAGCACAGCCTACCACCCTGACCGGTTCCATCGGTATCTTCGGCAGGGTTCCCAATGCCCAAAAGCTGCTGGACGACAAATTAGGTATCCACTTTGATGGCGTGAAGACCAACAAACTGTCCGACTTAGGTGATATTAGTCGTCCGTTTTCCGAAGAAGAGAATACGTTAATGCAAAACATGGTAAACAAGGGATATGAAATGTTTACCCAACGTTGTGCCGACGGACGCAAGATGCCGGTAGACGAAATCAAGAAGATAGCCGAAGGCCGTGTATGGACAGGTGAAATGGCGAAAGACCTGAAACTGATAGACGAACTGGGAGGGATTGACCGCGCAATAGCCATAGCCGCCGAACGTGCGGAAATAGAACATTACACCGTGATGGGTTATCCCAAGCAGGATAGCTTCTTGGGTGGATTGCTGGGTTCCGGTAAAGAGCGCTACATCTCAGCACGGATGGAAACGGAATTAGGTATATGGTACAAACCGCTTCGCCATTTGAAACACATCGGATGCGAATCTTCGATACAGACACTCATACCCTTTGTCCTGGAATTCAAATAAGGGAATGAAAAGGTGGATGCAAAAGCAAAAGAAAAACATACTTATTTACCGTATCCTCTTGCCGGTGGCGTGGTTGTATGGCACATGCGTCCGCTTGCGGAATTGGATGTTCGACTGCGGTATCCTGCATACTCATGTGTTTCCTGTTCCGGTAGTCTGTATAGGGAACCTCACCGTGGGAGGAACGGGGAAAACACCACATACGGAATACTTGATACGCTTGCTGCACAAAGATTTCCAAGTTGCGGTATTGAGTCGGGGGTACAAGCGCAAGTCGAAAGGATTCGTGCTGGGCAGGTCGGATACTGCCCTTGAAGAAATAGGCGATGAGCCCTATCAGATGCTGCACAAGTTTCCTGACATCTACATGGCAGTAGACCGTAACCGGTGTGAAGGTATACACCGGTTGACCAACGGACATACGGCTCCCGGCACGAAAGTCATCCTGCTGGATGATGCTTTCCAACATCGTTACGTGAAGGCAGGTGTCAGTATCCTGCTCATTGACTACAACCGTCCGGTCATGCATGATGCCCTGCTCCCGGCAGGACGTTTACGCGAACCCATATCGGGCAAATCGCGTGCTGACATTATTATCGTAAGTAAATGCCCACCTCGCTTGGGCAGAGATGCACAGGAAGCACTGCGGAAAGAATTGGAACCAAACGACAAGCAGCAGCTTTTCTTCACAACATTGAAATACGGACAGCTTCGGCCACTGTTTGTCCCTGCCCCCGAACGCCCGTTGGAAAGCCTGCAAACGGAAGAACACATCCTGCTCCTGACAGGCATCGCTTCGCCCATGCCCCTTATCAGTAAGTTGTCAGAATACAGTCGACACGTGCATCCGCTCACATTCCCTGACCATCATACCTTCGATGCTGCCGACATGCGGCGCATCCAAGCGGCATTCGGGAAGTTGCCGGAGGGCAGGCGTTTGCTTATTACAACGGAAAAGGATGCTTCACGCCTCATCGGACATCCCGACATAGAGCGGACAATGGCACCTTATATGTATGTTTTGCCCGTGATTGTGGAGTTCCTCAACCGCGAAGAAAAATCAATGTTTAACCAACATATTATGGACTATGTTAGAAAAAATTCAAGAAACTGCCTCCAACCTGAAAGCTAAGATGCGTACGAATCCGGAGACAGGCATCATTTTAGGTACCGGCTTAGGAAGCCTGGTACACGAAATCACAGACCGGTATGAGATAAACTACAAGGACATTCCCAATTTCCCCGTATCAACGGTGGAAGGGCACAGCGGCAAGCTTATTTTCGGTAAATTAGGCGGAAAAGACATCATTGCCATGCAGGGACGATTTCATTTCTACGAAGGTTATTCGATGAAGGAAGTGACTTTCCCTGTACGGGTCATGCGTGAACTGGGAATCAAAACCCTTTTCGTATCGAATGCAGCCGGAGGAACCAACCCCGACTTCGAGATCGGTGACCTGATGATTATCACAGACCACATTAATTTCTTCCCCGAACATCCGTTGCGAGGGAAAAACATCGATTACGGACCTCGTTTCCCGGACATGAGTGAGGCATATTCGAAAGAATTGATAGCCAAAGCAATAGAAATATCCAAGGAAAAAGGTATCAAAGTGAAGCAAGGTGTGTATATCGGCACACAAGGACCAACGTTTGAAACACCGGCGGAATACCGGATGTTCCGCATCCTTGGTGCGGATGCCGTGGGCATGTCGACCGTACCCGAAGTCATCGTGGCAAACCATTGTGGCATTAAGGTTTTCGGCATATCGGTCATTACCGATTTGGGTGTGGAAGGAAAGATTGTGGAAGTATCGCACGAAGAGGTACAGAAAGCTGCAGATGAGGCACAGCCGCGCATGACCACTATCATGAGAGAACTTATCAACAGAGCCTGAGAACCATGCACGAAGGGAACAGAACCGAAATAGCCACGTTGGGTGAATTTGGCCTGATCAGACATCTGACGGAAGGTATTAAATTAGAAAATAAGGAATCGGTGTATGGCATAGGTGACGATGCCGCCGTCCTCTCCTATTCTGGGACACAGGTATTGGTCACGACCGATCTGCTGATGGAAGGCGTACATTTCGACCTGGTATATACCCCACTCAAGCATTTGGGTTACAAGTCGGCCATGGTTAACTTCTCTGATATTTATGCCATGAACGGCATGCCGAAGCAAATCACTGTATCGCTGGCCATATCAAAGCGTTTCTGCATCGAAGACCTAGAAGACTTTTACGAGGGTGTAAAGCTGGCATGCCGGCAACATCACGTAGACATTGTGGGAGGAGACACCACCTCATCGGTAACGGGACTGGCTATTTCCATCACTTGCATCGGGGAAGTCGGCAAAGATCAGGTGGTATACCGCAACGGGGCCAAAGAGAACGACTTAATTTGCGTAACGGGAGATTTAGGAGCCGCTTATATGGGACTCCAACTGTTGGAACGGGAAAAGGCGGTTTTCGAAGGCGAGAAAGACATACAGCCCGACTTTGCTGGCAAAGAATATCTGTTGGAACGCTTTCTGAAACCGGAAGCACGACGGGATATTATTAAAGAACTGGCCAAAGCCGGCATACGCCCTACCGCCATGATGGACATTTCCGATGGACTTTCATCGGAAATGATGCACATCTGTACACAAAGCCATACCGGCTGCCGGGTGTACGAGGAACGTATTCCCATCGATTATCAAACAGCTGTCATGGCTGAAGAATTCAACATGAACCTGTCTACCTGCGCCCTGAATGGAGGAGAAGACTACGAACTGTTGTTCACTGTCCCCCTTACTCTTCACGAACAGGTATCGCAGATAAAAGGAGTAAAAATCATCGGGCACATTACCAGGCCCGAATTAGGATGTGTCCTCCTTACGCGCGATGGAAATGAGTTGGAGTTGAAAGCTCAAGGTTGGAATCCGCTGAAACAAGCCGTCCGGTAACTAAACATAAGAGGGTGTGTCAAAAAAATGACACACCCTCCCACAATCATTTTACCAACACGATGCCCCCTTCGGGCTGGATAATCACTTCCACGTCCGTAGGACTCTTTATTTCCAATAAATCCAGTTGGAGGGTGAGGTCTTTCGCATCGTTATAAAGGGACACTCGATCACCTTTCTGGCACATAGGCAGGTCAAGTACCAGTTTTATCGGGTCCTTCTGTGCATTGATACCGGCTATATACCAACGGTCGGCATGGCGACGTGCCAGCACGCAATATTTGCCGGGGTAACCATCAATGAACAAGGTCTCATCCCATGTGGTAGGAATTTCTTTCAGAAAATCGAGTGCAGCCTGGGGTGCATCAGTCAGGTTATTAGGTGCCAATGCAAAATTCTGTATCGGATTCTGGAAAAGGACGGCAGTTGCCAATTGGAATACATCTGTTGTCCGACGGATGCTTCCCCCATCGTTCATGCGGTTATAACGCTTGTTCATGAATGTCCCCCCAAACTCCATACAGCCTAAGGTATTGCGGATAAACGGATGCAGGCAGGCATTGAAGGCTTCCATATCATCGAAACGCTGTTCAAATACCAAATTTTCCGAAGCCAACACCGCCTCACTGCCCACATAGTTGGGATACATACGTTCCCATCCGCGCGGGATAGTACAGCCGTGGAAAATAACCATCAGACCATAGTCATCGGCATCGCTCAGGATAGCTTCATAAAGGCGCATGGTTTCCTGCTTGTCACCACCAAAGAAATCCACTTTGATGCCTTTTACCCCCATCTTTCTCAACCATTTCATTTCACGTTTACGTACAATCGGGTTATCCATGAGATTGGTGGGACTTTGCACGATGTCGTTCCAATAGCCACTGGAACTGTACCAGAGAAAGACATCCACATTACGCGAATGCGCATAGCTTATCAGTTGTTCCATACCCTCGTAACCGATGTTCACATCCCATCCGTTGTCTATTAGCACGTATTCGAATCCCATGGCAGAAGCCAAGTCGATGTAACGCACCTGGTCATCGTAGTTGATACTGGCATCCTGCCATACAATCCAGCTCCACGTGCTACGTCCGTACTTGTATGCATGTCCTGTTTCGAAACGTGGTTCTACCACATCCCAGGGGACGGTGGTTTCCACTATCGGTTTCAGGTTATCGCCCACGGTAATCGTGCGCCAAGGAGTCACTCCAGGCAATGCCAGTCCGGGTGCCACAGTGCCGTTGCCATTGTTTTCTTCAGGCATGGGGAAAGCGATTCGGAACAGACCTTCGGTCGTGGCATCGCTCAGATGGGAAGCACAATATTTTCCGTCTACCCCAGTCTCACTGATCAGCACCCAGCCATCATCGCCCACATGGAACAAACAGGGGAAAGTGAAACCATGCCCGAATTTCGACTGCATGGTAAGCGGGGCATCAGGAGTATATTCTTCTTCATAACTCGGTTTGGTCCGTTTCCATCCTACCATGGCATCACTCTGCGGCGTAAGGAAGGTAGTAGTGTAGGAAGGGAAGTCGAATCCCGTCATCTCCTGTTTAATAACAATGCTACCTGTTTCCCCGTAACGCGGCATTTCATAACGGAAAGCAATGTCATTGTTGCTCACACGGAAGGTGATATCCAGCGGCTTCTGCTCGGCATTCCGGAGCGTCACGGTCAATTCATTGGCGCGATAATCCACTTCCGACCTCTTGATACGGTCCAGCCGGTACGTTTCCTCGATACTCCGGGCTTTCTGCGCCGCATACGTCATATCCTTGCTGAAATCGCCCACATCCGAAACAAATCCCAGCGGGGAATTTTCCAACATGACTTTGCCCTTATAGGTTACGGAATAGAGAGGGGTACCTCTTTCAACCGAAACATCTACTTTAAGTTGACTGTCCGGTCCGGAAACAGTAGCTTGTTGCGCCCAAACGGAGACGGTTCCCAACAGGAAAACCCATAAACATGCTTGTCTTTTCATATCTTAGTTTTTAAAGTGAGTCGCTTTGTACATATCCAATCTTACCTGTTACCAGTGACTTCCTTTGCTGGGATAATGCGATAGAGCTTATCGCTGGGGCGGATTCGTCTGGGCACTTTGAAGGATACATGTACGCCTTTGGGAACCACACCTACCGGTTTCAAGTCGACACGTGCTTCTTCCAATGTGAGGAACATTGCCCCCGTAGTAGGTCCCGTTATCAGCAATTTGTCACCTACCTTGATTTCCGATGCTTCAGTCAGGAATTCTGCCACGCTGATATTCGGAAAATATTTGATGCCTTTCCCCACATATACTTTCCGTTCCGTAGCCTCCGATCCGTAGTTTCGGCTCCATTCACCCAAGCGTTGTCCCAAGTAATAGCCGTTCCAGAAACCACGGTTGAATACCGTCTTCAGACGTTCATCCCAAAGGTTTTTCTTTTCTTCCGTGAATGTTCCGTCCACATATGCTTGAATGGCTTCCTTGTAACATTCCACCACCGTATGCACGTATTCCGGTCCGCGTGCACGACCTTCAATCTTGAATACCCTTACGCCCGATTCTATCATTTCGTCTATAAACCGTATGGTTTTTAGGTCTTTAGGTGACATGATGTATTGGTTGTCTATTTCCAGCTCGATGTCACTTTCCTTGTCTTTCACTATATATGCCCGGCGGCACACCTGCATGCATGCCCCCCGGTTTGCTGAAGCATTTTGCTCGTTCAGGCTGAGGTAGCATTTGCCCGAAACCGCCATACATAGGGCACCGTGACAAAACATTTCAATGCGTACAGGCTGTCCCATCGGACCGGTGATATGTTCCGCATGGATTGCATCGTAGATTTTACGTACTTGTTTCAGGTTCAGTTCACGTGCCAGAACCACCACATCAGCAAACTGTGCATAGAACCGTAATGCTTCCACATTGCTTATGTTCAATTGCGTGGAAAGATGTACTTCTTGTCCTATCCGGTTACAATAGGTCATGACCGCTACATCGGCAGCAATCACGGCATTGATGCCTGCCTCTTTGGCCGCATCTACAATCCGGCGCATCAGTTCGATGTCCTCATCATAGATGATGGTATTGACCGTGAGATAGCTCTTTATACCATGCCTGTCGCATACACGGACTATTTCCTTCAAATCGCCGATAGTGAATGTACTTGCCGAGCGGGCACGCATGTTCAGGCTTTCGATACCGAAGTAAATAGAATCCGCACCTGCATGGATAGCTGTCGCCAAGGATTCGCGTGATCCTGCCGGTGCCATGATTTCAAAGTCCTTGATAGAATAGCTCATATTCTCTTTTGGTTTAATTCACAAAGGTAGCGTTTTTCCCCATTCATTTCCGGCATTCCTCCTTAATTTTGTTACTTTTGCAGACAGAATCAGTTGAAAGCCCATGAAAATACGAACAATCGACTTAGGCGAAAGACCTGTTTTGCTGGCACCCATGGAAGATGTTACCGATCCGGTCTTCCGTTTGCTCTGCAAGGAGTTCGGTGCCGATATGGTATATACCGAGTTTGTTTCAAGCGATGCCTTGATACGTTCGGTGGGGAAGACCATGGCAAAGTTGCAAATCAGTGATGCCGAACGCCCGGTGGCTATTCAGATATACGGTAAGGATACCGGCACAATGGTAGAAGCCGCACGCATCGTGGCACAAGCCAATCCAGACCTGATCGACTTGAATTTCGGTTGTCCGGTGAAACGGGTAGCGGGTAAAGGTGCAGGAGCAGGCATGCTCCAGAATGTGCCCAAGATGTTGGAAATAACCCGTGCCGTGGTCAATGCAGTACACATTCCCGTTTCGGTAAAGACCCGCTTAGGCTGGGACAACGAGCATAAAATCATTGTCCAACTTGCCGAACAACTTCAGGATTGCGGTATCGAGGCACTTACCATCCACGGGCGCACCCGTGCACAAATGTACACAGGGGAGGCAGACTGGACTTTGATAGGAGAGGTGAAAAACAATCCACGTATGCATATACCCATTATCGGGAATGGGGATATAACTACCCCACAACGGACGAAGGAATGTTTCGACCGCTATGGCGTAGATGCCGTCATGATAGGCCGTGCCAGTTTTGGCCGTCCTTGGATATTCAAGGAAATAAAGCATTATTTACAGAATGGTGAAGAGCTCCCGCCCCTCTCTGCGGAATGGAGGCTCAATGTACTGCGCCGAGAAATACAAGACTGTGTAGACCAATGTGGTGAATATCGGGGTATCCTGCATGTGCGGCGCCATTTGGCTGCTTCCCCTCTTTTCAAAGGTATTCCTAATTTTCGCGAAACGCGCATTGCCATGTTGCGGGCTACGACATTGGAAGAACTGTTTGCCATATTAGACCAAATAAGAATCCTGCTGGCTTGATGGGGAAGGGAAAATCAGGACCCGGAACAGGACCGGGTCCTGATTAGCTAAAATGTATATGCATCAGTTTTTACCCAATGTGATACCGTCCATGCAAAAGTAAGAAGGTGTGTTCATGCCGTATTCACCAATATCGGTCGATTCCAATTCGAACGTGATGTAAGAAGCATCAGACAGTTCACTCCAATCAAACCATTCCCACGTGTCTACAATGGTGGACGCACCATCGCGGAAGTCGGCAAGGTAGAATGTGCTACGCCCTGTTTCATTTCCGTCATCATCATACCCTATGGCTGTCAGGGTGAAATAATCCCCGTTGGTGAATGGCGTGACCAGATTCATCCCTCCATCGTCCCCATATTTGATGGACAGATAGTCATATGTGGTGTTGGTTACCCATGCACCGCTAAAATGATAGAGGCTGGTATTCAGGTTCGTAATCCGGGCAATCGCATAGCTGCTGGAATTGGCAGTGAGGTACACCGTTCCGTTTTTCCCTGTACCGGTAATGGCACTCAGGTTATTGTATCCAGGGGTAGTCGTATCCGTCCCGTTCGTGTAAGTGAATCCGCCCCCAAAACCCCAATCGCTGAAATAATGGCTGAGCATCACCAATGATTGGCTGTCGGTGAAAGAGGCGTACATGTAATAGCCGTTTTCTTCTCCTTCCGTAGCGAGATAATAGTTTTGTTCATCGGTCAGGTTTCCTGCCTCATCCTCGAAGCTGACCACCACCTCTTGTTTTTCTGTTTCCTCATCATCGCCATCATCCTCTTTCTCATCACTCCCATCTTCTATTACTTCATCATTTACTGGATCATCATCATTGCTGCAACTCCAAAGTGACAACGACAGACATAGGCATGTCGCCCAAAATAACGTTAACTTTTTCATTTGTTTTAGTGATTTAATTGATTAATAAAAAATGTGTTTTCTTATTGGCCGTAATGCAGGTTTTCCACTCCGCATATCTCGGTTGAAATCTCCCCCATCTGTCCGGCAGATTGGTTTACCGCAGTATAAATCTTTACAAAATCTATCTCGTCCAACTCTACGGATTGCCCGTTGTCATCCACTGCCCATTCTATCTTGAATTGCGACATTTCCGTGTCATTAGGATGATTGTCTGCGTATCCCCAATCGAAGGCATAGCCCACCCATACCCCATTTTTCTCTACAGCGTTGTCTTTCATCCGTGTTCCCCGGAATGTCATCTCATTATCCGTTATCCACAATGGATAATAGGATGTTTGTGTATGATAAATGTTGCGGTATACATACCCTTCATTGCCCTGATTGTCTATCCAACGCACGTCACCGTCTTCCGGGTCAGGACGGTAATAGGTGATTTCGTAATTACGTGTTTCCGTGTCTTTCCCGTATTCGCTTCCTGCCAGTTCATACCATGTATCATCAGGCAGCCCGTTGCCGTTTGTGTCTTTCGACACCAATACGATACCAGGCTCCGCACTTCCTCCCAGCCCATCCTGCCAGGCGTAGGAACTGTAATAGGCATTGCCGTAAATTTTCAGGTCATACTCTCCGTCAACGTTGGGTACAGGTTGGGCGAATCCCACTACAATATAACCGCCATACGCGCCCAAGGAGAGCAGCGAACCATTGCGAAGCCGTTCGCTTGCCAGTTCCAATATTTGATCTTCAGTAAAGCCATCCTCATATGCTACGGTGGTCGTATTCATGAATTGTGTGGGTGCAGGCACGTATTCCCATACTTTATTGGCAAAGGCAGGATTCTCGTTATCCTCCGTATCGGGGACATCAATGCCTGAAGTTTCATCCAGGAATATGACCGTATTCGGATTCAGTCCGACACCGTTTAACCTGAATATCAATTGACCGTCCGGCGAGAAACAAAGCAGGTCGCCTTCCACCTGGTAGTTGTAGGCATCGGATATGTAGATATTGCTGCTGTACGGATTGACTGTAATAGAGTAGGGGCGTTCGATTGAAGTGCCGTCCGTGATGAACTGTTCACGGATAACTGTACCGGATGCCAGGTCAAATACCTTGAAGGCGGCTTCTTCCGTCTGGTAATTGTAGTTGTATAGGTAGGCACGGTCGTAATCGATGGCGAAATTCATGACAGGTTCATCGTATGTGGCCTCTACCACATCGCTTTGTGTATTGATTTTTACTAAATGGTAGTCACCTTCTTCTATGTTTTCACCATACGTTGCCACCCATACTGTATGATCCGTGCCGGCTGCAATCTTGCCGGGATTGGGACCTACTTCTATCTGTTTCGTTTCCCTGAAGGTATCAAGGTCGATGACGGAGACGGTTCGGTCTACCCCGATGTCTTCCCAGTCCAGTCCTCCTGAATTGGAAACATACAGTTTGCCGTCTTTCACACAGAGGTCTTCAGGATTACGTCCTGCGGTGGTTAGGGCATCTACTTCCAGCGAAGTGGTGTCAATGCGTGCCACAGTCCCATCGTATGAACAAACGTATGCTTTTCCATTGGCAAACGTTATGGCACGAGGTTGGCGCGAGCTTCCGTTGTCGGTAAGCAAGGAAATCTGAGCCACCGACAAGCCCGTATGCAAGTCAACCACTTCCACTGTACTTGAAACGTTGACCACAATATAAAGTTTGCTCCCGTATACATCCATGTCGTTTGCGGTATCGCCTAATCCTCTGTAATTCATATTTTTGAAATAATCAGTCGTGAAAGTTCCTGTCTGGAATGAATAGCGTGCCAGCGTGCTGTTGTTCAGGTTGAACAGTCCTTCGCACAAGATATACAACTCTGCCGTGTCATAGTCCTGCACGCCGGCATCTGCGCTTCCCGATGATACGGGCTTGTCTTCCAAATCATCGCAGGCGGTTACAAACAGTACAATTGCCATTGTCAGCCAACCGATTATTCTTCTCATCATCTTTTAATAGTTTATGCTTGCCGTTACCCTGAACGAACGCCCGGGCATCGGAAAGTTCTTTATGATTTCATAATTCTTTCCTGTCACATTCAATACTTCCACTACCAAGGAGAACGACACTTCATGCCAACGGAACTCGCGGCGTGCCGAAAGGCTGTGGTCGGTATATCCGGGCAAACGGTTTTCGGCAATGTTCTGTCCAAGCATGTAACGTTTCCCCGAAAACAGGATGGCGTAAGATAGGTTTATCCATGGAGTCACGCACGTTGCCTGTCCCGAACCCAATATGCGGGGCGTATAGGCTATCTGGTGTTTGTAAGTTTTTCCTTCGCTGGTTGTAGGGTCAGGGTCTGTTACATCCAGCGCACGCTGGTAGGTGTAATTGCCCGACAAGTCCAGCCGATAACCTGGTGTGGGCTCGATGCTCAAGCTTCCGGTGAAGTCAATGCCTTTGATATCCACTTTCCCTAAGTTTGCCATACTCCATACAAAAAGATTCTTGGTGGGAGTAGCGACAATCTTGTCGGTCACGCGGTTGGCATATCCATCCACAGTGATGGCAAAGTACGGCAACCACGTGCAAAGTTCTTTGCCGTAAGTCAATCCTACGTTCAGCTGTCGGGCATTTTCCGGCTTCAGGTCGATATTGCCCGTACGTTCATAATAAAGGTCGTTGAAACTGGGCAAGCGGAAAATATCTTTGTAAAAGAAACGGATATAGAAGTCTTCCGTAGAAAAAGGCTTCAATGAAATGGATGCATACGGGCTCAATTTGCGGTGCATGCCGGCACTGCTTCCCGTGGAAACATCTTCATCGACCAATGTGGCCAGCACGGAGGCCGAAAGGGTCATCCACGGGGTGGTATATTTTCCTGCAAAGGCAGTCAGCCAGCTATAACGCACGGGCTTGGCAAAATCGTGCAGGTCGGCATTCATTCGGTTGATGCTCCCGTCAGTAGAAAGCGAGAATGAGAGATAGTCGACCGCACGCCACAATACAGAGGCAGACAGGTAGTATTCCTGCTGGTAATAGCTGTTTTCCGTTTTGCCCGAAGAGCCTCGGTAGTCAGGATCCAGATAGTGTTGGTAGCTCCAGTTCCATTTGCCAATGGCCTGAAAGACAAAGCGTGGGCAGAACTCTTTTTTGTAATTACTTTGGACAAAGATGTTTTTGTCCCACAAGTGTTGTGAAGAATAGTCATAATAGTAAGTCGCTGCCCCCGGCAGGCCGCGTGAGGACTGATAATAATATGCTTTCAAACGCCATTGTTCCGTTTCCGAGAAATTACCGAACACACCGGCCTCGGCACGCAATGAATGTACCTGGGTGTTCTGGCGCTTTTCTTGTGAGGTCTTGTCATTCTCGTCGCCATAATAAAGGGTGAACGGATAGCGTCCGTCAGCAGACATCCATTCGGCGTCGGCGGTCAGTGCCCATTTGCTGCCCGCTTTCTGTTCGAACCGGAGTGAAGGATTTACCAAGCCCCATGAACCGGTCTTCATTGAAGCATGGGCGTGAAATGTTTTCCCGTCCTCGAATCCGGGTGTCAGCGTGCGGATATCGAGCAGTCCCGCTGAGGCGAAGAAACGGGCAGGCTGGAAAATGCGGTCGCTCTGTCCGTTGTTTAGCGTCAGCCGGTCGATGTTCTCCAATGAAAAGCGTCCGATGTCGACCTGCCCTGTCTGGCAGTCTGTCACCGCAACACCGTCATATCCAATGGCTGTGTGTTGCGCGCCCAAGCTGCGGATTGAAACAGTCTTTAGTCCGCCTATCCCTCCGTAATCTTTCACTGTCACACCCGAAAAATGCTTCACTGCGTCCGAAAGCTGCAATGAGTTGAGACTCTCCAATTCCGCACGCGAAAATTCTTGCAGGGGAGCAGACGCCCGTATCTCGCGGGTATGGTAACGGTCGGTCACCGTCACCTCTGGCAAGGTATGTGCCTGCACCGAATCTGCCACGGTTTGGGCGGAGGCAGACGACAAGGCAAGAACACCCGACAGGCAAGAGAAGGCAAAATTTTTCATGCAGTGCATAAGTTATTTATTACAGACACTGCTTTAAAACAAAAAGAAGGGAAAGTTGTTTGCTGACAGGCAGAACCGATTGTCCCACGCTTTTTCCTCGAAAGCAGTGAAAAACACAAGGCAACCGGCAGGTCTTCTGACTCGTTCCCATCGGAACCAACCGCCTTCCCGGATATATTCCAGTGGCACAAAATGGCTGGTGACGTTTGTTAATGGAACTTACAGCAGCGGGACTGTCCAGGACTTTCACCTGATTCCCTTTTAATCGGAGAAGAAATTCTCTAATCCGAACCGTTGCATTGCAAAGGTAAGAAGTTTTTCGTATCCGACCAAGTAAAAACGAAGTATTTATTCTTCCCGTCGGTTGTTGTTTCTATTTTCTATCCTTCATTTAAGGGAATGGATTTTTATGTCAAAAGTCCTTCATGAAAATAGAACTTTTGTATTATCTTTGCCCTATGCAATCTTTAACAAAATATCAATTTATGGCAAAAGAACTCGAATTGAAATACGGCTGTAATCCCAACCAGAAACCGGCACGTATCTATATGCAAGAAGGAGAATTGCCCATCCGCGTACTGAACGGGCATCCGGGATACATCAATTTCTTGGATGCGTTGAACGGATGGCAGTTGGTGAAAGAACTGAAAGAAGCGACAGGGATGCCGGCCGCTACTTCGTTCAAGCATGTCAGCCCCGCCGGGGCCGCTATCGGATTGGAACTGGATGACACAATGAAACAAGTATACTTCGTGGACGGGCTTCCCCTTTCCCCGCTTGCCAATGCCTACGTGCGTGCCAGGGGAGCCGACCGTATGTCGTCTTATGGCGATTTTATTGCCCTGAGCGATGTATGCGATGAAGCTACCGCACGTTTCATCCAGCGTGAGGTATCTGACGGCGTGATAGCCCCTGGCTATACGGACGAGGCGATGGAGATTCTGAAAAGCAAGCGTAAAAATACGTACAACATCATTCAGATTGACCCGGAATACCGTCCTGCACCTGTGGAGCACAAGGAGGTATTCGGCATTACCTTCGAACAGGGACGTAATGAAATTCAGTTAAACACTCCTGACCTGTTCGCCAATATTCCTACACAGAACAAGAATCTTCCCGAGGAGGCACGCCGCGACCTGATGATTGCCCTTATTACCCTGAAATATACGCAGTCCAACTCAGTATGCTACGTAAAAGACGGACAGGCAATTGGCATCGGTGCCGGGCAGCAGAGCCGTATCCATTGTACGCGACTTGCCGGCAACAAAGCCGATATCTGGTACCTGCGCCAGCATCCGAAGGTATTGAATCTTCCGTGGGTGGAAAAAATCCGCCGTGCCGACCGCGATAATACGATTGATGTGTACATCAGTGATGAACACGATGATGTACTTGCAGAGGGTATCTGGCAGCAGTTCTTCACCCAAAAACCCGAGGTGCTGACACGCGAAGAGAAACGTGCGTGGCTCGATGGCCTGAAAGGCGTATCATTGGGTTCGGATGCTTTCTTCCCGTTCGGCGACAATATCGAACGGGCACACAAAAGCGGGGTGGAGTATATTGCCCAAGCCGGGGGGTCTGTCCGTGATGACCATGTCATTGCAACTTGTGACAAATACGGCATCACGATGGCATTTACGGGCATTCGCCTGTTTCACCATTGATATCATTTATTGCATAACAAAGATACGGGGCATTCCAAGGATTCCAGATTTTCCCTTGGGATGCCTCGCATCTACAATAATCGGGGCATCATCAGAACTTGAAGCCCGCACTGAAGAAGAGGTCAAAATTACGCGGTCCGTTCTTGTAAAGTTTGCACAAGCCGAAATCGGCATCCACACCTACTATCCAATTCCTGAAATCAAGCGCGGCACCGATTTCTATCCCGGCATCGAAACGGCGGAACCCATACCATCCATTACTTTTTACATCCTTAAAGGTTTTCCAAGAGGTGGTTATACCGTCTGATTCTTTTTCCGTCTTCCCGTTTACACCAACTGCGACGTAAGGTCCTGCCGAAAATACAAGGTCAAATTTATCGGTTGCACGCATGTGATAAGCAGCCAGCAAAGGTACTTGGAAATAATTTTGGTTGACCTTCCTGCCGTCATTATCTTTTGCTCCTTTTGAAACCCAGCTCAACCCGGGTTGAAAAGAGAACCATTCGTTCAGGGGAATATCTGCAGATACCCCGACACGCGGGTTGAATATTACGTTTGAGCCGTTGGCCGCATCGCCCATCCAGCCGCTCATACCGATACCTACTTCAAAGGACAATACGGGTCTCGTTTGTGCCGGAACCGTCAATGCCGACAGTACGCATACTGCTAATAAAATTAACTTTTTCATGTTCTCTTACTGTTTTTAAGTTGTTCTGCATTAACAAATATAGGTATTCTTTATTGTTGTACAAACAAAGGTATGGAATATCGGACAGAATCCGTAACATTTCGGCGAAAAGTTACGTCTGCTTGTGTCTGTTGGCGCGACGCCGACGGTATTCCGCCTTCATTTTTGCCGATCCGGAGCCATGCATACCGGTAATGTAACTCTTTTTCTTCGCCTTGGTCTTTACCTTTTCTACCTTTTTCTTCTTCGGTCCGGAACCTTTGAATATGATTCCCTCCGTCAAAATCTTCTCTATGTCCATAATTATCTCTTGCTTTCCACTATGCAAAATAAACAATTTCAATGTCTCTTGCCTCGGCAAATTCTTTCAGCAGGCTGACCATGTATTCAACCGATCCAGGCAATCCCTCGCTTCCGGCATAGCCGTTCATGATGGCAAGCAGGTGCGTGGTTTCGAGTTCGATCTTGGTACGTTCGTGGTCGCTGGTGGGAGTACCTATCCCCCCTTCGGCATCCCGGTATACTGGCATGCCTTCGATATTCAGCTTCCCCCGCCCTATACCTTCGTATGGTTCACCTGGTTTGCCAATGCCCAAGGTCAGGAAGTCGCCTTTGATTTTGTCTCGGTCGAATCCGCCTATCGGGTTACCGCTGTGAATGGAAGCAAGGTTGATCAGGTCTACCAGCGTATCTATCTGGTAGAGGGGGATTCCCTTCAGGATGCGTCGGCACAGGGCTTCCGATGAAGGCCGGTATCGGCTGGGGTCTTTCCCACATTTCTTGTAGGCCTGCCTTGTGGCTTGGATGGCAGGCATTTCCTTGATTGAATCCACGGTATACCTCTCCCGGTAGAATGCCGTAAACTCTTCGATACGTTGCCATAACCTGGCGTTGTAAGCTGAGTTTGTCACGGTGGCGGACACCGCCGCACCCCGAAATTGCGGCCATACGCGGTGCAATTCATCGGATACTTCTATTTTCATGATACTTTGAACTTAATTACACAAGTTTTTTGGGGAATGGGTTCCCGGCTAAATGCATCATAATCCCTGAAAGAATTCGTCCCGATGAGATGCCTTGCCTACGTGCCGAGAAGAAATCCTGGTTTTCTTTCCATGTGCAGATACCGCTCAGTTCGATGTGTTCCGGGTTTACGCCGGCAGCAAGCAGTTGCAGACGGTTGGCTTCCCATAGGTCAATGTGCCATTTCCTTTTCCGGACGGCAATACACGGCATGTCAAATCCGGCACGGCAAAAAGCATCGTACACTTCATTGCCTACTTCGAAAGCATCCCGTGAAATACCCGGCCCGATGCATGCATACACGTCCTTGCCTTTGGTGCCATAAGTCTGCTTCATCATTTCGACAGTCTTGCTCACAATACCTGCCACCGTCCCGCGCCAACCGGCATGGATGGCAGCTATCACCTTCTGGCATGCATCGTAACACAATACAGGAGTGCAGTCTGCCGTAGAAACGCACAGGCATTGTCCCCACACATTGGTTACCAATGCATCCACTCCTTCCAGCAAGGCTACCTTATCCGTCTTGCTTAGCCTGTCAAATGTGGAGTCGATTATCCGTATTTCCGTCCCGTGCACCTGGTGCGGGATAATCAGCCTGCATGGAGCAGGCAGCAGGGAACGGAGTAACTCCCGGTTTCTGCGGACATCTTCCGGACAATCCCCGCAATAGCTGTTACAATTGAACGAGGCATACTCCCCCTTGCTGTATCCCCCATGGCGTGTTGTGGAGAAACAGAAAATGCCGGGGCATATTTCCGGCAAGCCATATTTCCACATCCTTTTGTCTGCTGTCAGCCTGCCTCCCTCATTTTTCAGGTTCATCGTCCCAGTCTTCTTCGTATTCATATTCGAAGTCGTCTGCGTCCTCATATCCGTCGAAATCTCCGTCCATGTCCATGTCTTTCAACTCTTCTTTCAGTTTTTCCATGTTTTTAGACCGGTGGACGATGGAGTCGGGACGCAAGCCCTCTATCCGGTTGCTTTCCTTGCTCAATTCTGTCCAAAGGATGTCTTTCAGTTCTTGTATTCCTTTTCCGGTCACCGAAGAGATAAACACATGTGGGATGTTGCCGGGAAGCGATGCTGTCAGCATGTCAATCAGCTCATCGTCCAACAGATCGCTCTTGGTTATGGCAAGTACCCGTTGCTTGTCAAGAAGCTCGGGATTGAATCTTGCCAGCTCGTTCAACAACACTTCGTATTCGCGGCAGATGTCATCGGTGTCACTTGGCACCATAAACAGCAACAAGGAATTGCGTTCGATATGGCGCAGGAAGCGTAACCCGAGCCCTTTCCCTTCGCTCGCCCCCTCGATAATACCCGGGATATCTGCCATGACGAACGATTTACCATCGCGGTAAGAAACGATTCCCAAATTTGGTTCAAGCGTTGTAAACGGATAGTCAGCTATCTTCGGACGGGCAGCTGACACGGTGGAAAGCAGTGTTGACTTCCCGGCATTTGGGAAACCTACAAGCCCTACATCGGCAAGCAGCTTCAACTCCAGTATCACCATCATCTCCTGCATCGGTTCGCCGGGTTGTGCGAAACGTGGAGTTTGGCGCGTTGCCGTGCGGAAATGCCAGTTGCCTAATCCTCCCCGCCCACCCTGTAGCAGGATGACTTCCTGCCCGTGGGCGGTGATGTCGCACACGTATTCACCCGTTTCGGCATTGTACACTACTGTGCCGCATGGCACTTCAATCACTTTATCGGCACCATCGCGTCCGGTGCTCCTGCTCCTTGAACCGTTTCCTCCATGCTCGGCAAAGACGTGGCGTTCATACTTCAGGTGGAGCAGTGTCCAGTAGTTACGGTTCCCGCGCAAAATGATATGGCCTCCCCTTCCGCCGTCCCCACCGTCAGGACCGCCATAGGGCATATATTTCTCATGCCGCAAGTGGGCCGATCCACGTCCTCCCTTGCCGGAACGGCAATAAATCTTCACATAATCAACAAAATTCGATTCAGCCATACTACGTACATTTTATGTATGTTGGGCTTCCTGCACCTGCAAACTGCCGAGGCACGTAATAGTTACAGGCTAGCATCTATTACCTTGCAGATGTCTGCAAAGATACCATCCATCGTACCCATTCCGTTGATATGGCAATACTTTCCTTCATGCTTGTACCAGTCAATCAGGGGAGCGGTTTGCGAATGATACACCGTGAGGCGCTTCCTGATTGTTTCTTCGTTGTCATCAGTACGCCCCGTTTCTTTCCCGCGTTTGATGAGGCGGGTCATCAACTCATCTTCTGCTACCTCCAAGTCCAGCATGACTGACACTTCCTGTCCACGTTCGGCCAACATCTTTTTCAGGGCTTCCGCCTGGGCGATTGTGCGGGGAAATCCATCGAAAATCACACCTTTGCCGTCCTTGAACCCGTCGAATACGTTTGCCAGTATGTCAATCATCAACTCATCCGGTATCAGTTGACCGTTGTCAACATATCCCTTGGCCGTTTTGCCCAAGTCTGAACCTTTCTTGATTTCCGCACGCAACACATCTCCTGTCGAGATGTGGTTCAGGCCATATTTCTCTACAATACGCGCGCTCTGGGTGCCTTTTCCTGAACCCGGAGCGCCAAAAATTACAATGTTCAACATCTTTTTAATCTATCTTAATTATCTATGTTTTTATTCTGTCACCGAATAGATGTCACGATAATTCCGCCCCAATCCCATATAGTCCAGGCCATAGCCTACGATAAAATCGTTCGGGATTCGCATTGCCACATAATGTATATCGAGATTCACCCGCAGTTTGTCCGGTTTCAGCAGCAGGGTGGCGATGCGGATTTCTTTCGGATTCCGTGCCCGGAGTGTTTCAATCACGCGTTGCATGGTCAACCCCGTGTCCACAATATCTTCTACAATGACCACTGTACGACCGCTAATGTCTTCGCCAAGCCCTACCAGCTCTTTTACCTTGCCGGTAGAGGAGGTACCTGCATATGATGCCAATTTGACGAACGACACCTCGCAGGGGATCGTGAGATATTTCATCAGATCAGCCGTAAACATGAAAGCACCGTTCAGCACGCTGATGAATAGGGGGGTGGTACCGGCAAGATCCGCATTGATTTCACTTGCCACCCCGGCCACTCTTTTCAGGATTTCCGCTTCAGGAATAAAAGTCTTGAACCGTTTATCTTTAATCTGAATCATATCCATAATACTGCCGTTCTCTTAACTTAATATAATTGGGACAAAATTACTACTTTTCCCTCAAACTTCTATACTTTTTTTGTACTTTTACCGGACAAATAGCATTAGGACATAACAATGAAGATATTGACTTGTACCCAACAGAAGGAGGCAGATGCGTACACCATTGCCGAAAATAATATACCCTCTATCAATCTAATGGAAAAGGCAGCTATGCTGATTGCTGATGAGATCAGCCGCCGGTGGGACAAATCGCACCGCATCGTGGTATTTGCCGGATCCGGGAACAATGGGGGGGATGCTGTGGCGGTGGCACGGTTGCTGTTCACAAAAAAATACGAAGTGGAAGTCTACCTGTTTAATATAAAAGGGACGCTTTCGGAAGACTGCATGACAAATGTACAACGCTTGCAGGAGTGCGGGTTTACGGCATACCATGAGGTGAGTAGCAGTTTCGAGCCACCTAAACTTGCCGCAGCTGACGTGGTGGTGGACGGACTGTTCGGATCAGGATTGAACAAACCGTTGAACGGGGGATTTGCTTTGCTTGTGAAGTACATTAACGCTTCTAGTGCGCAGGTGGTTTCCATTGACCTGCCTTCGGGACTGATGGGTGAGGACAACTCGAACAACATCCGCACAAACATCATCCGGGCGAACTTGACCCTGAGTATCCAACTTCCGAAACTTTCTTTCTTCTTCCCCGAAAATGAAGATATCGTAGGCGAATGGAAATTGCTTGACATCGGTATCAGCAACGAGTTTATCGGAAAAACCGACACGCCTTATACAATCACTGAAGCGGCAGAGATGCAGGCACTTGTCCGTCCACGCAGACGTTTTGCCTACAAGAACGATTTCGGACATGCACTGCTGATCGCGGGATCGGACGGCATGGCAGGTGCTTCCATCCTGGCGGCACGTGCCTGTCTGCGTTCGGGTGTGGGACTGCTCACCGTGCATGCTCCGGTGTGCAACCACGATATCCTGCAGACGGCGGTACCGGAGGCTATGGTGCAGAATGACGTACATGAGCGCTATTTTGCCGGACCGACGGATTTGGACAATTACCAGGCAGTGGCCATCGGGCCGGGACTCGGGATGGAGGAGGACACGGCGTTAGCCACGTTCGACCAAGTGGGCGACTGTTTCATCCCGCTGGTCTTGGATGCCGATGCCATCAATCTTTTCGGATTGCACCGCAACAGCCTGAACCGTATTCCTAAGCGGAGCATCCTTACGCCGCACATCGGCGAGCTGGAACGCATCATCGGGCGGTGTGGAGACAGTTTCGTAAGGCTTGTCAAGGCGAAAGAACTGGCCACTTACCTGCAAAGCTACATTGTGCTGAAAGGGGCATACACGGTGGTCATTACGCCTGAAGGGCACTTCTATTTCAATCCGACCGGCAATCCCGGAATGGCTACAGGCGGAAGCGGTGATGTGCTGACGGGAGTAATACTTGCCCTGCTGGCACAAGGGTATCCGCCCGAACATGCAGCGCGTCTGGGCGTGTATGTGCATGGGCTTGCGGGCGACATTGCCTGCCGGAACAAGGGGGAGATAGGCATGACAGCGGGCGACATCGCAGATGCCTTGCCGGAAGCATGGAAAATCGTTACGGAAACCAAATAACAGATACATTTTATGAACAAGACTATTTTTGCGATGGGGATGCTGGCATGTACGGCGTATGCGGGGGCGCAGGATATCAGTGTGTACACGCCGGGCAGCGATGAGGGGATTGTCTATTTCCTCCCGAAGACGGCATTGGAAGTGAATGTGATAGCCACGTGCGTCACTTATACTCCGGGTGAGCTTTGCCAGTATGCCAACCGTTACCTGCGCCTGAACGATGTCAACCCGCAGACCGAGACACATTGGGAAATCAAACAGGTGGATGTGCGTTCGGTAGGGGTGCCCGATTCAACCAAGGCTTACATCATCAAGCTGAAAGATAAGAATCCTATGTCGAATGTGGAATTGACTGCTGACGGACTGGTCAAGGCCATCAATACTTCGGCGCCGGAAACAGAAAAGCCTGTATATGCATTGGAGAAACCACTGGCACACGAAAACCCGCGCAAATACTTGACGGAAGATATTCTGATGGCGGGTTCGATGGCAAAGATGGCGGAATATACTGCCCGTGAGATCTACAATATCCGCGAGAGCAAGAACCTGATTCTGCGCGGGCAGGCAGATGCCATGCCGAAAGATGGCGCATCGCTTCAGTTGGTCATTGACAACCTCGACAAGCAAGAACGTGCGTTGATGCAGCTCTTTGTGGGCACCACCGACCGCGAAGACAGGCTGTTGACGGTGCGTATTGTGCCCGATAATGGTTTTGAGGACAAGGTGGCAATCCGTTTCTCACGGTTGCTGGGTGTTCTGCAGGCAGAGGATCTTGCCGGCAATCCCCTCTACATCAGTCTGAGAAACATTGCACCTATTCCGTTGACGGACGAAAATAAGAAAAAGAAAAAACTGGAAGGTGCCATTTACAACATACCGGGCAAGGGAAATGTGACCGTTACGTATCAGGGGGAAACCTGTTTTGAAGGCGAGCTTCCCATAACCCAATTCGGTACCACCGAAGTATTGGTCAGCGACTTATTCAAAAAAGCGAATACCCGCGTTATCTTCAATCCCGAAACCGGTAGCATCGTAAAGATAGACAAAGACTGAAAAAGGACTTGACGCATTTCCGCACACGGGCGTACATATCGAGGAAAAGGGGCGGCGATGGAGGCCTACTCGTCTTGTCGCGGACGGAATAGAAAAAACAAGAGGCATGCAAAAACTTTGCTGCCTCCGGTAAAGATTTCCCGTTTTGGGAAATATGTTTTGTATGTATAAGTGCCTTATCTTGTTGCGAGGCAAGTTTGGCCATTGTGGGCGGCAATGGCTTCCGAAGCGTTTGACATGCCAACGGTAACCTCCGTACCATCTTCCTGCTTGTAAGTAATGGTTCCGTCTTCATTCATGGTAACCAACTCAAAGCTCTGCCCTTCGGCCACGGCATTCCATGTGCGGTTTTCCGCATTGTAGACCAAATCCAACGGACGGTTCTCTTCGCCCTTCTTTATTATGGTATAACCATCCTCGTTCGTGCGGACAAGGTATTCACCGTCTTCTCCCCATACGACTTTTTCCGTACCCACGTTAGCCAGCGGGTTAGAACCCGACCAGAATTCGATGGAGTTTAATACCAATACATCTGCCATATAGGCTACCTCATACACGGGGATGATGTGGAAAGCCAAGAATACAACTTCGTTCACGAATTTGTGCCCGATACCCATGTTCCAGTCTTTTATCCCATTCCATGCACTGAATGAACCGATGCATGAGGTAAATAGCAAGCTTCCGCCCACGATGGCGCAGAGTGCTGTCATCTTAATCTTTCTCATAATTATATTTTTTAGTTAATGATAGGTTTTGGCAACTACTATAGTAACCTGTTTAAGTCACATACCGTTTCAAAGTTAGAAATTATTTCAATAAATCAAACAAAAAAAGAGAAAAAATAAAATCTTTGTCTTTTCCCGTAATCTGTAAAATACTGTTATAGAAGCTATGTCTTTCCAATCCGGATGATATTGGGATTCGCAGATTTTGTGTATCTTTGTCACGTAATTTGTGAAATTAAGGAAACAGTATAAATTGACGACAAATGAAAGAACAAATCCAAAAGCGATTGAGTGACTCAAAGGCTGCCCGTTGGACGGCACTGCTGATTGTATCGTTCACCATGATGTGCGGTTATTTCCTGACCGATGTTATGTCTCCCCTGGAGAACCTGTTGACGACCAAGGGGAAAATGGTATATTTTACCGACGACACCTCCATGCCTGCAGATAGCCTGGTGGCCAAGATTGGACTTTTTGCCGAGGAGAACGCCTTGCCTTCGCCCGGCCTTACCGTGATGGAACTGGAAGAGGGAACCGAATACCAATACATGGAAACCGTGGATGGGAGGCATGAGGCCGTGGTAAAAACAGTCAACAATATCTCATCGGGCAAGGGCTGGAGCAGTACGGAATACGGTTTCTTCTCAGGGGCTTACGGGTACATCAACGTATTCTTGCTCATGCTGTTTTTCGGAGGGCTGATACTCGACAAGATGGGCGTTCGGTTCACCGGTATCATGGCATCCGGGCTGATGCTGGTGGGCGCACTGGTTAAATGGTATGCCTTGCAGGCAGATTTCGGGGAGAGTACCTTGTGGGGCATGAACCTGCAAGTGGTATTGGCAGCATTGGGTTTTGCCATCTTCGGTATGGGAGCCGAGATTACCGGCATCACCGTGTCGAAAGTCATCGTCAAGTGGTTTGCCGGCAAGGAACTGGCTCTCGCCATGGGGCTTCAGGTAGCCATGGCGCGTATCGGTACGGCTGTGGCATTGTCAGTGAGCCTTCCGGTGGCACGCGCCATGGGCGATGTTTCTTCTCCGGTATTGGTCGGCGCCATAATGCTTTGCATCGGTTTTGTGTTTTATTGCGTGTATTGCGTAATGGACAAGAAGGAAGACGCTTCCGTATCGGAACTGCGTACGGAAGAAGGAAAGGAAGCGGAGGAAGGCTTCAAGATTTCCGATTTGAAACAAATCTTCTGCAACAGGGGCTTCTGGCTCATAACCTTGCTTTGCCTGATGTTTTATGCCGGGGTCTTCCCTTTCCTGAAGTTCGCCACCAAACTGATGATTTACAAATATGAAGTGCCCGAATCGTTTGCCGGGCTTGTCCCTGCACTCCTGCCTTTCGGTACCATTTTGCTCACTCCAGTATTTGGCACGCTGTACGACCGTGTCGGACGGGGAGCCACGCTGATGATAATCGGTTCGGTCATGCTGACGGTGGTACATGTACTGTTCGCCTTGCCTGTCATGAATTATTGGTGGTTTGCCGTGGCGGTAATGATTGTGTTGGGAATCGCCTTCTCGTTAGTGCCCAGTGCCATGTGGCCTTCCGTGCCTAAAATCATTCCCATGAAACAATTGGGGTCGGCATACGCTATCATCTTTTACATCCAGAATATCGGCCTGGCAATGGTTCCGGCACTTATCGGAAGCGTCATCGACCGTTTTTCCACCTGCTATGATACCTCGGGTGTCATTGTCGGATACGATTATACGGTACCTATGACGATATTCGCCGTTTTCGGGTTGTGTGCCATCGTGATAGCCTGCTTGCTGAAGGCCGAAGACGGAAGGAAGCATTACGGGCTGGAAGAGTCCAATATCCGCAAATAACAGTTATCAGAAGATGGAAAAGAAAAATTTTTCGAAAGTATTCCTGATAGCCGGAAGCGAACCGTTGGGCAGTGCGGGGATGCAGGCAGACATCAAGGCGGTTTCGGCATGCGGAGGATTTGCGGCGGGAGCAATCACCTGTATCGTAGATGAAGATACAACCCATGTGAAAAATATCTACACCATTCCGGTGCAGATGATTATCGACCAGGCACATTCGTTTCTCGATGACGTGGGAGCCGATTGCATCAAGACCGGTATGCTTTATTCCAATGAGCTGATAGAAGGTGTGTCGCAGTTGTTGAGGCTTTACCCTCACATCCCGAAGGTGATAGACCCTGTCATGGTCAGTTCGGCAGGAGACCAGCTGCTCCGCAACGATGCCGTGCAGATGTATAAGGATACACTTTTTCCGCAGGCGGCAATCATTACTCCCAACATCAGGGAAGCGGAGGTATTGCTGGGGAGACCTCTCACGCCTGAAACTATGGCCGAAGATACGGAAGAACTCTGCCAGTGGGGAAATGCGGTCATCGTGAAATCCGTCCCGCAAGGGGATAAGCTGACCGACTATTATTATCACCCGGAAGAACGTAAACTGCAATGCTTCGTTAAGAAAAAGATAGAAACCAAAAACGTTAACGGCACGGGCGATACTTTTGCATCGGGCATTGCAACCTACATTGCACGCGGGTACCGATTGGCGGATGCCGTACATAAAGCGGAAGCTTTCATCGACCAGTCAATCCGTTACGGTTCCGACTACCGTTTCGGGTCAGGTTACGGTCCGGTACATCCTTTTTTCCGCAATCATTGTTTTTTTGATGAGGAAGATGCACGCTATTGGAACGGGGAATGAAAGTCCCGTGCAATGTCCCGGATAAGGGCATAAAAAGACGGGGCGGCTTCGCCTGGATAAGACAAAACCGCCCCGTGTTAGAATCGGGACATATTGGATAGAATCCCTTATTTTTCGATATCCACCAGTTCGACCTCGAATATCAGGGTAGAGAATGGTTTGATTTTACTTGTCTCGCGGCTTCCGTAACCCAGTTCCTGCGGGATATAGAGTTCCCACTTCGATCCTACCGGCATCATGGTCAGTGCTTCAGTCCATCCTTTGATGACTTGGCTGGCACGGAAAGTAGCCGGATCTTTGCGTTTATAGGAAGTATCGAATTCGGTTCCGTCGATCAGTGTACCTCTGTAGTGTACCTTCACTTTTGAATCGTGGGTCGGGACGGCACCTTTGCCTTGTTTGACAATCCTGTACTGCAATCCGCTCGGTGTCACCTGGATACCTTCCTTATTCTTGTTGTTCGCCAGGAATTCTTCGTTTTCCTTTTTATAATCCGCATACTTGGCTTCCAATGTCCTTTCCTTGATGATCTCTACATGTTTGCGTACATAGACACTGGCTGAGTCCGTGTGGACGAGAGCTTTGTGCCTTACGGCTGCCATAAAGCCTGCAAACATGTTTTCCTTGCTCAGCGAAAGGACGGAGTCATCGCCGAATACCTGTTTGTTCATCATCTCGAACATCTGACCGCTTAATTGTTGGCCGATTTGGATACCTGCCAGATAAGCTTTCTCCTTTTCACTTGTTTCCTTCATTCCTTGCTCAATGCCTTTCACAAAATTATCGTAATAAGCCGAGTCAATGCCAATGCGGCCGAATACATATTCTTCCAATCCCTGGGTGTTGGTGATTCCCATCATGTAGGAAAGGGTATCCACTTCATTCTTCATGTTGGCTTTCGGTCCTTGTGCGCATGAGACCATGCCGCCCGCAATGGCCAAAGCCGCAAAAAATGTACTTTTCTTCATTTGCTTTAATTTTATTTGGATGATTACTAAAATTTTCTGCTGGATTGACTCATAGCACTTCTATCAGTTCCACATCAAAGATGAGTGTGCTGTGGGGAGGAATCATGTCGCCTGCACCCTGTGCCCCATAAGCCAGTTCGGAAGGAATATACAGTTTCCATTGGGCTCCTTCCGACATCAGTTGCAATGCCTCTGTCCAACCCTTAATGACCTGGTTTACGCCGAACGTGGCGGGCTCCCCGCGCTTACGGGAACTGTCAAACAGGGTTCCGTCTACCAGCGTGCCTTCGTAGTGGCAACGTACGCGGTCGGTAGATTTCGGCTTTTTCCCGTTCCCTTCTTTCACCACTTCGTATTGCAGCCCGCTGGGAAGGGTGATGATAGCCGGTTTCTTCCTGTTCTCTTCCAGGAAAGCTTTCCCCTTGGACTTGTTTTCCGCATTGACCTTTTCTTCCAGTTCGGAAAAATACTTGTTTACTATATCGCGGGCTTCTGTATGTGTGATGGCAACCCGGTTTCCTGCCAACACGTCTTTGACGGCTTGTGCGAAATCGTTTACGTCAATGTCACGGGCGCCCATGCTCCACAGGTTCTGGCCTATCCCCAATCCGATGGCGTAACTGAATTTATCCATGAGTCGTTATGGTTAAAAGATACTTACTTTTTGTTAGACGGCGCAAAGGTATCCTTTTTCTTTGAATATGGGCTTCTGTAAGCGATTAAAATTTCTTATTTTTGTGATACAATAAACCAAGTAAATAACCTATGTATGAAAAAGCTGGTAATATTGACAGGAGCAGGCATGAGTGCCGAGAGTGGAATCAGTACATTCCGCGATTCGGGAGGTTTATGGGAACAGTATCCTGTGGAGCAGGTGGCTACACCCGAAGGGTATGCCGCCAATCCCAAGTTAGTGATTGACTTTTACAATATACGCCGGAAAGAACTGTTGTCGGTAAAGCCCAACCGGGGACATGAACTGATAGCCAGCCTGGAAAAAGATTTCGAGGTGACGGTCGTCACGCAGAATGTGGACAATTTGCATGAACGCGCCGGGAGTACGCACGTCATCCATCTGCACGGTGAATTGATGAAGGTGACTTCCAGCTCCGACCCGAATAATCCGGCATATATCAAGGAATTGGATCCGGAACAATTTGAAGTGAAAATGGGTGACCGTGCCGCAGACGGCTCGCAATTGCGTCCCTTTATCGTGTGGTTCGGCGAACCTGTGCCAATGATCGAGACGGCAATCGGGTATGCAGAGGAAGCGGATATTTTTGTCATCATAGGCACTTCGCTTAATGTGTATCCGGCAGCAGGGTTGTTGAATTATGTGCAGCCAAATGTTCCGGTCTATCTCATCGATCCGAAAGAAGTGGCGATTGCCTCGCCCCGCCAGGTGCATGTCATCCGGAAAGGGGCTTCGGAAGGAATGGAGGTGTTGAAAAATATGTTACTAAAAGAGCAGAGGTAAAAATCTTCCTTATCTTTGGCGCGTTATTACATGACTAACAATAATTAAAAAAACAGTTTACACGATGAAAAAGTACATTTGCACCGTTTGCGATTGGGTCTATGACCCGGAAGTGGGTGACCCTGAAGGCGGAATCTCCGCAGGAACAGCTTTTGAAGACATTCCCGAAGATTGGGTATGCCCGGTTTGTGGAGTAGGAAAAGAAGATTTCCAGCCAGTAGAAGAATAGTCATTGGATGCACAGCCTTCGATCGCGCCCCGGAAAGGGCAGGATTGACAGGATAAAAAAACTCCCTTCCGGCCTGCGGGCCGGAAGGGAGTGCGCTTTTTGTAATGGAAATACGTCTTATCTTTCCTTGTGCGGCTGCTTGTGGTCGCGTCTCGGATGGCCGGACTTCTCTTCACCCATGGTTTCGGGTTTCGGGAGAAGAACCCTGTGCGAGAGCTTGAATTTTCCTGTCTTGGGGTCAATGTCAAGTAACTTCACCTGGATTTCATCACCTTCTTTCAGTCCAGACTCTTCGATTGTTTCCAAACGTTTCCAACCGATTTCGGAGATGTGCAGCAGACCGTCTTTGTTCGGAAGGAATTCCACGAACGCACCGTAAGGCATTATCGAGCGCACTTTACCGGTGTATATTTCACCTATTTCGGGGATTGCTACGATGGCCTTGATAAGGCGCATGGCTTCATCAATCGACTTTTTGTTATTACCTGCAATCTCGATGCGCCCGATGTTGCCGATCTCTTCGATGGTAATGGTAGCACCTGTCTCTTCCTGCATGCCTTGGATGATTTTCCCGCCCGGGCCGATTACAGCACCGATAAATTCTTTCGGAATTGTCATCACTTCAATGCGCGGCGCATTGGGCTTCAGTTCCGGACGTGGTTCGGCTATACACTCGGTCAGTTTGCCGAGTATATATTCGCGTCCTTCCTTTGCCTGCATCAGTGCCTTTTCCAAGATGTCATAAGTCAGCCCATCGCACTTGATATCCATTTGTGTGGCGGTAATGCCGTTCTTCGTACCTGTCACCTTGAAATCCATGTCGCCCAGATGGTCTTCGTCGCCCAAAATGTCCGACAATACGGCATAGTTGTCTTCCCCGGCGTTTTTGATCAATCCCATTGCGATACCTGATACCGGATTTTTGATAGGCACTCCCGCGTCCATCAGTGCAAGTGTACCGGCGCATACCGTAGCCATGGAAGAAGAACCGTTCGATTCGAGAATATCCGAAACGACACGTATGCAATACGGGTAGTCAGCAGGAATTTGCCTTTTCAGCGCACGCCATGCAAGATGCCCGTGCCCGATTTCACGGCGTCCTACGCCGCGTTGTGCCCTTGCCTCGCCTGTAGAGAAAGGAGGGAAGTTGTAATGCAGCAGAAAACGTTCCTTGTGCTGGTCGAGTACATCGTCAATCACCTTCTCGTCCATTTTCGTGCCCAGTGTCACCGTACTCAGGGACTGCGTTTCGCCGCGGGTGAAGATGGCCGAACCGTGCGGGTAAGGAAGCGGTCCCGCTTCACACCAGATAGGACGGATGTCGGTGGTCTTGCGTCCGTCAAGGCGTTTGCCTTCGTCGAGGATGCAGCGGCGCATCGCTTCTTTTTCCACATCGTGGTAGTAGCGGTCTATCATCGGACCTTTTGCTTCCAGCTCCTCTTCAGTGAACTGTGCCTTGAATTCTTCACGGATGGCATCAAAGGCTTCTCCACGTTCGTGCTTGTTGGAGTTGCCGGACTGTGCCACGGCGTATGCCTTGGCGTAGCAGGCATCGCGGACTGCCTTACGTAAATCTTCGTCGTTCTCTTCGTGGCAATATTCGCGTTTTACGGTCGACCCTACTTCTTCCATCAGTTCCATCTGCGCTTTGCAGTGCACCTTGATGGCTTCGTGTGCCGCCTTCAGGGCTTCCAGCAGGTCTTGCTCACTCACTTCGTCCATTTCGCCTTCCACCATCATGATGTTTTCATACGTGGCGCCTACCATCAGGTCCATGTCAGCCTGTTTCAGTTGTTCAAAGGTGGGGTCTATCACGAACTTTCCATCAATGCGTGCCACGCGCACTTCCGAAATCGGTCCTCCGAAAGGGATGTCCGAAACGGCAAGTGCCGCAGATGCGGCAAGTCCTGCGAGTGCGTCAGGCATGTCCACCCCATCGGCAGAAAACAGGATGATATTCACATAGACTTCTGCATGGAAGTTGTCGGGGAAAAGGGGACGCAGGGCGCGGTCTACCAGACGGCACGTCAGGATTTCATAATCCGAAGCCTTGCCTTCGCGTTTGGTGAACCCGCCCGGGAAACGTCCGAATGCCGAATATTTCTCTTTGTACTCTACCTGGAGCGGCATAAAATCTGTACCGGGAACTGCATCTTTTGCTGCACAAACAGTAGCCAGCAGCACGGTATTACCCATGCGCAGCGTAACAGCACCATCTGCCTGTTTTGCCAGCTTTCCCGTTTCGAGGGTGATGGTTCTGCCATCACCTAACTCAATCGTCTTAACAATAGAATTGATCATAAAAAATGTTTTAGTGTAATTTCAGTCTTAAAAGACGTGCAAAGATACGAATATTATCGCGGTAATCAGGTGATAAGGCGACAAAACTTTTACAAATTGCTCCATTTTGTGTTACCCCGCAAAGATTTGTCCAGCCATACGGCATCCCGGCGGAAAGGATTTGGGGCGTTTGTCCCGTCAAAGTTGTTTTTTTGATATAAGAACTTCCTGAAAAACTTTGTGAAACCGCGAAAAGCCGTATCTTTGCATCCTGAATAAATCATGGCGCATAATGAAAAGAAATGCTTATATCGCCGCAGCCCTGTTGTTAGCGGGTGTCACAGCCTGCAACAACGGGCCTGCATTTACAGTAAAAGGGGAAATAACCGGCGCTCCGGAGAAGATACTGTACCTGGAACAGACAAGGATGGAAAGAATCGTCCCCCTCGACTCTGCTGAATTGGACGATGATGGCACGTTCTGCTTTACGGCCGCATGTCCTGAAGCCCCCGAGTTCTACCGTTTGCGTGTGGAAGGCAAAATCATTAATTTTTCGGTGGATTCCACCGAAACCATACGGGTGAAGGCCGATTTTGGTGATTTTGCCACAGGCTACCGGATTGAAGGTTCCGAAAACAATACCAAAATCAAAGAACTTGTGCTGTTGCAGGCAGACCTGCAAGGAGGGGTGAACCGTCTTGCCCGTTCGGGAATGCCTGTAGGGATAGCACAAGACAGCATCGTGCGCCTGGTAGACGCTTACAAAGATACGGTGAAACGCAATTATATTTTTGCTGCGCCCAATAAACCGTATGCCTATTTCGCCTTATTCCAGCAGTTGAACGGGTATATGATTTTCGACCCGCTGACCAATAAGGACGATGTGAAGTGTTTTGCCGCCGTGGCCACAAGCATGAACAACTTGTATCCGCATGCCGACCGTTCGCGCAACTTATATAATATGGTAATTAAAGGTATGAAAAATACCCGTACGCCACAGACAACACAACTGGAGATCCCGATGGACAAGGTGCAGGAAACCTCCATTATCGACATCCCGTTGCGTGATGTAGCCGGGAAGGAACACCACCTGACCGACCTGAAAGGCAAAGTGGTGCTGATAGATTTCACCGTATACGGGGCGGCCGAGTCGGGTGCACGCAACCTGTTGCTGCGCGAGTTGTATGACAAGTACAAAGCACAGGGGTTTGAGATTTACCAAATAGCCTTGGATTCCGATGAACATTTCTGGAAAACGGCAGCCGACAACCTGCCATGGATTTGTGTGCGCGACCCCCAGGGAGCCTATTCCACTTATGTGCGGCTGTATGGCGTAAGCGGGTTGCCTGCAAGTTTCCTTGTAGATCGCAACAACGAATTGAGCCTGCGCGTGGATGCAAAGACCAACCTGGATGCGGAAATTAAGAAATTATTATAAGATGTCGAAAAGCATGTGAAAATAAGACTGTCTCAAACTTGACTGATATCATAAAAAGATTTACCTTTGCCTTTGGGTAAACGAACAAGAAGGGTTCCGATACATTCGCGTATCGGAATTCTTTTTCTTTTGTAATTCTAATGATACAAAGATATTTAAGGAGGAAAAATTATGGCGTATATGTCAGAAGAAGGTTACCAGAAACTGGTGGCCGAATTAAAGCGGCTGGAATCGGTGGAACGCCCGAAAGTCGTGGCTGCCATTGCGGAAGCACGCGACAAGGGGGATTTGTCTGAGAATGCGGAATATGATGCGGCAAAAGAAGCTCAAAGCATGCTGGAAATAAAGATCAACCAGTTGAAGGCAACCATCGGTGATGCGAAAATCATTGACACGTCGAGGCTGAAGGCGGATACCGTCCAAATCCTGAGCCATGTGGAACTGAAAAATGTAAAGACCGGAATGAAGATGGCTTACACCATCGTGTCGGAAACAGAAGCCGACCTGAAGCAGGGAAAGATTTCGGTCAAGACACCCATCGCGCAAGGTCTGTTGGGGAAGAAAGTGGGCGATATCGCCGAAATCTCCATCCCGCAAGGCAAAATCAGTTTGGAAGTGACAGGTATTTCATTTTAAACAGTAAGGCAGACCCGCCCCATGCGGATTTGCCTTCTTTAATATCATTAAATTATGGCAACTATATTCAGCAGGATCATTTCAGGAGAAATTCCCAGTTACAAGGTAGCGGAAAGCGACCGTTTCTACGCTTTCCTTGACATTAACCCATTAGTGAAGGGGCATACCTTGGTTGTCCCGAAACGTGAGGTAGACTACATCTTTGACCTTGAAGATGAAGAGCTGGCAGCAATGCACGTGTTCGCCAAACATGTGGCACAGGCTATCCGTAAAGCTTTTCCGTGCATCAAGGTGGGTATGGCAGTATTGGGACTGGAAGTCCCCCATGCGCATATCCATCTCGTACCGATGCAAAGCGAAAAAGACATGTTGTTTTCCAACCCGAAGCTGAAGCTGGCCGACGAGGAATTCAAGGCCGTGGCAAAAGCCATCCGCGAAGCGTGGGAAAGCAATGCCTGATTTCCTCTCCTTTAAAATAAATAAAGACAAAATGCCCTTTTCTCCGTTCAGCCTTTGGAAGGTGTGGAGGAGAATGGGGCATCCTTATATATAGAAACACGAACAAAATCAGGGACGGGGCGGGTTTGTTCCTGTTTTGCCGAACAGCGGACGCAGGATGCAGTACCCGAAGATACATGCCAGCAAGACCCCGCAGCAATTGGCAGCGAAGTCCAGCCAGTCACCACTGCGGTTTTGGGTGCAGATACCTTGAAGGATTTCGATACATCCACTCATGATTATGGGGAATGCGATACCGATGGAGGCCAAGATGCGCCAGCGGATGATCGGATGCCTGCGCAAGTACTCAAACCAGATAACCAATGCCAGCCCTCCGTACATGCAGAGATGCACCAGCTTGTCGAAGTTGGGGATTTCATCGAGGCTTGTTTTCGGAGGAGTGAAAAATGACAAATAGCAGATGGCAAGCACGACCAACAAGGACAATGGATAATGTTTCATGTTTAATTTATTAGGATTCCCGGTGAAAGTACAAACTTTTTTGTACTTTTGCCAAATATAAGTTTGAAAAATGTAGATAAAAAGGGACAATTTTTATGCAAAATGTTGATCGTTCCAACTTCGGAAGCAAAATCGGGGCCATTCTGGCAGCTGCGGGTTCGGCCGTAGGGTTGGGGAATATCTGGCGTTTCCCGTACGAGACGGGCAACCATGGAGGTGCAGCTTTTATCCTGATTTATTTGGGATGCGTATTTTTCTTCGGCTTGCCGGTGATGATGGCGGAGTTTACCATCGGCCGCCGTGCCAAGGCCAGTACGGGGGAAGCGTTCCGGACACTGGCTCCGCATGGTGGCTGGAAGTATATCGGCTATTTGGGCGTACTTACGGGTTTTCTTATCTTGGGTTATTATTCGGTAGTAGCGGGTTGGACTCTGGAGTATCTCTTCCAGGCAGTTATAGGAGGCTTTTCGGGGAAGTCTGCTGGAGAATTCGTGTCGATGTTCCAGAATTTCTCCCAAAGCCCGTGGCGCCCGTTGCTTTGGCTGCTGGTTTTTGTGGCCCTGACACATGTCATTGTAGTAAAAGGCGTGCAGAAGGGAATCGAGAGGGCATCAAAAGTCATGATGCCGTTGTTGTTTATCTTGGTCGTGGTGCTCGCCGTGTGTGCCGTCATGCTCCCGGGAGGAGAAAAAGGACTTGAATTCCTTCTGAAGCCCGATTTCAGCAAAGTGACACCGGATGTATTCCTCGGTGCAATGGGGCAGGCATTCTTCTCCTTAAGTTTGGGAATGGGGTGCCTTTCCACCTACGCCTCTTATTTCAGCGAAGATACCCGTCTGGGCCATACGGCAATGAGTGTGGGACTGATAGATACTTTCGTAGCGGTGATGGCGGGTTTTATCATTTTCCCAGCGGCATTTTCAGTGGGCATCGAACCGGATGCGGGACCCTCGCTGATATTCATCACCTTGCCCAATGTGTTCCAGCATGCTTTCGGATCTGTCCCGGCATTGGCCTACACCTGCTCAGTACTGTTCTACCTGCTTTTGGCTATGGCAGCCCTCACTTCCACGATTTCCCTGCACGAGGTGGGAACCGCTTTCCTCCATGAAAAATTCGGCTTTACACGCAGCCGTGCGGCAAGCCTTGTCACGGCGGGCAGTTTCCTGATAGGAATTGTTTCTTCTCTCGCTTTAGGCGACTGGAGCGGGGTAACGATAATGGGGCTGAATTTTTTCGATGCACTCGATTTCCTTACGGCTAAAATCATGTTGCCCGTCGGGGGGATGTTTGCGTCCATCTTGGTAGGATGGAAGTTGGACCGCCAGGTTGTCCACGATGAAATCACGAACTGCGGTACGCTGAAAGTACCTTACTTCCGGTTGTTTGTCTTTCTTTTGCGTTACTTGATACCGATAGGCATAGCCCTCATTTTCATCAATGAGCTTGGATTGATAGGCTGAGAGATTTCCAATGAAGGGCGTTTTCTTCTATTTCACTAAGCCCGAACGGAGGATTATTATCTGTCTCTTGGCGGTTTTGGCGTTTCAGGTGGCGGCAGGGCTATGGATACACAGATACCATACCGATATGGCGGTACCTGATTCGGAAGCCGATTCTTTTGTGGTGCGGATGGAGCCGGACAGGCAGGAGCGGCGGGCTTTCCCGTCTGCCGGCCCGACGGCAGAACCTGTGGTACGACACCCGTTCGACCCGAACACAGCCGATTCAGCCATGCTTCGTGCATTGGGATTGCCTGCTTTCGTGGTACACAATATCCTGAAATACCGTGCCAAAGGAGGTGTGTTTCGCACGTCAGAATCGTTTTCGCGTATCTATGGATTGGATCGCAAACAATACATGGACTTGGAACCGTATATCGTCATTGGGGAATCTTTCAGGAAGCGACAAAGAAAGGACAATACGGAAACCGCCGCCACACTCCCTCCCTTACAGGGTCCGCTATTCAATTATGTCCCCAAATATCCGGAGGGGACGGTAGTGGAATTGAATGGGGCAGACACCTCTGCTCTGAAACGGGTACCAGGCATCGGGAGCGGACTGGCGCGGATGATCGTGGCCTATCGCGAACGCCTGGGAGGTTTCCACGAGGTAACCCAACTGCAGGAAATCCCTCACGTAGGCGCGGAAGTGAACCGTTGGTTTGAAATCGGGGGAGACTCCCTCCGCAAACTACAGGTCAACCGCGAAACTTTGGACCGCCTGCGCGCACACCCCTACATGGATTTCTATAAGGCGAAAGCCATCATCGAATACCGCCGCAGGCGGGGCAAACTGGAAGGCGTGTCCCGACTTGCGCTTTTCGAAGAATTTTCCGAAGAAGACCTGAAACGGCTGGAGCCGTACCTTTCCTTCGAATGAAAGGAGGACGACTCCCCTCCTTTTCATCTGTATCCCGCCGCTTCCGCTATCCGTGCGGAAATTTCGGTATTGTCCATACGCCCTTGGAAACGTTCCGACCCGGCACCGATAGCAAATACAGGCACATAGCCTGCCGAGTGCCCCCCGCTTGTCCAGCCCACCATTGCTATTTCGTTCAGGATGCGCTTGGCCTCGGATGCCAAAGGCTCGTCTTGTGCGTATTCGCTCTCTTCCAATTGTACGTTCCCTCCGGTGAAACTCTCCGTGTAGACCTTATGCAGCCTTTCTTCCTGCTCAGGGGAAAGCTTCACCTTGTCCCAGAAACCGAAGTTTCCGGTGAGTGCCTGTTTTGCCTGTTCCCATGTAACCTTGTTGCCCGTCTGTTTGCGGAGCCCGTTCAGCAGGTGGGTAAATCCGGTTTCGCTTACTTTCTGGTATTGCAATGCCTGTAAGTTCAAGGCATATTTTCCCGTACCCAGCACCAGTCCGCCTGTCTCGTGGTCTGCCGAGATTACTATCAGGGTTTCGTCGGGATGTTGTTCGTAGAATGCATAGGCGGCCTGGATGGCTTCGTCCAGGTCCATGACTTCACGGAAAGCCGTTGCGGCGTCATTGCTGTGGCATGCCCAGTCTATCTTGCCTCCTTCCACCATCAGGAAAAAACCTTTGTCCATGTCCTTCGAGAGGAAGCGGATGGCAGACTTCGTGATTTCCGCCAGTGTCAGGTCGCCCTGCCTGCGGTCGAGGGCAAAAGGGATGGAATGGCGGTCTTCCTCCGAAGCTTCTTCAGTCTGGAAGAGAATCATCTTGTCCGCATCGTCGCTTTTGGCAAGAAAGTCTGCATAGCCCCGTGCCAGCGTATAACCATTCTCGGCTACCATGTCATACAGGCTTTCTGATTCTCCTCCATTGTCGGGGTTCAAAAAGTCGGAACCTGCATAAAAGTCGAATCCTGCCTCGAACAGGTCTTTCCCGATTTCATAATAATTCTTCCGGCTGGGAGTGTGCGCGTAAAAAGAGGCGGGAGTGGCGTGATCCACACTTACGCTCGTGGCGATGCCCACGCGACAGCCTTTCTCTTTCGCCCAAGCCGCCACGCTCGACACGGGGGTTTGTTGGTCGGCCTCCATGCCGATTGTGCCGTTTTTGGTTTTCGTGCCCGTGGCGAGGGCAGTGCCTCCGGCTGCAGAGTCGGTTACGCCCGCACTGGCCGAGTAGGTGGAGCAGGTGGTGGCAGACGGGAACCGGGTGAAGCCCAGCGGTGCCAGCCCGATGCGACCTTCCAGTTCACCACGATACAGTTCGGTGCCCTGCACTTGGTTCACTCCCATGCCGTCTCCGATGAAGAAGAATACATATTTCGCCTGCTGTGCATAGCAGCACATTGCGCACGCGAGAGAAACGAAGATAAAAAACGAAATCTTTCTCATGTCTGTTTTGATTTATGATGATAACTTCCCGGCAAAGTTAGACATAAATCGTGATTTTATACGTTTGTGGCACAAAAAATCAAGACAGACAGACACTCACTCCATCGAGATTGATATTCACGGGACAGCCCGTTCACATCGGTGTCTTTCTCCGATGTAGAACGGGCAGTCTTGTCACTTTTTGATATGTTCCGGACAAGTAACGGAAGTCACATATTATCCGGGCTTATTCCCTTTTTTCTGAAAACATTTTTAATATCCAGGATTCTGGTACGCATCCTTTTCCGCATCTGACACGGTCATGGCATCCAACTGGCTTTGCGGAATCGGGCGAAGGTAATGATAATCTTCGATGGTGCGTGTAATGGTTTCTGGGGTGTGGTCGCCATAACCGTCACCGCAGATTTCATACGTGTCGGCAAGTTCGTTCCATTTTTGTGTACGCACAAGGTCTAACCAACGGTATCCTTCACCAAAGTATTCACGCGAACGCTCAGCCAAGATATAATCAATATCAATGGTGGTGGGGGTCGCAGCTACCATTTCGCTACTGTAGTCTACTATTTTTTCGCAGTTGCCACTGTTGCTCCATCTCCATTTGCCTGCACGTGCACGGATAACATTAATCAGTTCTCTTGCTGTCATGCCGGCCTGGGTTGTGGCACCTTTTACCGCCGCTTCGGCTGCTATGAAGTAAAGTTCAGAGAACTTGGCAATGTTGAATGGACGAGTGCTTCCGGCGTTGGGCTGACCTGCGCCATCACCGTTGTCGGTACGGTAAGGTCCAAGTTTCCATAAAGACGGGTACATCAGTCGACTGATACCTCTGGGACCGACTACATAGTCCGAACGGTCCGGAAGAGTTCCGGCACCCACTGCACTGGTCCCGGCTCCATCGGGATAAGTTATTCCCGTTTCAGGTTCTTCGTCTAAAAAAGTAAGAATTGGCTCTCCCTCATACACTGGCAGATTGTTGGCATTCAGCACATATTCGTATCCATAGTCGGCGAGTTCTTTCGACCAATTGCCTCGGTATACCGTTACGAATGTCCCATCGTAGCGCGAGTCGTAGGTCTTGTCGGCAAATGTTTCGGTAATAGCGCCAAGGGTAGGACACATCCGAACCCATGGGCGTCCGTAAGATTGTTCTGCTACACGGCGGAGCGGATTAATCGTTGTTTGACTTCCGTCTGCCGTGACGCCCGTTGCCTGTACGGTGGTATAGTTCCAGTTCATCATCCAACCGGCAAAGTTATCGGGGGCACTGCCTGAACCATAAGTTAAACTGCCACCGTTGTAATATTCGTCATCTTCAGTATGGTCGGCATACAACATGATTTCCGAATTGCGGTCGTTCGACCCTAAATTGATGTCATAATAATACTCCTGCAAACTGTACGGACCGGGATTGTTGATGCCTTCCACAGCGTAATTGTATGCTTGCTGGAAGTACCATGATGCATCGTGCCCGTCCGGATCGGTACGGTCGCATTCCGGATATGTCGGAATGTTGTTCGGATTCTCCAGCCACCAGCCGTAAGTCAGGTAGGCTTTTGCAAGGAAGAGGCGTGCCACGGTCTTCGTTACGGTGCCGGTCAGACGTTGGTTGTCCGGAAGGTCTTCTATAGCTGTCAATAAATCAGGGAAAATAGCTTTGGTATAGACCTCGGGCACCGTGTTGCGTACGGAAGTACGTGACGGGGTGATATTGAAAGCCAATTCGCCTGAGCCCAAGTCCAAAGGAACGCCGCCGAAAGTTTGAACTAAATTGAAATAGTCGAAAGCACGGAAAAAATAAGCCTCAGCGAGCAAAGACGCATCTACTCCCGCTTCTGTACCGTTTTCGATCACACCGTTTGCCGTGTTGATATTGGTGAACGATTCGGACCAGATTACATCCGAACGACTGCTGCTGGCATCTAAATTACTAACATCAGACAGGTCGGCATCCTTGAAGTTGGTGTCCGCACTTTGGGCGTATGTCACTTCATCGGTTCCCGTTTCACACATGTTATAATAATAAGCTTGTCCGTAGATATAACGTAAATGGGCATACATGGAAGTGATACCTCCTTCTACGCCTTCTTCAGTGGTGAAGTATTCCGGCGTAAAAGAGCTTCGCGGCTGTTCGTCCAAAAGGTCGGAACAAGAAGCTGTAAGGAAGAGCGCCAAAGCGGCGGTTCCTGCCATCTTTATTTTATTGAATACAATTGTTTTCATAAATATGCTTTGATATTAGAATGTTAAGTTGATACCGAATAAAAAAGTACGTGTCGACGGAGAATTGGTTCCGATAGTCAGCAGGCGAGACGGGAGACTGCCTGTCGTGGCGACATTCTCGTCTGCGTATGAGTTGGTTTCCGGATCCATTCCTGTTTCTTTATGGAACGGTGAACAGATAACAAACGGGTTCTGTACGGTGAAGTAAGCACGGAGATTGTCTGCACCCATGTTCCTCAACCATTTCTGGTTGAATGTATAGCCCAACGTGATGGTGCGTACTTTCCAGTAAGAAGCATCGAAGTAAGCCAATGTGGATCCGTACTTCGGACTGTCATTACTTGTGATCCCGCCCGGTTTCGGATATTTCGCACCAGTGTTTGTTTCGGTCCAATAGTCTACATCCACGTTTCCGCGACGCCCGTTCAACATGTTCAAGTAACCGCTGGAACCGTGCAAGGTACTGATTAGGATACCTCCATACTTGAATGCACCCACGATATTCAAGTCGAAATTCTTGTAAGCCACGCGGGTACTGAAACCTCCCTGGAATTTCGGATTCGTATCTAATATCTGGCGGTCATCCGAACTAATGGCACGTGTGGGACTTCCGTCTTCGTTATAATCGCCGGTATATAATACCTTGATCATACCATAGTTTCCACCCGGTTCCAAGATTTCCAAATATTGGGCATCAGCATCCGTTTCATTCCAAAGTCCGATTTTTTGGTAATCATAAATTATATCGATTGGATATCCGACAAACCACCAGTTGCTTTCATCACGTTCCTGACCGGAAGCCAGTTCGGTAATTTTATTGCGGTTGGCATAGATGTTGAAGCTGGCATCCCAAGTCCATCCGTTATGATTGTCAATAATCGTGCCGTTAAGTGTAAACTCCACGCCTTTGTTTTGGGTTTTTCCCACATTTGCCACATAACTGCCCACTCCGGCTGTACCCGGAAGGGTTACGCTTTGCAGCAGATTGTTGGTTTTTTGAATGTAGTATTCCAACGTTCCCGACACACGTCCCCGGAACAAGGTGAAATCCAGACCAAAATTCCATGTAGACGAGTATTCCCAGCCTAACTCCGTATTTGGCAATGTGGAAACATAGTAACCGGTAGCGTATGTGGAACCGAAATTATACGGACGGGTACTCAGACTTCCTAATGTGGAATAAGGGTCTACCGCCTGGTTGGAAGTTTGTCCGTAACCGGCACGTATCTTGAGCTGGTCCAGCCATTTCAGATCACTCATGAATGATTCTTCGCTGATGTTCCAGCCTACGGATACAGCAGGATACGTGTGCCATTGGTGTCCTTTTGACAAACGCGAAGAAGCATCTGAACGGACAGTGGCACTCAACATGTAGCGATTATCGTATGTGTACATCGCACGTGCCATGTACGATATCAGTCCGCTTTGCCAATAGCTCCAGTAATCCGGGTCTACCGTGATGGTGCCGTTGGCATTTCCCAAATTGTAATACTGCATGTATTCGGCTGCAATGTCACGCGCTGAGATATAGGATGATGAATATGTGGTGCGTTCGGCAGAGAACATGCCCACTACGTTCAGTTGGTGCTTGTCATTGAATGTACGGTCATACGTAATCAAGTTCTCAACAGCCCAGTTTATGGTTTCCGAATGTTGCAAGGAAGCTGTGGAAGGTGTATCTTCCGTACTGCTGTTTACGCCCTCGCCTGTGAAAGCACCAGTCTTGGAAGTACGGTAGTTCACACCTAAGTTCATGCGGTATTTCAACCCTTCCACCCACGGGCAGTTCACTTCGGCAAAGAAGTTGTTGTACGTACCGTATGCAGTTTGGTCATTGCGATACGTTTCGTCCAGACTTTCCAACACATCACGGGTTATCACGTAGGTGTTGTCAAGCGGCATCTGAATGGTTCTCTTCAACGAACCGTCTTCATTGTACGGATCGGCAAGCGGCGACATGGACAACACATTGTATAATCCGACCTGTGAACCGTTTGTTATGTTGTAATTGGAATTTGTGGTCAAGCCGAAACGTAGCACTTTGCCTAACGATTGCTCAAAACTTCCGCGCATGGAGTAACGGGTATACTTCTGTGTCGGGATTACACCTTGGTTCTGATAGTAACCCAAGCCGAAACTGTAGTTGCCGCCTTTGGTTCCGCCTGAAACACCGATATCATGGCTGTTTACGAAGCCATTCCGGTACAGCAAATCTTGCCAGTTGGTGTTGGTGTCATTCGATTCGTCCAGGGAGTTGGTATACATACCTGCGTATTCACGCATGGCTGCAAATGTAGGACCATCCATCATCGGGTACTGGGAGAATACGGTTTGTACACCTGCATACCCATTGTAGGTGAACTTTGCCTGCGACTCCTGTATGCCTTTGTCTGTTGTGATAAGGATAACACCGTTAGCTCCGCGTGAACCATAGATAGCCGTAGAAGAAGCATCTTTCAGAATGTCTATACTTTTGATATCATTCGGGTTGATGTCTCCCAAACTTCCGCCAAACGGGATACCGTCTAATACAATCAACGGATCGTTGGATGCTGTCAACGAACGTGTACCACGGATACGGATCTGTGTCGTTGAACCCGGTTGGGATGAAGTTTGCGACATTTCCACACCGGCAATTCGGCTTTGCAACGCGTATGTAACATTCGTTGCCGGGACCTCACGTATTTTGTCACCACGTATGGAAGCAATAGATCCAGTAACATCCGACTGGCGTGCCGTACCATAACCGATGACTACGACTTCATCCAGTATTTTGGTGTCTTCATATAGTACTACATTGATTGTAGTTTTCCCTTCCACCGGTATTTCCTGTGTTTGATAACCCACAAAAGAAATTGTAAGAGTCGCGTTCGATGGCATTCTCAATTCGAAATTCCCGTCAAAATCGGTGATGATACCATTTGTGGTACCTTTTTCCACAACACTGGCTCCGATAATCGCTTCGCCTGCCTCGTCTTTCACCACACCTTTCACTGTAATAGTTTGGGCGAATGTCCATAATGGCACTATGCAAAGCAGCAGTAGCAGCTTTAAACACCTGAAATAATAACTTGTGCTTCCCATAAATTTAAAGATTTGAATTAATTAATATTGCTTTGGTTGTTTTTTGCAAATTTATATAAGAAGCATTGATATGTCATTCAGGCTTGTTCCATTTATTGTAACCTATGTAACATGGACGCCTCCAAATGTTACATAAATTATCAGAAACCGTACATTTGTGCTGTACGAGAGTATCCCCCGCCCGCAAATTATGTGGTCCTATCAGGAATAAGGCTATTTATACGTGTACAATTTTACATGCAGGATGCAAAAATTGTCCACTCCGATGCGGGCATGGCGTCCTTGGTGGCTTTGGTCGCCATTCATACGGGAAATACGCTTCATTGTCCCGTCGGGGGCGATACTTACCTCGTCCACGTATCCCAACCCCAACCGCTTCTTTGTTTTCCAATCGGCGGCAGATTGGCTTCCGGCATTTTCCCCTTTCAACGCAAATCCATCCTCACCCAATGATTGCTGCTTTTCCATGCCGGTCTCGTCCCGGTGTTTAAATTCCACCACGATTCCGCACCCTGCTATCAGAAACTCATCTTCCGCCAAGCGGATGATGATTCCGCCCCCTTCGGGCCATACACTCCCATCGGTGGCTCTTTTATCCCAGGGAAGGGTAAAAAAATGGCGGCAGACCAGGTCGGTTTCACCCCATTGCAGAACCGCTTCCTCCTCCTTCCCGCTGAAAATCACTCCTCTTATGTCATTGCTTCCCTGATGCCGGATGATATAAGGCGCAAGCTCGCCCAACATGCGGTAGCTTTGCGTCAAAGGGGAATCGGGGTTGTCGGGAGCATCTTCAATGGAGAACGGGCTGAACCCGATGCCATCGTGCTCGCCAAATACATAACAGGCACGTACCCCATCGTTGTCTTCTAAGCGGATTTCCGGAATGAACAGGGGGGCGTCGGGTAAGTGGTATTGTTCCACCCAGTCGGTAAATCCTTCATCGTACAGATCGGGAGCCAACAAGTCTATGTCGGGAGCCGCGCAATACCAGATGTCTTTCAGGTGCGCCAATGGACCGGCCGAAGGGTATTCACCGGGGATGCGGTTGCGGCTGTTCATGGCCGCATTGACATACATGGGCAGGGCGTATACGGAACGTCCGGCCTGTATCATCCGCTCTACATACGAGGCGTAGTGCCATGCCATAAAAATTTCTTCGGTGAACAAATCATCGCCGAACACCTCCTGCCATGTACCTTCCGTTTTTCCTCCCGATTTTTTCCACTTTTCTGCCAACCATGGATGCAGTTGTTTGCTGTCTTTTTTCAAAAAAACGGACAAGTCCTTCGGAATTTCTGCATGGAAGAACTTATTTGCTACATCCGAGTAATCACGTGCACTTTCTACCATGCCGATTTCGTTTTCTACTTGTATCATGATTACCGTCTGCTCTTCTCCATCGGTCGCTGCAATATGTGCCATCAATTCCTTGAAAGCCTTACAGTCTGCCTGAAATACATTTTCACTGAACGGGCTGGCTATCTCCAATACTTTCCCTTCCTTTGTGTAACAGCGCGGATATTTCTTTGTGTCCGCCTTGAACCACAACGGTGCGTAGCAACTCATTGAGTTTTTCCATGCGCCGAACCATAGGAACACGATTTTCAGACCGTTGGCACGTGCTTCTCCAATAGCCTTGTCTATCAGTGAAAAGTCGAATTGCCCTTCTTCCGGCTCAATCAGGTCCCAATAGGCAGGTACCAATACGGTATTCAACCCCATGCGTTTCAGCCGGGGGAAGATGCGTTCCAGCTTTTCCGGGGATGAAGCGGTGGAATTGCCCAGCTCACCTCCCAACAATAGCATCGGTTTGCCGTCTACAATTAGTTGTGTAGCATCTCCTTGCCTTCTCCAACAAGGAAGTTCTTTCTGTTGCGCGGAAAATCCCGACAAATACAAGCCGCAAAGCAGCAACAATGTACAGAATGTTTTCATGGTCGTTTGTTAAAATGAAGTTAATGCCCTCTTTTATTGGCAAAGATAACCAAAAGAACGGGAATGACACCTTGCGGTAGCCCATTTATTACGGCTTATTCAACATTGCCTGTCGGATTTTTCTATGCCAATTTTGAGTTCATTCACCATCCAAGTAATAGCGGTTTATTGTAAACCGGCTATTGCTTGAATGATGAGTACTTTTATCCATAAAATATTGGTTAATATCCCGGATTTTGATAATTCGCTTTTTGTTCCGAATCAGTTAATAAGTCGATTTGTGTCTGAGGTATCGGGCGTAGCATGTGGTATTCTTGACAATTACCTAAAGCTTGGGGATTATAAGTATTAACACGTTCTACATATCTGCCTGTACGGACCAAATCGAAAAATCTGAATGACTCGCCGCAGAATTCGCGTGAGCGTTCGTCAAGGATAAAGTCTATATCAATATCACTTGCATTGATTTGCATCGCTGCTTTAGCAACTTCCAATCCGGAAGCCTCTGCTGTTTTCGAACCGTAAGCCGCACGTTCGCGTACCACATTGATTAGACGTGCCGCTTCTTGTGCTCCTCCTTTGGCGGTGCTGTAATAAGCGGCTTCTGCCGCAATCAAATACGTTTCGGCCAAGCGTGCAATAATATACGGACGATTTGAGTCATAATTGATATTTTGCCGTTGAGTGTCATCAAACTTTTTCAGATTTGGGAACATGTATTCCACATCATTCTCTCTACTGATTCCTTGTTCATTATATAAATCTTTATACTGATAGACTGCATGAGGTTTATAAATTGTATAGCCATCGTCCGAAACAGAATCTTCTTCTTCTATGATAACATCATCAAAAGTTATTTCAATCGCTTTCTCACCTGCGCGTACAGTCCGGCCTTTTACAGTAAAATCAATGCCAGCATTCCATTCCATACGAAAGGAACCGTCCCATCGTGCATCATTTGTCTTATCGGCAAATGCCTTTTCAACAAGCCATTGTGTCGGTACGAACATACGCCACGGACGCTGGTACTCCAAGCATCGAGGAACAATGGCAGTACCTCCCGCAATTTGTACATTTTCATATCCGGCCGTAAAAAAGAAATTAGCCCGATTCCCTTTGTTATCTACAGCAAAAGCTCCGTCATTCGATTCCTCAAACTCCATATTCGGACCGGAAGAGGTCCACGTGCGTTGTACATTGAACCCAAATCGGTCATTAGAAAATTCCGCTTTCTTTTTGCATGAAATACGCACTGCTTTTAAACAAGAGTTGAGCGATACAATATACGATTGAATTATAATGAGATTGTTATCTTACACTTTGCTTGCAAAGATTTCTAATGACCGATTTGGGTTAAAAACCGTACATTTATGCCGTAAAGCATAAATGTACTACAGGCTCATCGGTAAGTACTTTGCAGGTATTCGTTTTTTTTATTCTATCTCGTGAAACAGCCTTGGCGTGGAATTTAATGGGAGCTAAGGCTTGAAGAATCCAGTTCTCCCCGTCTGATGACTTCCATTATATTGGCAGGTGCGCGTTGTGACAAGTATTCTTTCTTCATATAATCCATGTAAGGGGCTGCGTGTTTGAAAAACCGGTAGTATCCCTTACAGAGGTAGTTCAGCCCCGGTTCGCCAGAAGCTGTTTTTGTGAAACGATTTTTAGGGCATTCCCCGTTGCAGGCGAAAAGATATTCGCATTCCTTGCACTGGGTGGGAAGGCTTTCTTGCTTCATCCGTCCGAATAGCTGTTGACGTTCCCCGTACATCATTTCTATCAGGCTCTTTTCGTAGATGTTACCAAGTTTGAATGTCGGGAAGACAAAATGGTCGCACGAATATACATCGCCATTGAACTCCATCACTCCGGCATGCCCGCACGACTTTCCCAAAGTGCAAACTCCGGGAGCTTCGCCCGTCCAGTTGGCGAGAGTCGAATCGAATAGTTGGATGAAATATTTACCCACGTCATTGCATACCCATTCATCGAAGATGCTACATAGGAAGTTCCCCCATTGGGTAGGTGAAACGGAGAAATCCGCCACTGCCCCTTCTTCTTCAGACGGAATGGTCATGTAGCTGCCGTCTGCATGGCGACTTGTCCGTTCTACAATGGGGGCGAACTGAATATAGCGGCAACGGATTTCTTTGAAAAAACGGTAGAAATCAAGCGGGTAATCTCCGTTAAAATCATTCACCACTGCCATCGCATTCCATTCTACACCATGCTTGTTGAGCAGGCGGATTCCTTGCATTACCCTGGCAAAGGAAGGATGTCCCTGCCGGTTCCTGCGGTATTCATCGTGGAATTCTTGCGGCCCATCGATTGAAACTCCTACCAACCAGTTGTTCGCACGGAAAAATTCGCACCATGCATCGGTTAACAGTGTACCGTTTGTCTGGATGCAGTTGCTGATACTCCGCCCTTCCGCATACCGCTTCTGAAATTCCACTATCCGCTTGTAAAAACTGAGCGGACGCATCAGGGGCTCTCCTCCATGCCAGGTGAACAGCACTTGCGGCATGGCTTGGGATTGAATATATCCCCTGATGAATTTTTCCAGCAGGGCATCATTCATAACGTATTGGGAGGTGTTTTTATACAGGTTTGCCTTTCCCGTGTAATAGCAGTACCTGCAAGCTAAGTTGCAGGTGGGACCTATTGGTTTGGCCATGATGTACATGGGTTTGGCAAAAGGAGAGAGAATCATTTTTGTCAGCCGCCATTTTTTAAAATTATTTAGAATGGTAGTCCGCAAGACACGGTAGCAACGTGGTGCCGGTTATTTCCGCCAAGGGTATCATCACAAAGTCACGCACGGTCATAAGGGGGTGCGGAAGAGTGAGTTCGGGAGTATGTAGGATGATATCATCGTAAAGCAGAAGGTCGATGTCGATGATACGGTCGTGGTAGATACCCCCTTCGGATTTTTGTATGCGTCCCATCGTGCGTTCGATGTCCTGTGTGGCATGGAGCACTTCCAAAGGTTGCAGGGCGGTCTCTATACATGCTGCAGCATTGAGGAAACGGTATCCTGAGGTGAATCCCCACGGCTCGGTCTCATAAAAAGAAGATAGGGAAAGTGTTTTCCCTACCTTTTCTTCCATGTATCTGACAGCGGTACGCAGGTTATTTTCCCTGTCGCCAAGGTTCGTTCCTAATCCCACATATACCTTTGCCATTGCTTACTTCTCCAATATCAGCATTGCATCACCGTATGTGCCGAAACGGTATCCTTCCTTCAGGGCTGTCTGGTAGGCATCCATTATCAGTCTGTATCCTCCATACGCGCAGGTCAGCATCAGCATAGTGGAAAACGGCATGTGGAAATTGGTGACCATTCCATCGGGCAGCGAAAACTCGTAAGGAGGAAAGATGAACTTGTTCGTCCAGCCTTCGTATTCTTTCAGGTGGCCATCGGTGCCTGTAGCGGTTTCTACCGCCCGCATCACACTGGTACCCACGGCACACACCTTGTGTCCGCTGTCCTTGGCCTTGTTGACAATGTCGCAGGCCTCTTTTCCAATGGACATCTGCTCCGAGTCCATCTTGTGTTTTGTCAGGTCTTCCACATCAATGTCGCGGAAACATCCTAATCCGCAATGCATGGTGATGAATGCCAGATTGATACCTTTGATTTCCAGCCGCTTCATCAACTCTCTGCTGAAATGAAGCCCTGCGGCAGGCACAGTGACTGCCCCTTCATTCCTGGCATAAATGGTCTGGAAGCGTTCTTCGTCTTCCGGCTCTGCCGGACGCTTGATAAAGGGGGGCAAGGGTGGTTCGCCCAGTGCATAAAGGGCTTTCTTGAACTCATCGTGCGGTCCGTCGTAAAGGAAGCGGAGCGTGCGTCCGCGCGAAGTGGTATTATCGATTACCTCCGCCACCATCGAGTCATCATCACCGAAATAAAGCTTGTTGCCGATGCGGATCTTGCGTGCAGGGTCTACCAGCACATCCCACAGTCGAAGCTCTTCATTCAGCTCACGCAACAGGAACACCTCAATCCGTGCCCCGGTTTTTTCCTTGTTCCCATACAAGCGGGCAGGAAACACCTTCGTGTCATTGAAAATAAATGCATCCTGGTCATCAAAATAGTTCAATATGTCCTTGAACATGACGTGTTCCATCTCTCCAGTGGACTTGTGCACCACCATGAGGCGTGATTCGTCCCGATACTTTACAGGGTGTAAAGCTATTCTTTCTTCCGGTAACTTGAATTTAAATTGTGAAAGCTTCATATCGTTTTGACTTTTTAAGTTTTTTGAATTCTCCAGCCTTTAGGCCATTGGGTAAGATGATTATCCGTCTATTTGTTGACAGTTTATCCATTCTTCAAAATCCTCTACCCGCATGCAGTCCTCCTGCCTCACCATACCCACCCGCGTACGGATCAATCCTGTCAGGTGCGCCCCACTGTGTAGGGCTTCGCCGATATCGCGGGCTAATGCGCGGATATACGTCCCTTTGCTGCATACCACACGTATCTTGATTTCCGGCAGGTTGTATTCCAATAGTTCTATTTCATCTATCACCAGTGTTTTCGGCTTCAGTTCCACTTCGTTCCCTTTCCGTGCCAATTCGTATGCACGCTTGCCACCTACCTTGCATGCCGAAAAAGCGGGAGGAATTTGTTCAATCTCACCAATAAAGCGCTTCAGGGTTTCTTCCACCAACTCGCGCGTAATGTGTCCGGTAGGGTAAATAGCATCAATCTCTTTTTCCAGGTCGAACGAAGGCGTAGTGGCTCCCAGCTGCAGTGTGGCCACGTATTCTTTCGTGTGATGCTGGAATTCCCCTATGAGCTTGGTAGCCTTCCCCGTGCAGACAATCATTACTCCCGTGGCAAGCGGGTCGAGCGTACCGGCATGACCCACCTTGATCTTCTTCACTCCTATCCGGCGGCTGATATGATATCTCACTTTATTGACAAGGGCAAACGATGTCCATCGGTATGGCTTGTCAAAATACAGCACTTCCCCTTCTTTAAAGTTCATCAGGCAAGTTCCAGGTCATACCCGGACAGATGCATGGCAAGAATGATGCCTCCCACAATGATGCGGTACCATCCGAAGGCGGCAAACCCGTGCCTGGTCACGAAATTGATGAAAAACTTGATAGCCAGTAAAGCCACAATGAAAGCCACTCCGTTACCCACGAACAGGGCATCCAGGTTCTTTGACACAATCTCCGTGCCACCGTCCATGAAGAGTTTCATCATCTTGTATACTGTGGCTGCGAACATGGTAGGGACGGCAAGGAAGAAAGAAAATTCGGCAGCGGCTTTCCGCGTGAGTTTCTGTGCCATGCCTCCCACGATGGTCGCCATCGAACGGGATACACCCGGTATCATCGAAATGCACTGGAACAGGCCGATGAAAAAGGCCCGTTTTTCGGTCAGCCGGGTCTTTTCGCTCCCTTTCCCGAAAATCCTGTCGCAGAACAGCATGAATATACCCCCCACGACCAGCATCACCGCCACGACCTCCACACGTTCCAGCATTTCGTCTATCAGGTCGCTGAAAAGGAGTCCCAGCACGGCAGCAGGGATAAAGCCCACGAGGAGTTTCCAATAAAAGTCATATTTATGGAGGAAACGTCCCAAAGTCGAAGCTCCTTCGGGTGCCGGCGTATGATTTAGCCGGAAGAAACGCTTCCAATACAGGCACACCACCGACAGGATGGCTCCGAACTGGATGATGAACGTGAATGCCTTTACAAACTCCGTACTCTCTACACCAAGCACATGCTGGGCAATAATCATGTGTCCCGTGGAAGACACGGGCAAAAATTCGGTCAGTCCCTCTACAATCGCTATCACGATTGTTTGAAATAAATCCAAGTCCCCTTCCATCATTTTGCATTGTCTGAGTTATTGCCTGTCGGCTTACGGAGAATTCCGTAAATCATGAAAATAAATCCCAGGAAGCACACTGCCGGGGCCACCTTGATGCGTCGCACACTGAATATGTCGGGCTCGAAAACTGTTTCCGTGGAACCCGGCCCTGCCATCAGGATGAACCCGATGATAATAACCGCCATCCCTGCGGAAAGCAGGATGAAATTGGTCTTGTCAAAGGCAAAATTTCGTTTGTCCATATTGGTAAAAATAAAATATGAGGTTAGTTATAATATAGTTCATTCGATTTCATCCGTAAATACCGGTTGACCGAAATCAAGGCGCAAAGTGTGGTGATTACCACCCCGAACACGAATACGGCCACCATGACCGTGCCCATTACTCCCGGCGTGATGATTTTCACCAGGTCCGGTTCATACCGCACCAATCCGTATACCATGCCTATCAGTACCACATCCGCCACTGCTCCGGCCAATATGCCTACCCACACATTGCGCACCAGAAAGGGGCGGCGGATGAAAGCCTGGTTTGCCCCTACCAGTTTCATGGTATGGATTAAGAAACGTTTGGAATAAATGGTAAGGCGCACTGTGTTGTTTATCAATGCAAAAGAAATCATAGTGAGCAATGCGGCCAATCCCAGCAGGACCACGCTGAGCTTCCCGATATTCCGGTTTACTGCGTCCAGCAGGTCCTGCGGATAATTGATTTCGACTACCCCCCCGTCCGAGAGCAGCCTGTCCTTTATCCACGCAATGCTGTCCGAATTGGCATAATCGGCATCCAGTTTTACTTCGATGGATGCCATGAACGGATTATAACCCAAGAATTCCGCAGGATCCGTTCCCATCGCTTCGGCCTGCTCCTCCAATGCCTGTTTCTTTGAAATATAGAGGGTCTGTCTTACATAAGTCTCTCCGTTCAGCTCTTTTTGAAAACGGAGAATATCGGTTTCCTTCATGTCGTCGCTAAGCAACACGGAAAAGGCGATATTTTCGCGCACGTAGGCCGAAAGGTTGCCGGCCGCCAGCATGAGGAATACCACCGCACCCAGCAAGAGCAACACCAGCATGGTGCTGATACTGGACGTGACGAACTGCATGTCAACCCATGATCCCGGATGCTTGCCCATGATTCTTTTTTTTCTGAAATACATAAATCATCGAACTGTTCCTATCCTTCTTTGCCAATGACGCCAGCCAGGTCCTTGCCCCGGCAAGCATTCCTTTTGCAAAGGGGAAGCGGTTTCCCAAATACTTCTCCGAAAGCACTGATACGTAAAATGCGTCAAACGGCATCGGGTGGCGTTCGGCCAAGATAAATCCGTGTTTCGACCCAAACCGTTGCATGGCTGCGGGTGTAAAGTGCCACACGTGGCGCGGCACATCGTATGCCGCCCACATCTCCTTATAATACAAAGCATCGTACGAAGTGGGATTGGGTACCGCCACAACCAATATCCCCCGTTTGCCCAACAGGGAATAAAGTTTTTCCCAGGTACTGTTCAAATCCTGAAGGTGCTCCATCACGTGCCACAAAGACACCACATCGAAAGATTCCTTCCCGTACTCATCCAAAGCTTCAGGCGTATCCACGTCCAAACCGAATTTCTCTCTGGCGAATGCCCGTGCCTGGGGGCTTTTCTCGGTGGCGGATACCCGCCAACCTCGCCCGCGCATGAAATGGGGGAAATATCCCGTCCCCGTCCCTACATCGAGCAGTCTCCCGCGGCTTAGCCCACAGCATTTCTTGATAAGGCGTGCCTTGCGGTACAGCATGTATTGGCGTATACAATGATACAAACGGTTGACATTTCCCTTGTATGTATCGGTGTGCGGAATATAACCGGGGGACTCGTAGTAACGTCCCATTTCGCTCTCGGCTGGTACGTTCTGGGTGAAAAGGAAACCGCATGCCGTGCACCTGTAGATATCGAACGACTCATTTGTGGCATAATGGTCGGTGCATGTTATCATTTTTTCGAAATGGCTTTTGTCGCAAAGCGGGCATGTATGTATGGTCAGTTTCTTCACTCCGTTTCCTGGTTTGGTGCAAAATAACAAATAAATTGGCTACGAAAGCTTTTATATTAAGCTTCTTTAATACATGTCTGTAATAAATAGATATACCCTGTTCCCTTTAGGGCAAGGAGGGCACATCAAAAACATCCCCGGCAAAAAAGACCTTTGGGTAGGGATGTTTTATAATCAATCAGAAATAAATTACGAAAAATCCGCTGATTCTTTTCATTGAACACAGAAACGCAGAGACACAGAGAAATCAATTAGAAAGAGCAAAAGTCACAAGTCAGTTCTTTTCTCCTTGAACTTTGTTCTCTCTAAAAATAAAACGCTGTGCCTCCGTGCTCTGTGTTCCATTTCTTTTTTCACAAACCAATTTTGTCCTACTATAAACTTCTGAACGAAGTGGTAATCCCTGTGAAGCATAAAGCCTGCCTTGCAGAGCCGGAAACCGATAAGTATACGGCAATCTGCAAAAGCAGGCACGACTAAATTATTACGTATACACTCTTTTACCGGTTACTCGTCTGTCCGTTTCCGGTTTGTTTCTCCACGATGTGTTTGAAAGCCGAACCGAAGATGACATATTGCGTGTTGCCGGCAATCGTACCCTCGTTCTGTCCCCACAAGAAAGGCCAGTCATCAAAGTTCTCAAAATGGTCGGGCTTGCGGAACAATACGCCCGGAGCCACATTACCCGGTATGAACGAAAAGTCTGCACGATTATTCCCGTAGAATACCTCCTTCGGACGAGCAGCCCCTATTGCCGCCACAAACGAATAATTGTGATACGGATGGCAGCCAAATAACCAGTTGGCTACACGGTATATTTCATCTTCCGACACGATATCCGGATAGTAGAGATGAGCAAAGCATACCGTGGTGCCGAAGCTGAGCAACGGACCGTTTCCTGCCCAATTGCCAGTCCCGATAGGCACGCCGTATGGATTTTGCCGGTCGAACGTCTGGATATATCGGGCATACTTCTCCACGTAGGGACGCAGTTTCTCGCGATACGCCTCGTCCATATACGGTATGGCGTCCAGTGCGGTCTGCATATTAAATTCCGAATTTCTCTCCAGTTCGTTCCAGATTTCTTTCTTGAACATATCCAGATGACCGGTTTCACGGGTAGCGGCATAAAGCTGCAAGTGGGTAGCCGCTACGCCTCCAAACCTTGCCCGCCCGGGGGATCCCGCTGTTCCTTCACGTTGGCTCATCAGTTCTTCCGATTCCTTCATCAGGCGTTTCGACTGCGCCAAAGCCCGTGCGGCAAGACTGTCATTATATCCCTCAAGGGCATGAGCCGCTGCTGCAAACATGGTGGCCGCACGCATATCGAGCCAAGGGTTACGGGTAGTAAACGCCCACATATCATCCGGTGTTCCGCTCCGTTTGCCGTCTGCCGATACTTCATATGGTTTCAGCGACGGATCGTAGTGCAATCCGTCTGTAATAGAAGCGGCATCTCCCAGGTGATGGTAGTTATAAAGTACCGAGTTCGACAGTGTAGAAGCCATGTGACCTATCTGCTCCGCCTGTGCCACGAGATTCAGCACACCGTGTTCGATGTATTGCAAGATATCGGGAGTCCCGTCTGGCCGGTGCAGGTCCACATAGCGCTGCGTCTGGCTCACGAAAGTTTCATCACGTTCGGGCTTGAAAAGTTCCCATATCCGCACCAGGTTCTCCACCACGTTGATGTTCGACCCCGTTTCGATATCAAAATCTCCTGCATCAAAAAATCCGCCGACGTTCAATCCCGGAATAAGTTCCAGCGGCTTATATTTCGTATCTGTCTCAGGTCCTTGGTAATGCATGTCGAAATGGTCGCTGGGTGGAGCCTGCAAATATCCTTCTTTGAACGGCTCTCCGTGCCATACGCGATAGCCTTCCTTCACGAACATGTGATCCATGTGGATGGGTATCCATATATCCGTAGTGGCATCGGTAATCTTGTCGTACACATGCGGGTCAATCAGGAAATTGTTGGTCTTTATCGTATCATACTGGATATAATAAATACCCGGCGTCTTCACCTCCGAGAAGTCGAATTTCACATAATTATATTTGTAATAGGTCCCCCATACGGTGGTTTGCCCCTCGTATGCCTTCGACACGGTACCGTCTTCATCGATGCGCATCAGGGATGCGGTAGCTTTCGGCGTATCCAGCTTGTCCAGTTCGATAACGCTCACTTTCGGCTGACCGGGCGTGTATCCCACCTGGGAGAATCCGATGTTGGGCTTCCGTATCCATCCTTCCACGGCGTGAGGTTCTACCGTCCAGCTTACCACTTTCCCTGTCTTGCCTGCGGGCAAAAGGCTACGAAGCACGAACCAGCCGTTCTGCGCCAGCATCCGTCCGTCATAAAGTTGCAGCTCGGCATCGCTGCGCACATTAATCATACGTTCCGGGTCATCTATCGCCATCGTAATGTGGTGCCCCGCCTCCAATGGAAGCGGATCGATGAAACGTCCCGTACCCCGGTCATCATAGGTCTTGAATCCTTTAAATTGCCGCGGCTTCTCACTGTTGGGGCGTGTCACGGTCTTGCTGTTGGCATAGCGCGGAAAACGGTTCAGCCGCCCGTCCATCGTAAAAGTCTTCAGCCAATATCTCGACGGAAGAAATTCCAGGTTCAGACCGGCATTGCCCACAAGTGTTTCGGGTACAGGATTGTCCAGCCACACGGCTATCTCTACGGCTTTCCCCTTGGCTGTAACGACAATACGACTGTCGAAATCATAATCGTCATAACGCAATCCCACTTCGATGCTTCCATGCTCGCGATCTACCTTCCGGTAAGTCATCTTCGGCACCAGGTCCCATTGTTCGGGCGTATTGTTCAAACGGACTGCACCACCCTGAATGGCACGGATGCCATGCTGGATAATTTCGATGCCCGAATTTTTCTCGTCATTGAACCCGCCATCAAAACTGTTGCTGAAAACCAGTACATTCACTCCCTGTCGTTCGAAATAACAACTGTCGTTCAGTCGCAAATCTTGTGCCTGCGAGAAAGATGCAGCCATAAGCCCCATCGCCCATAATACGTGTTTTTTTTTGTTTTTCATAATTATTATTTTTATATGATGCGAATCAGCAGTCAAAGCAGCTCTGTCTCACCGGAGTTACCGCTTCGTTCAAGAGCCAAAGGTCAACAGTCTTGTTTCTGGAACCAATTCAAATATACGATATTTGCCCGGATTATGGTAATGTCTCCCCTCACTTTATGATATAATTCTTCGAAAGAAATCTTAATATATACAGCTTGTTGTAAGGTCAATATCTTTGTGGTGATGCCTGTATGAGATATGAAGCTCGAAGAGGGAAATAATATTTATTGCTTTCAACATCAAGAATTACGTAAGTACTTCCTTAAATTTACGGTGTCCCTACTCTTTGAAATATCTTCTCTAAAGGCTAAAATGGGAAATACGGTCTTCTTTTTTAGAGGAAAGGTAATACTGTTGACCCTATTATTCGTAAATACTTTTTTATAAGACCTGATTATTTTGTTGGACTACCAGGATTCGAACCTAGACAAACAGAACCAAAACCTGTTGTGCTACCATTACACCATAGTCCAAATTTTCGGAGCTCCCTTGAAGAATCGTTGCAAAGATACAGGTTTACTTTCATATCTTCCAAATTATTTATATATTTTTTCTTCTTTTCCCAATTATTTCCCTATGTTTGCACTTTTAAAACGCATAAAATCATGAAAAGACTATTGTTTGGGCTTGCCTTGGCGGCAAGCGCCGCATCCCTTCCGGCAATGACACCGCTCTGGATGCGTGATGTAGCTATTTCTCCCGATGGGAGTGAAATCGTTTTTTGTTACAAGGGCGATATTTATAAGGTAAAGGCTTCGGGAGGCGAAGCCATACAACTGACTACCCAAAGTTCTTACGAATCAAACCCGGTATGGTCGCCCGATGGCAAGTCGATTGCCTTTGCCAGCGACCGTTTCGGGCAGATGGACATCTTTATCATGTCATCAGAGGGTGGGGAGGCACGCAGGTTGACATTCGATTCGGCACAGGAAATCCCGTCCGCTTTCACACCTGATGGCATGTATGTGGTGTTCTCGGCTGCCATCCAGGATCCTTCGGAAAGCGCGTTCTTCCCGAAGGCATCCATGACCGAACTTTACCGTGTGCCTGTAGGAGGCGGGCGGACGCAGCAGATTTTGGGCACGCCAGCCGAAATGGTGGATTATGCGCCTTCGGGGGATTTTTTTGTGTACCAAGACCAGAAAGGCGTGGAAAGCGAGTGGCGCAAGCACCATACTTCATCCATTACGCGTGACATCTGGATGTATGACGTTGTTAGCGGGAAACATACCAACCTGACCCGTTTCGCGGGCGAAGACCGTAACCCGGTATTGGACGCCGGAGGGAAACAGGTCTACTTCCTGAGTGAGCGGGACGGAGGTTCGTTCAATGTGTACCGGTTTGCCATCGACCGTCCGGATGATGTGCAGCAGGTGACCTCGTTCGAAGGCAACCCGGTACGTTTTCTCTCGTTGGATAAAAACGGTACCCTATGCTACACTTATGACGGGGAAATCTATACCCAAACCGTAGGTGGGCAAGCACAAAAGGTAGATATCTCGCTTACCCGTGATGGGGACGGGGTGCCCGTCACCTACACGTTTACCAAGGGGGCATCAGATGCCGCCGTTTCACCCGATGGCAAACAGGTGGCATTCATCGTGCGCGGGGAAGTGTTCGTCACTTCTGTGGAATACGGTACGACCCGGCAAATCACCCATACGGCCGAAGCGGAAAGGGATGTCTCCTTCGGTGCGGACAACCGGACGTTGGTGTATGCCAGCGAGCGCAATGGGATAAGCGGGCTTTATCTCGCCCGGATGACACGCAAGGAAGACCCGGATTTCCCTAATGCTACCCTGATAGAAGAAGAACCCTTGTTGCCCTCGGAAGAGGTGGAACGCGGTTATCCGAAATTTTCCCCCGACGGGAAGGAAGTGGCGTTCATCGAAGGCCGCACGCGTCTGATGGTGGTGGACCTGGCAAGCAAAAAGGTGCGCCAGGTTACCGATGGATCCACATGGTATTCGCTTTCGGGAGGATTTGATTACCAATGGTCTCCCGATGGGAAATGGTTCGTGCTGGAATTTATTGCCAACAAGCATGAGCCGTATTCGGATATCGGTTTGGTAAGTGCAGATGGGCAAGGTACGGTCATCAACCTGACCCAAAGTGGATATACCAGCAGTAGACCGCGCTGGACCATGGACGGGAATGCCGTTCTTTTCACCACCGAGCGATACGGCATGCGCAACCATGCCTCATGGGGTTCGCTGAACGATGTGATGATGGTTTTCATGAACCAGGATGCTTACGACAAGTTCCGCCTCAGCAAGGAAGACTACGAACTTCGGAAGGAAATGGAAAAAGAGCAGGAAAAAGTATCTCCGGCCGGTAAGAAAGACGCCAAGAAAGGCAAGGAAGAAGACAGGGATACCCTGACCGTTACGGTGGAGCCCGAAGGCATCGCGGACCGTATCGTACGGCTTACTCCCAACTCGTCCAGCCTGGCTTCTGCCGCCATATCGAAAGACGGGGAAACACTCTACTACCTGGCTTCCTTCGAGAAGGGCTTTGATTTGTGGAAAATGGATTTGCGAAAACACGAAACCAAGCTCCTGCATAAAATGGACGCACGCTGGGCAGACATGCAGACGGACAAGGAAGGGAAGAGTTTCTTCATCCTGGGAGGAGGCAACATGCAAAAGATGGATGCCAAGTCGGAAAAACTGGATCCAGTCAAGTTTCATGCAGAGGTGAAAATGGATCCGGCGGAAGAGCGCGCCTATATTTTCGACTACATATACAGGGAAGAAAAGGCGCGTTTCTACGATAAGGCGATGCATGGGGTAGACTGGGACGCATTGACGGAAACCTACCGGAAGTTCCTCCCGCATATCAACAACAATTATGATTTTGCCGAAATGCTGAGCGAATGGCTGGGCGAACTGAACGTGTCGCATACCGGCGGACGCTTCTATCCCGACCTGGATACTGAAGCCACGGCAAGCCTGGGGCTGCTCTACGATTGGAAATATGAAGGCGACGGGCTACGCATAACCGAAGTGGTGGAAAAAGGACCGTTCGACCGGAAGGACACGCGTGTGGAGGCCGGGGTCATCATAGAGAAAATAGACGGAGAAACATTGGAAGCCGACCGTGACTATACACCCCTGCTGAACGGGAAAGAAGGGAAAAACGTACTGGTATCCCTGTACAATCCTACAACAGGGCAGCGTTGGGAAGAGGTAGTGAAACCCATCGGACGCAAGGAACTGGACGACCTGCTCTACACACGCTGGGTGAAGCAGCGTGCACGGGAAGTGGAAGAATGGTCGGACGGACGGTTGGGGTATGTGCATATCCGTTCCATGGCGGATCCCAGCTTCCGTTCGGTATATTCCGATATCTTGGGTAAGTACAACCTGTGTGAAGGCATCGTTATCGATACACGTTTCAATGGTGGCGGACGCCTGCATGAAGATATCGAAGTGCTGTTCAGCGGGAAGAAATACTTCACACAGGTGATACGCGGACGCGAAGTGTGCGATATGCCCAGCCGGCGATGGAACAAGCCTTCCATCATGGTGCAATGTGAGGCGAATTACTCGAACGCGCATGGCACACCCTGGGTGTACCGGCATTGCGGACTGGGTAAGCTGGTAGGTGCGCCCGTGCCGGGAACCATGACCAGCGTGAACTGGGTAACAACGCAAGACCCTACCCTTGTTTTCGGCATCCCGGTGGTAGGTTACCGCCTGCCCGACGGGAGTTACCTTGAAAACACGCAATTAGACCCCGACATTTATGTACTGAACGACCCGGCGGAGATAGTGAAAGGGGAAGACGCCCAGTTGAAAGCCGCCGTAGACGAGCTTCTGAAAGAAATCGACGGGCAAGCGAAATGAAAACAGCCTGACCATTTTTATCTGTCTGGACAATTAGAAATCATTTATACCCCCTCTGCAAGGCCGGTCTTGCAGAGGGGGCGTTTTTTTGCCCTCCTGTAATCCGCCCTGACAGGCGCAAGTTTCCATCAGTTCCCGACACCTCAAAAGAAACGTTTTTTTGCAACAGATTTACATGAATACTCCTATTCAGATTGATATTTTGATATCGAAAGCAAGAATACAGTGTTTTTTTGACATATATCATTTGTTATATAAAACAAATAGTATATATTTGCAACGGTTAGCTAACTAAACGATTTCATCGGATTGATTTGTATCGATCCAATTTTTATTATTTTATGTCATAATTTTAAAATGTTGTTTTATGAGAAGAACCATATTTCTCTGTCTCTGCTGTATTTTAAGCGGGATAGTGGCGATGGCTCAAACGTCCATCAAAGGAATAGTTGTTGAGGAATCCGGGGATCCTGTGATTGGTGCTTCTATCATAGTTGTGGGGACCAATACCGGGACAATGACAGACATCAAAGGTAATTTTTCGCTCAAAGTACCGCAAGGAGCGAAGCAAATCATGGTTTCTTATATAGGTATGATATCCCAGACATTGGACATCAAGCCGGAAATGCAAGTGGTTCTGGTATCAGACAGTCAGGACTTGGATGAGGTCATCGTAGTCGCTTACGGTACAACATCCATGAGAAACCTGACAGGTGCGGTTTCGTCCATCAAGGGTAGTGAAATCCGGAATATCCCGGGACCGTCGGTCGATGCCATGTTGCAGGGCCGTGCTTCCGGCGTGATGATTTCCAGTCCTTCCAGTTCTGTAGGTACGGCACCGATCATCAACATCCGGGGTGTCGCGTCCATCTCCAACAGCACGACTCCCTTATATGTTGTGGACGGGATGATTATCTCTACGGAATCGACCTCGAGTACCCGCCAGAACCCGTTGGCGGATATCAACTCGGCAGATATCAAATCCATTGAAATCCTGAAAGATGCCTCGGCAACGGCACTGTACGGATCCCGCGCAGCCAACGGCGTAATCATAATTACGACCAACAGCGGGCAAAAGGGCAAGCCGAAAATCTCCTATAACGGAAGTTACACAATCTCTACACCTACCGGTATGATTGAAACGATGAACGCCGAGCAATATGTAGAGTTGAAAAACATGGCAGTGGCAAATACTGCCGAACGTGTGACGGACTCCGGATTTTATGACCAATACAAATATGGTCTGATGTACGACAGCGACGGCAATGTAATCAGTACAAATTGGAAAGACCTCCTCTTCCAGACCGGTAACATCATGACACACGACATAAACATATCGGGCGGTACGGACGAAGTGACGTATTATATCAGTACCGGCATCATGGACCAAGACGGGATTACGGTCGGGGATGAGTTCAAACGCTACTCTTTCAAAGCGAATACGAATTTCAAGATGACAGACTGGCTGAAAGGCGGTTTTAATGGAAGTTTCTCCAATACGCAACAGAAAAACGTGGACAGTGGATATGGGTCGAGTCTGTTGGCTATCAATGGTTTTTCCCGTTTGGCGGCAATCCTTCCTCCCAATATCCCTGCCTTTAACGAAGACGGGACACCCTATATGGACAACGGGCAATATCTGGGATACGGCAACAACAACATACTCTGTACATATTACAACCCGATGTCTTATATCGACGAACAGGCGAGCCGGATGGAAAACAACCGTGTCATTGCCAGCGGTTTCCTCGAACTGACGCCAATCAAGGGACTGTCAATCAAATCTCAATACGGAATCGACTGGTCCATCACGAATTCCACGACGATGTATTCTCCGAACGGAGGTGACGGGTATTCTGCCGGCGGGAACCTTTACGCTTATGCTACGACCCGCAAGACGTGGACATGGACAAATACCGCCAATTACATGTTCAGTCTTGCCGAGAATCACCATTTCAATGCCACCATAGGTATGGAAGCCCAAGAGATGAAGCTTCGGCGCAGATATTACGCGGCCTCAACCCTTGCAGACACGGAGATGGTTTATGAGGAGGCCTCTTATTTGACTTACTCGGGCGATGCCACAGCCAACCGCCGGGAAGAACGTTCAATGGTATCCTATCTGGGTCGTTTGTCGTACAACTATAAGTATCGATATTACCTGGAAGGCAGTTTCCGTCGTGACGGTCTTTCCAGCTTGGGAAACAAATGGGGGAATTTCTGGGGCGCTTCCGCTTCCTGGCGCATCTCGGACGAGAATTTTTTCGAACCCTTAAGGAATGCTTTCAGCGATTTGAGGATAAAAGCCAGCTACGGTATCGTGGGTAACACGAATATCACGACGAGCAGCGGAAGGCAGAACAACTATGCTTCCATATCGACATACGGATCGGGCTACTACAACGGGGCAGGCGCATACCTGCTTTCCACCATAGCCGATTCCAATCTGGGATGGGAATCCACGGCGAAGACGGATATCGGGATCACCGGCCAGATTGCCAACCGCTGGAATTTCGAACTTACTTATTTTAATTCCACGTCGAAAGACCTGATACTGAATTCCTCGCAGGCTTATTCCACGGGTATTCCCAGCTTCTCGATCACGACCAATTTGGGCAAGGCCCGTAACCGGGGTTTCGAAGCATCCATTGGCGGATTGATTTTGCAAAGGGGCAATTTTACATGGGATTCCAACATCAACGTGACGTTTGTGAGAAATAAGGTATTGGAATTAGAGTCCGACATTGTGGAAGATGGAACCGGTGCCGCCAATATCACGACGGAAGGCCTCTCGATGGCACAATTGTATGTCTATCCGACGGCAGGTGTCGATCCGGAAACCGGACGGCGGGTTGTCCTTCTTGACGATGAGAACGGAAACGCTACCCGTGAGGCATTGCTGGTTTATACCTATGGGACGGGAGTGGCTGTCTACGACCGTTACACGGGCGAGGAACTGGACATCAGCGACTGGAACCCGCATATCTTCGGCAATACCAAACCGACCTATTACGGCGGGTGGAGCAACACTTTCGGCTGGAAAGGATGGGACGCGACCGTATTCTTCCAATTCTCCGGAGGAAACAAAATCTACAACGGCATGAAAGCCACGATGTCTGACATGCGTTTCTGGAATAACTCCACGGACGTGTATGAGAATATCTGGAGACAGTCGGGGGATAACGCCACTTACGCGAAAGCGGAGATGAACGATAACTACTCCAACGGATCCGCCAACCCGATCAGCGATTTTATCGAAAATGGCGACTACCTCCGTCTGAAGACCCTCACAATCGGTTATACCTTCGACACCAGCCGCTGGCCAAAGAAGATAGGCATATCGCAACTGCGTCTGTATGCTTCCGCCACCAACTTGTTCTGTATCACCGGATACACGGGCATGGACCCGGAAATCAACTCCCGCTCGGATATATCCAACCTGGCTTCGGGTATCGACAAGAACACCACTCCGTTGACAAAGACTTTTACATTTGGCATTAACTTAACATTCTAATTCAAAGACGATGAAAAAAGTAATCTTATATACAGCGATAACGGCTTCTGCCCTGGCTATTACCTCTTGCAGTGCCGACTTTATAAACAAAACTCCGGATCTGAATATCAGCGAGGAATCCGTGTTCAGCAGCGAGTCCCGTTTGGAATCTGCCATAGAAGGCTTGTATACCCGGCTGAAAGAGCAGGACGACGGCTATTTCCTGGGAGGATACGCAACGATGGCGGGCGATAACCGTACGGACGACATGATCAATTACGGCAATAACGGATATACGTTCCGCGATTGCTACAGCCATTCTGTCAACGGGTCGAGTTTGGAAACCGATTATTTGTTCTCCAGTGCCTACCTGGCAATCAACTACGCCAACGTGCTCCTTCAGGGGCTGGAAGAGACGTACGCGAGTACGCTCCCGTGCGACGATGAGACCGCCAGCAAATACATCCAGGAATGCAAGTTCGTGCGTGCCATATCCTATTATTATCTGAGCCAGCTCTACGGCCAGCCGTATTCGTATAATCCGCAAGCCTCGAATGTCCCTTTGAGGATTACGGCGATAACAGGCCCCGGAGAGAACGACTGCCCCGCCGCCACGATTACCGAGGTGTTCGAACAGATATTGGAGGACACGGAGGACATCTCCTCCCTCCCGGCAGGGTATGGTGATTCCGGCTTTTCTTCTACGAAAGCCTCACAAGGGGCAGCTCATGCACTCCGGATGCGGATTTACATGTGCATGGAAGACTGGGACTCGGCGATAGAAGAAGGGAACCAGATTGAGGGCTTCAGCCTGATTTCGTCCATCGCGACCATGTTCGACTCGCCGTACGCGTTGACGGAGGAAAACATCTTCTCCATTCCGATGAGCGACAGTGATAAATCGAACAGCCAGACACATCCCGTAGGGTATTTCTACCACGGGGCGGGTTCGATTGTCGTGGTGAACGATATCAACGGGATAGCCACCACCTACGGCATCGAAGGCGATGCGCGGACGGATTTCCTCTATAGTGACGACAAGTACACCTACTGCGAGAAATACAACGAGTATTCCACCCGTTACGAATGGATTCCTATTTTCCGTTACGCCGAAATCTTGTTGAATTTCGCCGAATGCTATTACCGCCTCGGCGATGAGGACCGGGCGAGGGAGTATGTCAGGGAAGTTCGTACCCGTTCCATTGCGGAGGAGGACGACCCGCTGGTCAGCTATACGGAGAGCGGAAGCGACCTCTGGACGGTCATCGACAACGAACGCCGTTGGGAGTTCCTGACCGAGGGGCTCCGGGGATATGACATTTCCCGTCGTGCGGAAGATTACCGGCATCCGCAAACGGACGGTACATGGGTGACTGTTGCCACACCTGATAACCGGACGACCTATTGCTGGGCGTTCCCCTTGTATGAAACAACGGTCAATACGGCGTTGAGCAATTGAGCGGTACCGCCAAGGGTGCCGGTATCGGTCCAAGATATCCCCGCCTTGGAGAAAGATTCTCCAAGGCATGTCCGTCCCGCCTTTTTTGGCACGGGGATGGACGGGGATGGAATTAATTTATTATATTTGGCAAGTACAATCATTATAATTAACGGAACATGAGAAAACGCATTTTGCCGCACGTGGCGGCCCTTTTCCTGACAGTTCTCCCTCTCCAGGGGTACGCGCAGGTAGTCCCCGAGGAATTGTCGGACGAGGAAAAATATCTGGATGTCATGCATCGTACCATCACCTCTGACAAACTGTTCGGTTATGTGAAGCAACTCTCAGACCCCGCCCTGGAGGGCAGGCTGGCAGGCACTCCCGGAATGGCGGAGGCGGTGAAGATTGTGGAAGGTTACTACCGGGAGTGGGGACTGGTTCCTGCAGGGGATGAAGGCTCCTATATCCAGGAGTATCCCCATCCTTGTGTGGAAATCAAGGAAGGAAGCATGATGGAAATCCTTTTCCCCACTTCTGCTGAAAAGGGGGAAACCGTATGGATCAGCAAGTCCTACCCTTGGGCGGACGGATGGTTCGCCGGGGGGATGTCCGGCAATGGGGATGTCACGGCGGAAGTAGTTTATGCGGGATTCGGGGTGACCGCCCCGGAACTGGGTTACGATGATTACAAAGGCATCGATGTGAAAGGGAAAATCGTGCTGGTGGAAGGAGAAACCCCCAACTTGAGCCGCAGGCCGGATTCTCTGGCGTTGTGGTACAACCATACCCTTCACCAGACCAAGCTGAACAATGCCGTCAGCCACGGGGCTGTAGGCCTGCTCTACAAATGGGTGCCGGGACCCAACGCTCCGTATAATCCCGGGTTCGTATATTGCCATGTCGCAGATACGGTCGTGAACGATATTTTCCGGGGTACGGGCAGGACTTACGCGGAAACGGTCCGTTCAATCTACGAGACCCTGCAGCCGGCTTCGTTTTATACCGGCAAGAAGGCCCGCATCAGGATGAACGCCACATACAACCCCGATGCCACGGGGAAAAACATCATCGGCCTTATCCGGGGGAGCGACCCGGAACTTGCGGACGAGTATGTCATCATATCCGCCCACCTGGACCATCTTGGGATGATTCCGTACCATATTGAGGGGGCGAACGACAACAATTCCTCGACAGCCGTCCTGCTGGGCGTTGCAGAGGCATTCGCGAAATCCGGGGTCAAGCCGCGGCGGAGTATCGTCTTTATGAGCCTTGACGGCGAGGAGGCGGGACTGACGGGCAGCACGTACTATACGGAACATCCGCTGTTTGCAAAGGACAAGGTCAAGGCGATTGTCAACCTTGAGCAAGTGGGTGCGGGCGAGGTACTTGTCGCCAGCTATAATTACCAGTATCCGGGGCTGGCAGAAGCCGCCCGAAAAGCGAACAAAGCCTATATCCATCGTCACCTCCTGGAGTGGGAGAACTTTTACCGTACCCGTCCGCGCACGGACGGAGCCGTTTTCATGAAAGCGGGATACCCGTGCATGGATCTCCGTGCCGCCGGCGGGGGATTCTACCACCACCCGAAAGACAACACGGACTCCATCAATCCGGAAATCCTGAGGTCTGAAGCGGAATGGCTGTTCTGGACAACGATTTTTATTGCCAACGAAGATTAACGAACAGGGAAAAGGGGATATACGATGAAGAAGTTTTTTGCGTATGCACTTTTATTTTGCACCTGCCTTCCTCCCGTGGAAGCAAGGGGGATAGACGACCCGAAACTACAGCCGGATCCGGAGAGTTGCACGAGCATCATGGTCGGGAAAAAAGCTTCGGCGGACGGTTCCGTGATTACGAGCCATACCTGCGACGGCAATTACCGGACTTGGATGGACATCGTGCCTTCTGCCGTTTACGACCATGATACGACTGCTTCCATTTACACCGGACGTATGCACACCGAATATTCGGAAGGCAGCCGGGGAATGGAACTGAAGGGAAGGATTCCGGAGGCGCATTCTACCTACCGCTTCCTGAACACGGCGTATCCCTGCCTGAACGAGAGGCAATTGGGAATGGGCGAGACAACTATCGTGGGCCGCAAGGAGCTGGTCAATGAGAAAGGCATGTTCAAGATAGAGGAGTTGCAGCGGATTGCTTTGCAACGGTGTACGACCGCCCGTGAAGCCATCCTCTTGATGGGCAAGTTGATTGAAGAATACGGGTACGCCGATTGGGGAGAGTGCCTTACGATAGCGGATCCGGAGGAAGTGTGGCATTTCGAGGTATTCGGGGAGGGACCGGATAAAATCGGAGGTGTCTGGGCAGCCGTCCGCATCCCGGACGGGCATGTAGGCGTGTCGGCAAATATCCCTCGCATATCGGGTGTGGACCCGGACGATGAAGAAAACTGCCTGGCATCCCGCAATGTGTTTGAAGTCGCCAGGCGCATGGGATTCTGGGACGGGGAGAAACCTTTCCGCTTCTGGGAAGCGTACGGCGGAGGGACGAAAGCTTTCAATATCCGCGAATTCTTTATTTTAGATAAGCTGGCACCGTCCTTGCACCTGTCGTATGACGCTGAAGAACTTCCATTCAGCGTCAAGCCGGACAAACCAGTGTCTGTGACGGACGTAATGGCGTTGCTGTCCGAAACCTATGAGGGGACGGAGTTCGACATGACAAAAAACCTGAAGATACCCTCCACCGGAAAAGAGGAAAATGAAACGGATTCCATTATCAGTCCGGTAGCGAACCCGTGGATGACACAGGATATGGTCGCCATGTTGAACGGGCTGAGGCCGGACGCCGTCAAACGGTACCGCTTGGTGGCAGTACCACAGTGTTCCTATTCCACCGTGATACAGTTGCGCAGCTGGCTTCCGGATGCGGTAGGGGGTGTGGCGTGGATTGCCTTCGACAACCCCGGACAGAGTCCCCGTATCCCTGTTTTCTGTGGGACAACCGACTTACCTGCCTGTTTCAAGATTTGCGGGCAACACCGTTACCGGGAGGACGCGGCGGTCTGGACATTCCGGCGGGCAAACAAGCTCGCCACTGTGCGCTGGGGTGCGACAAGGGAACGTTTGCTGGGAGCCAAAGCCTATTTCACGGAGAAAGGGCAGAGCGAGCTTCCGTTCGTGGAGAACCGATATAAAAAGCTCCTGGATGATAAGGGAGAAAAGGCGGCAGGCGATTTCCTGACCGGATACACCGCCGATTTCGCGGGGGCGTCGATGCTACGCTGGAAAGAAATGGGAGATTCTTTCTGGACCCAATTTGAGAGAGGTTTTTAATGAATAATGGATTATATCAGTTTATGAACATGAAAACATTTCTATTATCTTGTGCCTTGACGCTGGTCGCACCAGGCATACCCGCCCAGGGTTATCAGTTTACGGATGTGGTAAGAGTCTCCGCCACTCCGGTCAAGAACCAGGCGTCTACGGGAACGTGCTGGTGTTTCGCGACGGTTTCGTTCATGGAATCGGAATTACTCCGGATGGGGAAAGGGACGTACGATTTGTCCGAGATGTTCATCGTCCGGCAGAAATATATGAACCAGCTCCAGGATAATTATATCCGCAGGGGAAGAGGAAACATCGGCCAGGGAAGCCTGTCGCATACCTTTATGAATGCGTTCAGACAAGTCGGCATCGTTCCGGAGGAAGTATATCCCGGGATTAATTACGGCTCAGACAAACATAATCACGTGGAGCTGGCAAAGTTTGTCAGGGCGATCGGCACGGCGGCGGTGGAGATGAAAAAGCGCAGCCCGGAGTATTATGAACTGGTCAATAGCCTGTTTGACATCTATCTGGGCAAATTGCCCGAGAGGTTTGTGTATGAAGGCAAGGAATACACGCCGAAGAGTTTTGCCGTATCGCTGGGGCTCGACATGGATGATTACGTAGAGCTGACCAGCTTTACGCATCATCCGTACTATGAGGCGTTCGAGGTGGAGGTGCCGGACAATTGGGAGCATGCCAAGATGTATAACCTCCCGTTGGACGAGATGATGGAGGTGATGGATTATGCCCTGAACAACGGGTACACGGTCTGTTGGGACGGAGATGTGAGCGAAAAGGGGTTTTCTTTCAAACAGGGTGTGGCAATCAATCCGGAGGTGGGAAACATCGATGATTATCCGACAACCGACCGGGCACGTTTCGAGAAAATGGATAAGGATGAGCGGCTGGAGGAAATATATAAGTTCGAGAAACCTTTCCCGGAGGTGGATGTGACCCCCGAAATCCGTCAGGAAGGTTTCGAGTCGTTCGTTACCACCGATGATCATTTGATGCACCTGACCGGCATCGCCGCAGACCAAAACGGTACGAAATATTACATCACGAAGAATTCCTGGGGAACCGAGCGGAATTCGTTCGGCGGTTACCTGAATATGTCGGAGAGCTTCGTCCGTGCCAAGACGATTTACATCATGGTACATAAAGATGCACTTCCCACGGCAATCCGTGCCAAACTGGGCATTTAAATTCTAAAAAAGCAAATGAAATGTGAGCCGTGTCCCGTTGCGTGAAACGGGTTGCGGTGTGGAACACTTTATCGATCGGTCCCGGACAGCTGCGACAGCTGTCCGGGACCGATCAAAGCAACAGCGGACTGATGCTTACTTGTCCAGTTTCCATGTAAATCCGTCTTTGGTGTCTTTCACCTCGAATCCCAGGGCGGTAAGCGAGTCGCGTATCTTGTCGCTTGTTGCCCAATTCTTGTTGGCTTTCGCCTTCATCCGTTCTTCCAGGAGCATGTCCACCACTTTCCCGAAAGCTTCCTCCCGTGCCGCGTTGCTCCCGCTTTCCGTCTTTAGCCCGAGGATGTCGAAAACAAACAGGCGGAACACGCTCTTCAACTCTTCCAGATCGGATGCACTGATGGAAGCTTTCCTGTCAAGCACGGTATTGGCCATGTGGACGGCGTCAAACAGGTGCGAGATGACTACCGGCGTGTTCAGGTCATCGTTCATCGCCTCGTAGCATTTTTCCCGTAAGCCCGCAGGGCTGATGCCCTTAGTGGACGCCGACGGCGTGATGCGCTCCAGGTTTTTCATGCCTTCCAACAGGCGTTCCAGGCCTTTCCCGGCCGCCTGCAGGGCGTCGTTGCTGAAATCCACCGTGCTGCGGTAATGTGCCTGCAAGATAAAGAACCGGACGGTCATGGGCGGATAGGGTTGTGCCAACAGTTCATGGGAACCGGCAAAGAGTTCTTCCAGTGTGATGAAGTTGTGCATGGATTTGCCCATCTTCTGCCCGTTGATTGTAATCATGTTGTTGTGCATCCAGTAGTGCACCATCTCATGCCCTTCCGAAGCCACGGCCTGCGCGATTTCACATTCATGATGAGGGAAAATCAAGTCCATCCCGCCTCCATGTATGTCGAACGTTTCGCCCAGGTACTTCCGCCCCATAGCCGTACACTCGCAATGCCAGCCGGGGAATCCGTTGCTCCAGGGTGAAGGCCAGCGCATGATGTGTTCCGGTTGTGCACGCTTCCATAAGGCAAAGTCGGCAGGATTATGTTTCTCTTCCTGTCCGTCCAGCTTGCGTGTCGTATTGATTACATCATCCAGGTTGCGCCCCGAAAGCACACCGTAATGATGTTCCCTGTTGTATTTTGCCACGTCGAAGTATACCGACCCTTCACTTTCGTAAGCATACCCGTTTTTCAGGATTTCCTCTACCAGCCCGATCTGTTCGATGATGTGTCCCGAAGCCATCGGCTCAATGCTGGGGGGGAGTACGTTAAGCGCCTCCATATCCTTGTGATAACGGTTCATGTAGTATTGGACGACTTCCATCGGCTCCAACTGTTCTATCCGTGCCTTCTTGGCTATTTTGTCCTCCCCTTCATCGGCATCGTGTTCCAGGTGTCCCACATCCGTGATGTTGCGCACATAGCGCACCTTATAACCTAAGTGGGTCAGGTAGCGGAACAGGATATCGAAAGTGATGGCAGGGCGTGCATGCCCCAGGTGGGCATCGCCATAGACCGTAGGACCGCACACGTACATGCCCACATGGGGGGCATGGAGCGGGACAAACAACTCTTTCTTCCGGGTCAGCGTGTTATAAATGACCAACTTGTTTTCCATACAGCTTCTATTTTTGTCATAATTTTGCAAAAATAATGAAAAAGGGAATAGACACCAAACAAAAGAAAAGGATTCGCAGGGGATATCTGCAAGGCTTTCAAGCAGAAAGATTCGTTAACGAACCTGTAAAATCGGTGGCATTCCTTAAATCATGTTATAAAACATGTTTTTGCCCGCCAATGCTTGCATATTCCCCTGAAATCCGTATATTTGCATCGTGTTTTTCATAGTATTAGATTTAAGGTTAACAAAAGGTTGGAGTACGGCGGTACTCCTTTTTTTATGCCCTTGCACAAAAGGGTTCCGGTGTCAGCCTTTCCGTTGCACGATGCGTGCCCCCGGCGGTACGTTTTCCGTCACCCAGATATTTCCTCCTATGGTGGCTCCTCGCCCGATGGTAATCCGCCCCAGGATGGTGGCGTTGGAATAAACTATCACATCGTCTTCCAGGATGGGATGGCGGGGGATGCCTTTGATAGGATTCCCGTTTTCGTCAAGAGGGAAACTCTTGGCTCCCAATGTCACTCCCTGGTAAAGCTTTACATTGTCGCCGATAATGCAGGTCGCCCCGATTACCACGCCCGTTCCGTGGTCGATGGTGAAATGAGTACCTATCTTCGCGCCCGGGTGGATGTCTATACCCGTTTCCGAATGTGCCATTTCGGTGATGATGCGCGGGATGAGCGGGACGTTCAGCACATAGAGTTCGTGCGCGATGCGGTAATTGGTTATGGCACGGATGATAGGGTAGCAGCAGATGATCTCGCCAAAGCATGTGGCAGCAGGATCCCCGTAGTAGGCGGCTTCCACGTCGGTGGCGAGCACGCGCCTTATTTCGGGCAGGCGGCCGATGAACCGTACCGCGATATTCGTGGCTACGGTGTGGCATAAGGGGCTTTCCTCTGTTGGGTCGGCCAGGGAATTTTCGATACCGAAGCACAGCCCCGCCTCTATCTGTCCGATGAGCAGGCGGAACAGCTCTTCCACATCTACCCCGATGTGGTAGCCCAGTGTACGCCGATGGATGGTGGGATTTCCGAAATAGCCGGGGAAAAGTATCCCGCGTGCCAATTCGATGATACGGTGCAACGAACCTGCCGAGGGAAGTGGGACGCCATCCCTGTACTGGTGGAACAGCCCTTCGTACGAATGGCTGTCGGACAACTTGTTTACGGCTTCATTCAGGATAGGAAGATAGTCAGGTGTCATGATGTTTTTTTTAATGGCAAAATTAAGAAAATATAATGGATATGCTTGGATTTCTTGCCAATAAATGTACTGCTGTATTGCCTGCCTGCCCGAAGATGAAAGGGGAAGATATGTTAAATAGGTTTCCGCCTGCCGTTATTCCGATTTATATCCGTATCTTTGCGCCAGAACAAACAGTGGAAAGATTTGAGTAGCTTGCAACCACGGAAAAAAATGCTAAAACACATCTTGGTATTGATTCCTTGTCATGACACCTTACTCTTTCCGCACACGGTATTAATCCTTATTAATTAATTCATAGACAGACGTAAATGGGATATTTATTCACATCCGAATCGGTGTCTGAAGGGCACCCCGACAAAGTGGCGGACCAGATATCCGATGCTGTGCTTGACAAACTGTTGGCATACGATCCCGGTTCGAAAGTAGCTTGCGAAACATTGGTCACTACCGGCCAGGTAGTGTTGGCAGGAGAAGTGAAGACGAAGGCCTACATCGACCTCCAGCGTGTGGCACGTGAGGTAATCAACCGCATCGGCTATACCAAAAGCGAATATATGTTCGACGGAAACTCGTGCGGTGTGCTTTCCGCCATCCACGAACAAAGCCCCGACATCAACCGGGGCGTGGAACGCGAAAACCCGATGGACCAGGGCGCAGGCGACCAAGGAATGATGTTCGGTTATGCCACGAATGAAACCGAAAACTACATGCCGCTTCCGCTCGACCTGGCACACAAGCTGCTGATGGTATTGGCGGAAATCCGGCGCGAAGGACAGGTGATGACTTACCTCCGTCCCGATGCCAAGAGTCAGGTGACGATTGAATACGACGACAATCGCCGTCCTGTGCGCATCGACACCATTGTCATCTCCACCCAACACGATGAGTTCATCCTGCCCGAAGACCCGTCGGAGGAGGCGCGGAAAAAGGCCGATGCCGCCATGCTGGGACAGATATACAACGACGTGACCGGCATACTGATTCCCCGCGTGATAGCCGGAATCCATAATAAAAAGGTGTTGGAACTCTTCAAAGGCAACATCAAGTACCACGTGAACCCGACGGGAAAATTTGTCATCGGGGGACCGCACGGTGATACCGGATTGACCGGGCGTAAGATTATCGTGGATACCTACGGGGGAGCCGGAGCCCATGGCGGGGGTGCCTTTTCAGGAAAAGACCCCAGCAAGGTAGACCGGAGTGCAGCCTATGCGGCACGCCACATCGCCAAGAACCTCGTGGCGGCAGGTGTGGCGGATGAGGTGCTGGTGCAGGTATCGTATGCCATCGGCGTGGCGTATCCCATCAATACCTATGTCAATACCTACGGGCGGAGCCATGTGGCGATGAGCGATGGGGAGATAGCAAAGAAGGTGGAAGAGTTGTTCGACATGCGCCCGCGTGCCATCGAAGAGCGCCTGAAGCTGCGCAACCCTATCTACAGCGAAACGGCCGCCTACGGGCATGTAGGGCGTGAGCCGGAAGTGGTGATCAAACACTTCGAGTCGGTATACGAAGGCAACAAAGACATCGAGGTGGAACTCTTCACCTGGGAGAAGCTGGACTATGTGGACAAAGTGAAAGCTGCCTTCGGGCTGTGACCGCCGGGCTATGGACTGGACATACCCAACGGAATTCGGGTACATTGCCGGCAGGATGCATGGGCAGGAGGAGCAAATAGACAGCATGCTGGTGGAAAGCATGCAGCAGGCAGAAACCCAGGGCATACAGGGACTGCCTGTGCCTTACCAGCTCCGGTCGGACGGATGCATGGCGGGGCTGTTGCTGCTGTGTTTCCTCCTGTTCGCCTACACGTTTGCCAGAGAGAAAAAATACATCTTCCAACGCCTGCGCAGGCTGTTCCAGCACCGGAAACGTAACAGCCTGTTCGATGACATACAGAATCCGGGCTGGAGCTATCCTGTGGTGTTCCCTTTGCTTACGTGTATATTCTACGGGCTTTTCCTCTTCTGTCATTCGTTGGAAACATGTCCCGCCCCGGTGTATGATGCCACCTCCATGAGGCTGTGCGTTGGGATGCACCTATTTGCCGTCCTTCTTTATTCCCTGCTCAAGTGGGGGGGCTACAGCCTCGTCAATTGGGTGTTTTTCGACCGCGAGAGGAACGACATCTGGCTCCGAATGTACACCGACGTGGCAGGAGTGCAATGCTTCCTGCTCTTTCCTGTCATCTTATTTATTATTTATGCGCTCCCCGGTTTCCGAGTGAGCCTTCTGTTGGTACTGCTTGTCTTCATACCTGCCAAAATATTGTTATTTTATAGATGCTTCAGGAACTTTTTCTCTCGATTTTATGGTTTTCTTCATTTTATTCTGTACTTTTGTGCCCTCGAAATAGTACCCCTTTTATTGTTGATAAAAGGAATCCCTTATGTAAACCAGATTGTGATTTTAAATTTTTAAAGCCTTGAAGATTAGAAAAGTCCTCGTTTCTCAGCCTAAACCTACATCAGAAAAGTCACCCTATTTTGACATTGCTGAGAAGTACGGAGTGAAAATAGATTTTCGCCCGTTTATAAAAGTTGAGAGTTTGTCGGCAAAGGAATTTAGACAACAGAGAATATCCATTTTGGACCACACCGCCGTTGTATTCACCTCACGCCATGCGATAGACCATTTCTTCAGTCTGTGCACGGATTTGCGTGTGGCTATCCCCGAAACGATGAAATATTTCTGTACGTCGGAAACGATCGCATTGTATATCCAGAAATATGTGCAGTACCGTAAGCGGAAAGTCTTTTTCGGATCTACGGGCAAGTTTGCGGATTTGGTGCCTGTCATCGTCAAGCACAGTGCGGAAAAATACCTGATCCCGATGTCGGATGTACATAACGACGAAGTGAAGGACCTGCTGGACAAGCATCACATCCAGCACACGGAAGCCGTCATGTACCGCACGGTGAGCAACGATTTCACCCCCGAAGAAAAATTCGATTACGACATGCTGATCTTTTTCAGCCCGGCAGGGATCCAGTCGCTCATGAAGAACTTTCCCAAGTTCGAGCAGAAGGACATCGTGATAGGCAGTTTTGGCCCTACGACAGCCAAGGCGGTGAAGGATGCAGGTTTGCGCTTAGACCTGGAGGCACCCACGGCTGCAGCCCCCTCGATGACTGCGGCGTTGGACATGTTTATCAAAAAGCATAATAATTGTTGACAAATTGTACGGGCGGGCAAGTCATAGACTTCCGAAAGAAGAGCGCCTGAACAGCCTGCTCCTGATAAGGAAGCTGTTCGGGGGAGGGGCAAGGTCGGTTCCCATGTTTCCGTTGCGTGTTGTTTGCATGCCGGTAGACAAGGCGGGGCTTCCTACCGTTTCGGTGCTGGTGAGCGTATCGAAGAAACGTTTCAAGCGTGCGGTGGACCGCAATCGCGTGAAACGCCAGATACGCGAGGCTTACCGCAAGAACAGGATGCTGCTGGCAGGGCCGTTGGGAGCAAGGGGGAAGAAGGCCGTGGTAGCGTTCATCTGGCTCGATGACGGGCTCCATCCTTCTTCCGAAGTGGAAGAGAAGGTAAAAAGGTTGCTTCAGCTGATTGCCGAACGGATGACATGAAAAAGGTATTGTCGTTCATATTGTTGCTTCCCATCTGTTTCTACCGGAAGTGCATTTCCCCTTTCACTCCCCCCTCGTGCCGTTTCACTCCCACATGTTCGGAATATGCTGTCCGGGCAATAAAGAAGCACGGCCCTTTCAAGGGGCTTTACCTTGCCGTGAGGCGTCTGCTTCGTTGCCATCCGTGGGGAGGGTCGGGATACGACCCCGTCCCCTGACTTTTCGACAATGCCTATGTGGTTCGACGTACATACCCACCGCCTGCCGTTGCATCCGGAAGAAGCCGTCCTGAGCTGCACCATGCACGATGTCCCGTTGCCGGAAGAAGCTGTCTACCTCTCAGCGGGCATTCATCCGTGGTATCTTTCCGCCGGGGACTTTCCGGCACAGTTGCGCTGGGTGGAAGCGATGGCAAAGGGCGATGTACGGGTGGTGGCGTTGGGCGAGGCGGGGCTGGATAAACGGTGCCCTACGCCGTTTTCCCTGCAGGAAGAAGCGTTCCGCTCCGTATGTGCTCTTGCCGACCAGTACGGCCTTCCCCTGATTATCCATTCTGTCAAAGCTTCCAATGAGTTGCTGGCACTCAAGCGTGCCTTGCGTCCGCATACGCCTTGGATTGTCCACGGTTTCCGGGGCGGGAAAGAGTTGGCATTGGCACTGGCGAGGCATGGATTCATCCTTTCTTTCGGTGTGCATTACCATCCCGAAGCGTTGGCTTCCATGCCCGAAGGGCATTTCCTGATAGAAACCGACGAAAGTACTGTACCTGTCGAAACCCTTTATTGCCGTGCCGCGCAGTTGCGAGGCACAAGCCCCGCGTTGCTTGGAGCGTCTGTCTGCCATACCGTTGATGCCCTCTTTTTTAATCGGTAAAAATTGGTTATTCAGATAAAGTGTCGTATTTTTGCCTTCACTTTATTATATATCAATGTTAAATCAAGTATCTCATTCGATGAATTTTGTAGAAGAATTAAAATGGCGCGGGATGGTGCATAACATGATGCCGGGCACGGAAGAACTGTTGGAAAAAGAAATGGTAACCGCTTACCTGGGCATCGACCCCACCGCGGACTCCCTGCACATCGGCCACTTGTGCGGGGTGATGATGCTGCGCCACTTCCAGCGTTGCGGACACAAGCCTTTGGCACTGGTGGGCGGGGCTACCGGCATGATAGGCGACCCTTCGGGCAAGTCACAGGAGCGGAATCTGCTCGACGAAGAGACCCTGCGCCACAACCAGGAATGCATCAAAAAACAGTTGGGCAAGTTCCTCGATTTCGAGTCGGATGCCCCGAACCGTGCCGAGCTGGTCAACAACTACGACTGGATGAAGGATTTCACCTTCCTCGAATTTGCCCGTACGGTGGGCAAGCACATTACCGTCAACTACATGATGGCGAAAGATTCCGTCCAGAAACGCCTGAACGGCGAGGCTCGCGACGGCCTTTCATTCACCGAATTTACATACCAGCTGCTCCAGGGCTATGACTTCCTGCACCTGTATGAGACACGCGGCTGCAAACTCCAACTGGGCGGGAGCGACCAATGGGGGAACATCACCACCGGGGCAGAACTGATCAGGCGCACCAACGGAGGCGAAGTGTTTGCGCTTACCTGCCCGTTGGTGACGAAGGCCGATGGGACCAAGTTCGGGAAGACCGAGAGCGGAAACGTCTGGCTCGATTCGCGCTACACATCCCCATATAAATTCTACCAGTTCTGGCTGAATGTGAGCGACGAAGACGCCGAACGCTACATCAAGATATTCACATCGCTTACGAAAGAGGAAATCGGTGCCTTAGTGTCCGAACACAGGGAAGCGCCCCATTTGCGCGTGCTCCAGAAGCGGCTGGCAAAAGAAGTCACCGTCATGGTACACTCCGAAGAAGATTACAATGCCGCCGTAGAGGCATCGGGCATCCTTTTCGGCAATGCCACTTCCGATGCGCTGAGGCGTTTGGACGAAGACACGCTGCTTTCCGTATTCGAGGGTGTACCGCAGTATGAAGTAGCAAAGAGCGAGTTAGAGGCGGGTATCAAGGTGGTAGACCTCTTTGTGGAAAAAGCCCCCGTATTCCCGTCGAAAGGTGAGATGCGCAAGATGACACAGGGCGGAGGAGTATCTGTGAACAAGGAAAAGCTTGCCGCATTCGACCGGGTTATCACCACCGCCGACCTGCTCGACGGGAAGTACCTGCTCGTACAGCGCGGCAAGAAAAATTATTACCTGCTCATCGCGAAGTAATGGCGGGAAACCTGAAAACACACCGGCATGGCAACCTATAAAGCCCTTCCCTACGGCATATCCGATTTCCGCCA
>CAZAUU010000003.1:0-66527 GCA_964488405.1 uncultured Phocaeicola sp.
AAAATACAAATGACTTCAACATGATATGAAACAACAGAGGCCATCTCAAGTTTATTTTGAGACAGCCTCTTTTTATTTTTTAATTAATTCCGCATCGATTTGTGATTTTTTAATTGATTACCTATATTTGCAAAAAACATAAATCATTATGGTCGGTAAGGTAGGTGTCATAGTATCTATTATCCTTTTTTGCATCGGGGTAGGGTTTTATAGTTTTGCACGACTTAGCATGACTAACGAGGGCAAGGATGCCGACTTGTTGTATTTCGTTCCCGACAATTGTATGGGAATATTGGAAACCGACAATATCGAGTTTCTTGCCAATGAATTTCCACAAACCACGTATGCAGTCCAGTTGGATACCCTCCGCCATAGTGGATTGTTCCCAATTCTTTTCGACAATATTTTTCCTGATGCCAACAGCAATGTACATCGATTAGGGAATGATATCGACCGTATGATAATCAGTTTCCATGCACCGATGTCGGCACGTAATGTGGTAATGTACTTCCACACCCACGAATCCGGAAAGGAATACCTGCAAAAAATAATACAAAAACAAGGATCCAAGTTCGTACCAAAGAAAAATTCCTATCGGGGAGAAGACATTTTTATTTATCCAACGGACAACGGCGATTTTATTTCCGCCTATTATGAAAAAGGATTTTGTGCAGTCAGTTACCAAAAAAAACTGATTGAACAAGTAATCGATGCCCATAAAGACGGGAATTCCTTGCGCGAAGACCCGATATTCATGGAAGGATACGAATCAAAGGTAGTCAATTTTATGGCCGTATATGGACGTGGTCTTTCATTGCCCTTGATAAAAAGCCAGATGCAATGCTGGAGCAGCTTCGACATCCATTTGAACAGTGAAATGTTTTACTTGAGCGGTTCAACAATTGTGCCCGATGCTTTCCAGATTCAAGTAGCAAACGAACTGGACTGTATTCCTCCCCTCTCCGAAGACAGTTTTCTGATTTTGTCCGGACAGTCGAAAATTGATTCCTGCATATCAAGAACCATTACCATTCCGCAACATACTTTGTTCGAAGAATGCATATCCAATTTATCCCGTGATGCCTCTTTCATCCTGGTGGCCGATATGGAAAAGGTAGCAAAGGAACCACACCGCTACCGGAAATATTTACCGGAATTCGTTTTCCGCCATATTGATTTGTTCCGCTCGTTTATCATTTCTGCACAAATAACAAAAATAAACAACCGGCTGTCCCACATAATTGTGTTTATCTACAAGAACTGAACGGGTGTAGGGTCAACGTAACCTATTGTGCCGAAAGTGTGGTTCCGCTTTGAGATGAAAATACAGAAGGGACACAACGGTCAAAACAGCTCCGAAGAAATAAGCCATACCGAAAGAAGCGACTTCAGCAATATATCCTCCACACAGCATACCAATTCCCAATCCTACATCCCATGATGTCAAATACGTGCTGGTAGCCGTTCCTCGCTGGCTGTTTGGTGCCAAATTCACAAATAAAGTATTATAGGCAGGAAACATGGTACCAAATCCAACGCCGAGCAACAAAGCTACAAAAAAGAAAAGCAGAACGGCATACATATGGTTCCACCTTACCAGACACCCACAAGCAGCCAGTGCAAAATAACAGAAACATACCAGATACAACCCTCCTGCAATCACTTGCGTGATTTTTCCCTTGTCTACCAGCCTCCCGCTGAAGAGCCTGCTAATGGCCATGCCCACCGCCATCAACGTAAAGAAAAAACCTGTTTCGGAAGTCACACCGATTTGTATGGCATACATTGCCACATAATTGGTCGTCATGCCATACGGAATGGAGAGCAACAGCAGACTGAACCCGGCAGGTAAACCTTTCAGCAAGATAAAACGGTCGAGCGACACGGGTTCACGCTTGACAGGAGGCCGATAAGATGTCTTTACCTGACAAGCTGCCAGAAAGCCCAACACACAAGAGCCAAGCGCACACGAAAAGATAGAGACGTACGGCACACCCGCACTATGCAAGAACAAACCAAACATCGGTCCTACAGACATGGCAAGATTATTTGCCAACCCATAATACCCCAATCCTTCCCCCCTTCGCGAAGAAGGCATGATATCAATGGCTACCGTATTCCCTCCCACCGTAACCATGCCAAACGAAATACCGTGGATAATACGGAAAATAATAAAAATGGTAAGCAACCCGGCAAACATATACCCGGCAAATACCATCGTAAAAACAAAATAAGCGAATAGATAAAGGGGCTTGCGCGCAAACGAATCAAGCAAATAACCGGAAAAAGGACGTATACAGAGTGAAGAAACAGTGTAACACGAAAGCACCATCCCGATAACAGCATTCGAAGTATGGAAATTCTCCGAAAGATAGAATGGAAGTACCGGAGTAAGCAGCCAAAAACCGAAATAAAGCAGGAAATTGGCTACCAGTATGCAACAATAACTTGGCGTAAGAAGACGTTGCTTTTCCATAGAAACATGAAGTTACTCTTTTTGTTCTGCCACAGAGGGACACCACACGTCCTCCGTACTCCGGATTTCATCCAAACACCAATTATGTCCCCCTGCAGTAAAAGCAGAATCAGTTGGCCGCCTCAAATTCCTCAAGAAAACGGATATCGTTTTCCGAGAACATACGAAGGTCTTTCACCTTGTATTTCAAATTGGTGATACGTTCTACCCCCATACCGAAAGCATAACCCGTATACACCTTGCTGTCAATGCCACAGGCATCCAACACAGCAGGATCGACCATCCCGCAACCCAATATCTCTACCCAACCGGTATATTTACAGAACGGGCATCCTTCGCCTCCACAAATGTGGCAACTGATATCCATCTCCGCACTAGGTTCGGTGAAAGGGAAATACGAGGGACGCAAGCGGATTCTCGTATCCGACCCAAACATCTCTTTGGCAAATTGGAGCAAAACCTGTTTCAGGTCGGTAAACGAAACATTCTTGTCGACATACAAACCTTCTATCTGATGGAAAAAGCAATGTGCGCGGTAACTGATAGCCTCATTACGATACACACGTCCCGGACAAATCACTCGGATAGGCGGCTGCGTTACTTCCATTGTCCTTACCTGCACACTGCTGGTATGCGTGCGGAGGATGATGTTCTTCACCACCTCCTCCGGATTGGACTCCACAAAAAAAGTATCCTGCATGTCGCGTGCCGGATGGTCGGCAGCAAAGTTCAACTTGGTAAATACGTGCAGGTCGTCTTCCACTTCCGGACCATCGGCAATGGTAAAGCCCAAACGACCGAAAATATCAATAATTTCATTCCGTACAATGCTCAACGGATGACGGGTACCCAATTTTACCGGATATGCTGTACGTGTAAGGTCCAGGTCCGACCTATCGGAATCCTGCCCCTCGAACATTTCCTTCAATGCGGCGATGCGTTCTTGCGTACGGTTCTTCAATTCATTCAACTTCATCCCTACCTCTTTTTTCTGCTCGGCAGGGACATTCCGGAAATCGGCCATCAGGGCATTAATGATTCCTTTCTTACTCAAATATTTGATACGGAGTGCTTCCAGTTCTCCCACATTTTGGGCGGTCAGCTGATCCACTTCCTGAAGCAATTCTTCTATTCTCGCTAACATAACCTACTATTGTATTTCGGTTGCAAAGATAAGGATTAAAACTGAATTATGTTCTTTCTCGTCCTACAAAAAAGAAAATGAAACCATACCGGCAAACAAGACAAATACCCAGCGACTGGCGTATGCTTTTGCTGAATTTGCCGGAAATTTAACCGGCTCTTTGCAGTACGAATAAAAAAAAGAACTACCTTTGCACAATGATTTTTCAGAAGAATCGATCATGAAAAAAATTATACTCGGATGTTGCCTGCTCATAACCATGACAACTTCCTGCGGGAAAGGGAAAAGCAAGATAGACCCTTTTGAAGCACTGACGGAACAACTGGATTCCTTACAGCTTCATACGGATGAGGTATCGGATACGGTTCCCGTACGCCAAGAGACGGTCCCTGTTACCGCCGATGAAAGTTTTGACGATTTCTTCTACAACTTTGCTTCAAACGAACGTTTCCAGCATTCACGCATTATTTTTCCCATCTCTTATTACCAGGGAAACGAGGTGACACGCATAGCCAAAAACGAATGGGAATATGACCCGTTGTTCAGCCAAGAACCCGTATACACCATCCTTTTCGACAAGGAGGAAGAGATGGAAATGGAAAAAGACACCGCGATACACAGCGTACAGGTAGACTGGATTTACCTGCACGACCGGAAAGTGAAACGCTATTATTTCCAGCGTGTGGCAAACAGCTGGTTCCTGGAAGCCATAAACAAGGAACATCTGGCTTATAATACCGCAGAAGGGAAAGAAGATTTTTTCGACTTTTATTTCCGGTTTGCCAACGATTCGATATTTCAAAGCAGACGCCTGCGACGCCCGTTGAAATTTATTACCGCCGATCCCGAAGACGAATTCCAGATTCTGGAAACAACGCTCGATGAAGGACAGTGGTTTTCCTTCCGACCGCCTTTATTGAAAGAACGGCTCACCAATGTACACTATGGGCAGGAAGCGGTGCCCGATCCTGATTCAAAGATTATCGAATTCAAGGGTTTCGGGAACGGATTTAGCAACACGCTTTATTTCGAATGCCGGAGGGGAGAGTGGAAACTGATAAAGTTCGAGGATTTGAGCGACTGAACCTTCCTAACCGGAATGGACAAAATCGTTACAGGTCAAGTTTTGTAAGTTGTTGGAATTCATTCAGACATGAAAGATATACGGAACCATTCGCTATTGCCCCATAATACATTCGGCATGAACGTAAGGGCAGACCGTTTTGTGGAATACGAATCCGAAGAAGAACTTCGGACATTTCTGGAAAGCCGGGTAGAATCCATTCCCCTATTGCATATAGGAAGCGGGAGCAACCTGCTTTTCTTGGGCGACTATCACGGTACGATCCTGCATTCTGCCATCCACGGATACGAAGTGACCGGAGAAACCACCGACTGGATAGAGGTACGCGTCGGTGCCGGTGTGGCATGGGACGATTTCGTAGCTTATTCGGTAAAGCAAGGCTGGTATGGGGCTGAAAACCTGTCGCTGATACCCGGTGAAGTGGGGGCTTCGGCAGTACAGAACATCGGAGCCTACGGTGTGGAAGTGAAAGACTTGATTTCAACGGTCGACACCCGGTGTATTGCAACGGGGGAAGCCCGGCGTTTCATGAATGCCGAGTGCCGTTATGGCTACAGGCAAAGCATCTTCAAACAGGAACTGAAAGGATGCTACATCGTGACCCATGTGACGTTCCGGCTGAGCAAACGCCCCGTATGGCATCTGGACTATGGAAATATCCGGTCTGAACTGGCCAAGGAGGGCGGAAAGCCCACATTAGGAATCCTGCGGGACATCATCATCCGCATCCGGAAAGCGAAATTGCCCGACCCTGCACAGACAGGAAACGCCGGAAGCTTTTTCATGAACCCCGTCATCCCACGCGAACAATTCGAAGAACTGCTCCGTTTTTACCCCGATATGCCGCACTATCCTGCCGGGGAGGGATATGTCAAGATACCTGCCGGATGGCTGATAGACCGTTGCGGATGGAAAGGGAAAACAAAAGGAAGAGCCGGAGTGCATGACAGACAGGCTTTGGTATTGGTCAACCGGGGAGGAGCCACAGGTGAAGAAATCAGGCAGCTTGCCTGCGAAGTGGCAGACTCGGTGAAAACGAAATTCGGCATCGGAATCTGCACCGAAGTCAATTATATCTGAAACGGCACAACAACACCTGATATAATAACCTGATAAATGGTAAACGACACACATAAGATGAAAATAACGGTATTGGGAAGCGGTACTTCCACCGGAGTGCCGCAAGTGGGATGCACGTGCCGGGTATGTACCAGTCATGACCCACACGACAAACGCCTGCGCTGCTCGGCACTGGTGGAAACCGAAGGGGTACGGATTCTGATCGACTGCGGCCCCGATTTCCGGGAGCAAAGCCTGCGCTTGCCCGAATTCTTGCCCATTGACGGCGTACTGATTACCCACGAACATTACGACCACGTAGGCGGACTGGATGATTTACGCCCCTTCTGTCACTTCCGGGACATTCCGGTATATGCCGAAGCCAATACGGTCGACAGCCTGCAAAAACGCATCCCTTATTGTTTCGCGGAACATCCTTATCCGGGTGTTCCCCGCATCCCTCTCGTCCTCGTCCGGCCCTACGTCCCATTTGCAGTAAGCAACAAGGACGGACACGCTGTCGAAGTCATCCCCATCCGCGTGATGCACGGGAAACTTCCCATCGTAGGTTTCCGCATCGGCAGCATGGCATGGATTACAGACATGCTTACCCTGCCCGATGAGGCCTACGGCTACCTGGAAAATTTGGAGTGCCTGTTCATGAACGCCCTCCGTATCACCCCCCACATCACCCACCAGTCGCTACAGGAAGCGTTGGAGCAAACCACACGCATCCATGCCCGCCAGACCTACTTCATCCATGCAAGCCACCAAATCGGGCTGCATACAGCTGTGGAACAAACCCTTCCTCCCCGCGTCCATCTGGCATACGACGGGTTAGAAGTGCGAATACCTTGATTATTTCATTGCATGGACGCCCGCCCGGCAAGGCAGGCCCGAAAGCGCGTGCTCCCCGCGAATCACTTCGCAGGGAGCGCTTTAACTAATAACTAACTTTTTTACTTTGTGGTTTACGTAATCTCATATGACTAACGATGCAAATATACAGGCTTTCCACAGTTTCCACAATACCTAATTTTGGGTATTTTAGCGCATCTACAACTTCATCTTCACTTCACTCAGTTCTACCAACTTGTTGACAATGGCATAGATAGTCAAGCCTGAAACAGAGTGTATCTGCAACTTGCGGGTGATGTTACGCCGGTGCGTGATTACCGTATGCACGGAGATATACAGTTTTTCGGCTATCTCCTTATTGGTCATCCCCCGCACCACGCAGCAGATGATTTCTTTCTCACGCTGGCTCAATGCATTCTGGTCCCCGTCCTCATCGTCCGAGAAATCCATCAGCATCGCAATCTTTTTCTCCACAGACTCCACATCGTCGTACAGATTGATGCTGTCGTCATAACCTTTCAACTGATTGGCATCGATAAACGTACAGAGCAATGCCACCACCTTCAGATCGGCATGCGGGTAATGCTCCTTCAATGCATCGACATCAAACCAGCCTTCAAATTGCGGATTGGCAATCAATATCTGCGGGCTATGTGCCTCCATGCAATGCTGAAGCCCTTCTTTTGAAGTAATCTCGACGGTCTGGATATTCAGGTCGGACAAACGCTTCAATACAGCTACCAACCCGCTCCGGATAATAATCGAAGTTTCCGCCACAGCCACTGATATGATTTCCTGGGATTTCATTTTGCCTCCTTTTCCAATTCCATTATGGCAGGGACAAACAAGTAATCTTCCACCCGGTTGTGTGATGCCAAATCCTCCTCACAACTGAATATGTCGAACAGCGTTGAGTTTAACAACTGATTGTCGCCATCGGCCGGATAATATTTGATAATGATATTCTTCAACTCTATCAGTTTGGCATTAATCTGATCATGACGGCGGGCAAACACGCCGATACTGTATCCTGCCGGATGCTCTCCCTGCAACAAACTCCTGACGTAAGCAAACACCTTGTCGTTCTCGTATTCCATGTGCTGGCGCACTTCTTCCACATACGCATCAAAAAACTGAAGGATGAGGAAAGCCACCTCGTTGTTCAAGGAAAAATTGATAGCCTCAATCAGTTTCCGGCGGATAGTAGGCAACTGGAAATCGAGGAAATACGAATGGGCACGACACAAATAGTCCATTAATGCCGGTACGGAAAGCCCGCTGATATGGTCCTGCATGCGGTTACTTTCTTCAGTCAGGAAATTTACCACAATAAGAAACGTGGCACAATCTACCTTGTGCTCATCACAAACCTCCCTGACGGATTTGTCACCGAACCCTAACGACAAGCCGAAGCGGCTCAATACCTGGAGCAATGCATAATTCTCACAAATCAGGTCGCTCATCTTGTCAGTCGGTTTATAGATCTTTTTACACATACAAAAAAGCGAATCCATTTTTTCATTTACAAAATAATACAATCCATTCCAAAACAGCAATCCCCATTTGTTGGTATATTATGGGGCGTTTCCTACGCAAATATAATTGAAACAATAGGATTTATCCCTATTTCTGGTGAAAGAATCGGGGACCGGGTACATCCGCAATTCGTTTTTTTCCCAGGATTAGTCAAGAAATATCCACAACCGCACCGGACAAAATGTAGAGAAATTACACAACCGTTCCTCAAAAAATCTACATGATGCTGGCCGGAAGTCAGGATTTAGTTTTCTGAATCCCAACATATCAAATTTTATCGTATCTTTGGCACGTGTATTGCCTACATCATTGTGGCATCTTAACCCCTAACAAAAAATTGGTATGAAGAAGCGTTTTTTAACGAAAAGAGACCTGAAACTGAAAAAGAGACAAATCATCTACACCGCTGTAGGCATCATAGCCATTATCGCCGTTTACCTGGTTCTGACCAGGGAAAAGGAAAAAGCCCCCGAAGCCCCCGTCGTCAGTGTGGTTCCGGCACAGCGGCAAGATGTGGAAATCTACGGTGAATACGTAGGGCGCATCCGCGCACAACAGTTTGTAGAGGTGCGTGCACGCGTGGAAGGATTTCTGGAACAAATGCTCTTCGAAGAAGGGAGCCAAGTCAAGCGAAGCCAAGTATTGTTCATCATCAACCAAGAACAATATCAGGCAAAGGTAGACAAGGCACGCGCCCAACTGAAAAAAGACGAGGCCACCGCACGCAAAGCGGAACGCGACCTGAACCGTATCCGCCCGCTGTACGAACAGAATGCTGCCAGCCAACTGGACCTTGACAACGCCATCGCCGCATACGAAACCGCCGTGGCAAGCGTGGGGATGAGCCAAGCGGACCTCGACCAGGCGGAACAGGAATTAAGCTATACGGTAGTACGTTCCCCGATTGCCGGACAAATCAGTGAACGGCATGTCGACTTGGGAACACTCGTAGGAACTTCGGGCAAATCACTGCTTGCCACCATTGTAAAGAGCGACACGGTGTTGGTAGACTTCAGCATGACTGCTTTGGACTACCTGAAAAGCAAAGAACGCAACATCATCATCGGACAGAAAGACTCCACCCGTTCATGGCAACCCACCGTCACCATCACCCTGCCCGACAACAGCGTGTATCCTTACAAAGGGCTGGTAGACTTTGCCGAACCCCAAGTCGACCCCAAAACAGGCACATTCTCGGTGCGTGCCGAAATGAGCAATCCGGAGCACGTCCTGCTTCCGGGACAGTTCACAAAGGTCAAACTGTTGCTTGATGTACGCGAGAATGCCACGGTCGTACCCCACAAGGCATTGATTATAGAAAAAGGAGGAGCCTATATTTTTGTCATGCGCAAGGATTCCACTGCCGAAAAACGGTTCATCGAACTGGGACCTGAATTCGGAAACGATGTGGTGATTGAACGCGGGTTGGTTCCGGGCGAAATGATTGTAGACGAGGGTTACCACAAACTGACTCCGGGCATCAAGATGCGTATCGGCAAAGTGAACGCAGAAACGGAGAAGAAAGAAGAGGAATAAACCGGCAACCATTTTTTAACGCGACAACCCATGAAAGTGAGCTTTTTTATCGATCGGCCCGTATTCTCGATCGTCATTTCCATATTGATAGTCATCATCGGCATCATCGGACTCACCATGCTGCCCATCGACCAGTATCCGCAGATTACCCCGCCTGTAGTGAGAATCAGTGCCTCCTATCCGGGAGCCAGCGCACTGACGGTATCGCAGGCCGTGGCCACTCCTATCGAACAGGAACTGAACGGCACGCCGGGAATGCTTTATATGGAATCGAACAGTTCCAATTCCGGAGGTTTCTCCGCCACGGTCACCTTCGACATCTCTGCCAATCCCGACCTGGCCGCCGTAGAAATCCAGAACCGCATCAAACTGGCGGAATCACGCCTGCCTGCCGAAGTGGTGCAGAACGGTATTGAAGTTGAAAAACAGGCGGCCAGCCAGTTGATGACAATCTGCCTGACATCGGACGACCCCAAGTTTGATGAAATCTACCTGAGCAACTTCGCCACGCTGAATGTGCTCGACCTGCTCCGCCGCATCCCCGGAGTGGGCCGTGTGTCAAACATCGGAAGCCGTTACTATGCCATGCAGATCTGGGTGGACCCTGCAAAGCTGGCAAACTTCGGCCTGACCGTACAGGACGTCCAAAACGCCCTGAAAGACCAGAACCGCGAATCGGCCGCAGGCGTATTGGGGCAACAGCCGGTTACGGGGCTCGACATTACCATTCCCATCACGGCTCAAGGTCGGTTGTCGAGTTCTTCCCAGTTTGAAGAAATCGTATTGCGTGCCAATCCCGATGGATCGTTGATCCGCATGCGCGACGTGGCACGTGTTTCCCTCGAAGCCCAGTCGTACAATACGGAAAGCGGTATCAATGGGGGCAACGCTGCCGTATTGGGCGTGTACATGCTTCCGGGAGCCAATGCCATGGACGTGGCCAAGCGCGTCAAGGCGACCATGGATGAAATCAGCCGGAATTTCCCAGAAGGGATGAAATACGAAGTGCCTTTCGACATGACCACCTATATTTCCGAATCCATCCACGAAGTGTACAAGACACTGTTCGAAGCGTTGTTTCTGGTCATCATAGTGGTATTCCTGTCGTTGCAAAGCTGGCGTGCCACACTGATCCCGACCATAGCCGTCCCCATTTCACTTATCGGTACATTCGGTTTCATGCTCATCTTCGGCTTCTCGCTAAACATCCTGACCTTGTTGGGATTAGTGCTTGCCATCGGCTTAGTGGTGGATGATGCCATCGTGGTGGTGGAAAACGTGGAACGCATCATGGATGAAGAACACATAAGCCCGTATGAGGCGACAAAAAAAGCAATGGACGGGCTTACCGGAGCCTTGATTGCCACCTCCATGGTATTGGCTGCCGTATTCGTTCCCGTAAGTTTCCTGTCGGGTATCACGGGACAGCTGTACCGCCAGTTCAGCATCACCATCGCGGTGTCCGTCCTCCTGTCTACGGTCGTGGCACTGACACTGAGCCCGGTGATGTGCTCCCTGATTCTCCGTCCTCAAGACCCCGACAAGCCCAAAAACCGCGTGTTCCGTACCATCAACAAATGGCTGGACCTCGGCAACAACAAATACGTGTCCGGCATCAGCAAGCTCATCAAGAATCCCAAACGGGTAGTAGCAGGATTCGGTATGGTCATCGTGTTCATCTTCCTGTTCTACAAATTGATACCTACCAGTTTCCTCCCTACGGAAGACCAGGGGTATTTCACGGTGGAACTGGAAATGCCGGAAGGCACCACACTGGAACGCATGCGTACCGTGACCAACCGTGCCATTGCCTACCTGATGAAAAATCCATCCGTGGAATACGTGCAAAACGTCACAGGAACCAGTCCGCGTGTGGGTACCAGCCAGGCACGCAGTACGCTTACCGTCATCCTGAAAGAATGGAAAGAGCGTGACGACACCACAATCGAAAAAATCATGGCCGACGTGCAAAACGAATTCAATGAATATCCGGAATGCAAAGTATACCTCTCCTCCCCGCCTGTCATACCCGGGCTGGGCACATCGGGAGGATTCGAAATGCAATTGGAAGCACGGGGCGATGCTACCTACAACAATCTGGTACAGGCAGCCGACACGTTGATGTATTATGCCTCACAGTGCAAGGAACTGACCGGACTGTCGTCTTCACTGCAAGCAGAGATTCCCCAGCTTTATTTCGATGTGGACCGCGACAAGGTGAAGCTGTCCGGAGTGCCGATGGCAGATGTGTTCACCACGATGAAAGCCTATACAGGTTCCGTCTACGTGAACGATTTCAACATGTTCAATCGCATCTACCGCGTGTACATCCAGGCAGAAGCTCCCTACCGTGAACACCGTGACAATATCAACCTGTTCTTCGTCCGGGGAAGTTCTGGCAACATGATTCCGCTGACCGCACTCGGAAATACGGAATACACAACGGGACCTGGAAGCATCAAGCGGTTCAACATGTTCTACACGGCCGTTATCCGGGGAACAGCAGCCCACGGCTACAGCTCCGGCCAAGCCATGGAACTGATAGAAAAGCTGGCACACGAACACCTGCCCGACAACATCGGGGTAGAATGGAGCGGACTGTCCTACCAGGAAAAGCAGGCAGGCGGACAGACGGGCATGATTATGGCATTGGTCTTCATGTTCGTGTTCCTCTTCCTTGCCGCACTGTACGAAAGCTGGAGCATCCCCATCGCCGTACTGCTTTCGCTTCCGGTAGCCGCCTTGGGAGCATACGCCGGAGTCGCCTTGTGCGGGTTAGAAAACGATACCTACTTCCAGATAGGCTTGGTGATGCTGATGGGACTAGCCGCCAAAAACGCCATCCTGATTGTAGAGTTTGCCAAAGACGAAGTGGATAACGGCAAAGGGGTGATAGAGTCTGCCCTGCATGCCGCCCACCTGCGCTTCCGCCCCATCCTGATGACTTCCCTTGCCTTTATCCTCGGCATGGTTCCGCTGGTAGTGGCAACCGGGCCGGGAGCCGCCAGCCGCCAGGCCATCGGCACGGGTGTGTTCTTCGGCATGATTGTGGCAGTGACGGTAGGTATCTTCCTCGTGCCGTTCTTCTTCGTCATGATTTACAAGACGACCCACAAATTGAAATCCAGAAAAGCAATCCAAAAAAGTTAAGCATTTATGAAACACATATACACCCTATCCCGCATCCTGCTTGTAGCCGCCCTTGCCATGCTGGCGTCAAGTTGCAAAATCGGCAAGCAATACACCCGTCCCGACCTGGAGCTGCCCGCCACGCTCGACAGCATGAGCGTGGACACCACATCCATCGGCGACTATCCGTGGGAACAGCTTTACACCGACACCACGCTGCAAGCATTGATACGCAAAACCCTTATCTACAATAAAGACATACAAATAGCGGCGGCAAGGGTCAGGGAACTGGCGGCACGGAAACAAATCGACATAGCCAACATACTCCCGCAGGTAGGCCTGAGGATATACGCCGAACGCGAAAGGGAAAACCATGGGGGCGACAGCTATAAGCAGGACGACCAGTTCGACCTGAAAGGCACGGTTAGTTGGGAGATTGACCTTTGGGGCAAATTACGCTGGGCAAAAGACAAGAGCGTGGCCCTCCTGGCAGGTTCCATCGAGAATCAACGGGCATTGCAGATGAGCCTGATAGCCGAAGTGGCACAATCGTATTTTGAACTCATCGCGCTCGACAACGAATTGGCCATCGTGCAACAAACCGTCAACGCACGCCGGGAAGGGCTTCGCCTGGCACGCATCCGGTACGAAGGGGGGCTGACATCCGAAACCGCATTCCGCCAGGCACAGGTGGAATTGGCACGCACCGCCACATTGGTTCCCGGTCTGGAACGCCAGATTACCCTGAAAGAGAACGATATCGCCTTCCTTTCGGGCGATTACCCGCACCATGTCAGGCGTTCCAGGCTGCCCGAAGACGTGCTGTTGCCCGCAAACCTCCCGGTAGGCCTGCCCTCCAGCCTGTTGGAACGGCGTCCCGACGTGCGGCAAGCCGAACAGGCACTGATTGCCGCCAATGCCGATGTGGGCATCGCATTCACCAGCCTCTTTCCCAGCCTGACACTGAACGCCTCCTTTGGCGGGGAAAGCGACCTGATCGATGAACTGCTGGAATCGCCTTGGCACTTGCTGAGTGCCACCCTGCTGCAACCGATATTCAGCTGGGGCAAGAACCGGGCGAGGCTGAAAGCACAAAAGGCAGCCCTCGAAGGAGCTGCCTATGCCTATGAAAAAGTCGTGCTGAATGCGTTCAAGGAAGCCTATGATGCCATTGCGGAATTCAACAAGAGCAAGGAAATCTACGAAACCCGCCTCCGCTTGGAACAAGCATCCAAGAGCACGCTCGACCTTGCCAACCTGCAATACATCAATGGCGTAATCGGCTACATGGACCTGCTGGACGCACAGCGCGGATACCTCGATGCCCAAATCAGCCTGAGCAATGCCGTGCGTGACAAACAAATCACCATGGTACAGCTCTATAAGGCCTTGGGCGGGGGATGGAAAAACGAATGAGGCACCCCCGCCTGACAAGTGGGGATTACTCCTCCGGAATCACTTCGTTCAGGCAGGCAATGGCGTTCAAGGTACGCGGATAGCCGATGTACGGCAACAACTGGGTCACCGTGTCCAACAAGACTTGCTTACCGTTTCCTACATTCACGTTCCCTTGGATATGCCCTTTCACCTGTGGCTCGCAACCGCCCAAAGAGACAAGGAAGGAGAACGTTATCAGTTCACGCATGCGCTTGTCCATGCCGGTCCGTGTCTGGTAGTCGCCAAAACAGTTTGCCGAAAGGTAGTGCTGGATGTGGATCTGGTTTTCGGGGGAGTTCTTGTACATATCGTCTATGCTGCTGCCAAAGATGTCTTTCTGCAAGGCAAGCCCTTTCTCGAAACGGTTTTCGGGCGAAGTGACCGACTGCGTTTCGAGCGGCAGTGTGATGCCTCGTTCCGCAAACACACGGTTCGTGACATCCAAAAGTTCCGCCACACGCGCCATCCCCACATAGGCAGTAGCCTGATACAGGATTTCTTTCACCACCACCGGTGTCACCCCGTTGGCAAGGGCTGCAGAAAGCAGTTTCCCGTACGTGTCCGGCGTATGCTGGGCAATGGCAGAAGCCAAGGTCACCATGATGCGCGTCTTCGTATCCAATGCCCCGTGGTTTGCCACTTCCCCGAATGCGAAATTGCGGAAAATCTCAGTAAGTTCGGGGTCGGTTGCTTTCATGCCGGACACGTCTTCCGGGAACCATTCGGTATAGTGGCGCACTGCCTCATCGCTCAATCGGCACACCGGGACGGATGTTCCGCCGGAAGTGGCTTCACGGTACTGCTCATCGTCCACAGGCTCCAGCCACGTGGATTTGTTGGTCTGCGGGTTGCAGGAAATGGCAAGGTGGGAGAACCAACTGTCGGGAGCAGCCCCATGCCAATGAACGACATCGGGTGCAATCTCCACAACATCGCCCGCCACCAGCAACTGTGCCGGTTTTCCTTTTTCCTGATAATACCCCTTGCCGCCTACGACAACCAGGATTTGCCCGCCTGTATGGCTATGCCAGTTGTTGCGGCATCCCGGTTCGAAAGTGACATTGAACATCGGGCAGTTCAAGTCCGCATTATGGGTCAGCTGTGCCAGGTAAGACTGACCGATGAAATACTTTGCGTTTTCTTCCGGATTTTTGTCGCCCACCGGAAAAGCACTGATGTGCTGAGGAATCTTTTTCATTTCTTGTGCTTTTAATGATACATGACCACACAGCGACACGAAGGCCGCTGCACATACGATTACAATTTTATTCATAAGAAGGTATTTAATTGGTTTACTGATGCAAACGGTAACGCAACCACGCCGTACTCCTCCTACCTGCTCCATATTTGCCAAACCAATGGCAAAGGATTGCGTGCAAGGCCGGTTGTCCAGACAGCCCTCACGGGCCACATATTTTCCTGCCTGACGACCATCCTTTTTGAAAACGAACGGTCCTTTTTCGGTACAGTTCGCCCAGTCAATCCTGCAACCGATGGAAGCAATGGTATGAATTACATAAGGACGCATAAAACTTTGTTTTCAGACAACAAAATTAAGGAATCCGGCCATCTGCCATCCTATAAAAATTACGGATATACTAACCTTTTTTACCGATAAAGCCTCCCTCCGGAAACACGTCAGGACGCACAAGCAAACGGGAGCGCACACACCGACCTACGCAACAGCTCCTGCAGCCCCACACGGACAGTCCAACCCATACACAAGAAAAAGCCGGAAGTTCCTCACGGAAATCCCGGCCCATCTTTCATCAAACAACCAATAAGAAAAATTAGAGGTAATCTAATGATTTTTATCTAATGAATAACAGCTCCCTGTATTTGGGCAACGTCCACATCTTGTCATCAACAATCAGTTCCAGCTTGTCGATGTGGTAACGGATCTGCTCCAGCATCGGTGCGATGGTATCATGATAAGCTACCGCCTTCGCACGCTCGTCTTCAATCTTGTTTGCCACCTTGCGGGCACTCACCATAGCATCGACGTGTTCCTTGATGAAGGATGTATGCTCCGAAATCTTGCGGATGATGGCAATATTTTCTGCCGAAAGCGCATCGGCTTCCTCAGCAGGGAACAGCCCTTTTACTTTATATACATTGTCGAGCAGCTTGCCCTGGTATTCGATAGCCACCGGTACCACGTGGTTCATCACCAGGTCGCCCAACACGCGGGCTTCTATCTGGATTTTCTTCGTATAGGTTTCCCACTTCACTTCATTGCGGGCTTCCAGTTCTTTCTGCGTCATCACGCCTTGCGACTCGAACATCTTCACCGTTTCCGGAGTCAGATACTGGTCGAAGATCACCGGACAGCTGGTCTCGCAATCCAATCCCCGGCGTACAGCCTCTTCTTTCCACTCTTCGCTGTAGCCGTTGCCATCGAAGCGGATGGGTTTGGAAGCCTTGATGTATTCACGGATTACACGGATGATGGCGGTCACTTTCGGTTCCCCGCGTTCGATAAGTTCGTCCACCTTCTGCTTGAATTCTACCAGTTGTTCTGCCACGGCGGTATTCAGGGCAATCATCGCGCTCGCACAGTTGGCCTCTGAACCTACGGCACGGAACTCGAAACGGTTGCCGGTGAAAGCGAAAGGCGAAGTACGGTTGCGGTCGGTGTTGTCGATCAGCAGTTCGGGTATCTGCGGGATATCCAGCTTCATGCCGTGTTTGCCTCCCAACGAAATCAGTTCATCGGTGGTACTTTCTTCCATATGGTCGAGCACCTTGCTGAGCTGCGTGCCCAGGAACGACGAGATGATGGCGGGAGGAGCTTCGTTGGCACCTAAGCGGTGTGCGTTCGTGGCACTCATGATAGATGCCTTGAGCAACCCGTTGTGGCGGTACACCGCCATCAGCGTATTGACAATGAACGTGATGAAGCGCAAGTTCTCCTCCGGTGTCTTGCCGGGAGCCATCAGCAGCACGCCCGTATCGGTGCCCAGCGACCAGTTGTTGTGTTTGCCGGACCCGTTGACTCCTTTGAACGGCTTCTCGTGCAGCAGCACGCGGAAACCGTGTGCACGTGCCACCTTCCGCATCAGCGACATGATGAGCATGTTATGATCTACGGCAAGGTTGCATTCCTCAAAGACGGGAGCCAACTCGAACTGGTTGGGAGCCACCTCGTTGTGACGCGTCTTGAGGGGAATACCCAGTTCCAGTGCCTGTATCTCCAAATCCTTCATGAAGGCAGCCACACGTGTGGGTATGGCCCCGAAATAATGGTCTTCCAACTGCTGATTCTTCGATGCCTCGTGCCCCATCAGCGTGCGGCCTGTCAGCAACAGGTCGGGACGTGCAGCGTACAGGCCCTCATCGACCAGGAAATATTCCTGCTCCCAGCCCAAATAGGCCAACACCTTCTTCACATTCGGGTCAAAATAATGACATACATCCACCGCAGCCTTGTTCACTGCCCGCAAAGCCTTCAGCAACGGAGCCTTATAGTCCAGCGACTCGCCCGTATAGGCAATAAACACCGTGGGGATGCACAATGTATCGTCTACCACAAACACCGGCGATGAGGGATCCCATGCGCTGTATCCACGCGCCTCGAAGGTATTGCGGATACCACCGTTAGGAAACGATGATGCGTCCGGTTCCTGCTGTACCAGCAGCTTGCCGGAGAACTCTTCCATCATGCCTCCCTTGCCATCGTGCTCCACAAAGGCATCGTGCTTTTCAGCCGTACCTTCGGTCAGCGGCTGAAACCAGTGTGTATAATGGGTTGCACCCAGTTCGCTTGCCCAACGCTTCATGCCTTCCGCAACAGCATCGGCAATGCTCCGGTCGAGCACAGCACCGTTATCCATTGCATCTACCAGCTTTTCGTACACTTTACTTGGCAGATACTTAAACATCTTCTCGCGGTTGAATACGTATTTTCCGAAATACTCACTCGGACGCTCTGCCGGGGCAGGCACTTCAAAAGGTTTCGTTTGAAACGCTTTTTCTACAACCCTGAATCGTAATGTTGACATAATACCTCAAAAAATTAGTTGTTATTGTTTATCTATAAGCTATCGTAAGCTGTAATTCAAAATCATTTTGCAACAAACAAAAGTAGATTAAATATCTTTTTGCTTTTCATTTCACTGCAAAAGTAATTCTTTTCCTATATACGGACGAACGGGTAGGCCACATTTTTCCTCTTTTTTTATGCATGGTTTCAATTTGAAGCAAAATAAGTACCTATTACGTCAAATCCATAGCGAACAAATCATTATACAATCTTTTTATAACAAGATAAAGGAAATAAACATTCAAAAAGCAAGCAAATACACCTCCTTTCATTTCATTCTATCAGTCAATACCGGGCAAACATCTACCATTTTATTATCACATCATATATTATGTTTTCCTAACGATGACCACCGAGCCGCACGTACACCTGGTAGCGCGTGGTTTCGCCCACAGGCGTAAGCGAAAGATACCCGCCGGCCAGCCTGCCTTCCGCAAGGCGGACAGGATGCTCCCTACACATACGGGTGTGGAAACGGAGGGCATCCCCCATAACCGGATAATGCACGACGGACAACCGTCCCCGTACGGAGGGATGAACGTAGCGGTCGAAAAAAAGACGCGAAAGCACGCCCATGTTCATACGCAGGTTGACCTCCACACACGGATGAACGGCAAATCCCCCTCCACACCGGACGACCATCATGTCCACACCCAAGTATCCCCTGTAATGCCTGCCGATCCACGAAGGCAACACTTCCAGCAAGCGGCAGGACACATCCCGCAAGAGGGAAGGCGGGACATACTCCGCAATCTTCCGCTCCATCCACGCATCAGAAGCAAGGAGATTCGTCTTGTAACGGCCGGACGCACCGGTACAGAACAGGGAATAACCGGCAAAGGATACCCTTCCGTCATCGCAGGCACGGAATTCCATGGCAAAATCGCATACCTTGTCATACAAAGGTTCCACCATCACGGTCCCCTGCGTGCGCAAGACCCGCGCCGCCCAACCTTCCACTGAAGCCGTCCATCCGCCTTCGCCGACAAACACTATTCCTTTCCCACTGCCCGACCACGGTGCTTTCAGCACATACCTTCTCCACCCCGCCGTCCGCACCCCGACCTCCTCCAACGAGCGGCAGGCATACGCCTCCCCACACAGGCGATCGTCCCCGACCAACCGACGCAAGACCTGCATTCCGGCCACCCTGCCCGACAATTCCCTGATGCACTCCATCTCTTCCGGCGAAGGAAGACAGGCATCGTCCACGCCAGCTAGCCTCAACATACGGACCAAAGCCGGATTCCACCCCCACGGCGAACAGGCGGCAGACATCCACTCCGCAGTCCAGCCGACACAAGGTACCGGCACCTCCCCTCCGGCAAGCATGTCCCAACGGGGAACCGGCACCTCCCTCCCTAACTTGACCACACTTCCCGGCAGGGCATACCAGGCAGGCAAAACGGCCAAGTCGTCCGCCATGCGCACAATCTCTGCCGGAGGCCTATAATAAGGAGTAAAGTTGGCTAGCGCCAAATCGTTTTCCGGATTGAAAAGGTATATCGCCATAGGTTCATCAATTAAAGGCAGGTACAAAGATAAAGAAAAGGAAAGAAGAAAAAAACAATTATTTTGATAACCCCAGTTGGCAAATTAATGAACTATTCGTATATTTGCAGCAGAGATACAGGAACTCATGGAAGCATTTTACAGAACACACAATTACCTGGTCGACCACACGAACGCGCCCGTACGGCGTGATTTGATGGACGAAATAGATTGGACAGCCCGTCTGATTGGTATCAAAGGCACACGCGGAGTGGGGAAAACCACATTTTTGTTGCAATATGCCAAAGAAAAATTCGGTTATGACCGTTCGTGCCTGTTCATAAACATGAACAACTTCTATTTCTCACAATGCAGCTTAGTGGACTTTGCGGGCGAATTTGTGAAACGCGGAGGCAAGGTGTTACTGATAGACCAAGTGTTCAAGCTCCCCCACTGGAACCATGACCTGCGCACATGTTACGAACGTTACCCCAATCTGAAAATCGTCTTCACCGGCTCTTCCGTAATGAGGCTGAAAGACGAAAATCCGGAGCTGAACGGCATCGTACACTCATACAATTTGCGGGGGTTTTCATTCCGGGAATTTCTGAACCTGCAGACGGACAACCATTTCCAGCCCTACACGCTTGATGAGATCCTGACAAGACACGAACACATAGCGAAAACCATCCTTCCGAACGTCAACCCGCTCAACTATTTCCAGGACTATATCCACCACGGATTCTACCCCTTTTTCCTCGAGAAACGAAACTTCTCGGAGAACTTGCTGAAGACCATGAACATGATGATAGAGGTAGACATCCTGCTTATCAAACAAATCGAATTGAAATATCTTTCGAAAATAAAAAAATTACTATATTTGTTGGCGGTAGACGGACCGGTCGCGCCCAACATCAGCCAGCTTGCCACCGACATACAGACTTCGCGCGCCACGGTAATGAACTACATCAAATACCTCGCCGATGCACGATTGATAAATATGGTGTACCCGAAAGGGGAAACCTTCCCGAAAAAACCGGCGAAAATCATGATGCACAACACCAACCTGATGTACAGTATTTATCCGGTGAAAGTAGAGGAACAGGACGTATTGGAAACGTTTTTCGTCAATTCGCTATGGAAAGACCATAAGGTGAACAAGGGCGAGAGAGGTACCTCGTTCCTGGTGGACAACAGCCTGAATTTCCGCATCTGCGGAGAAGGACACAAGATAAAGGGCAACCCCGGCGTGTATTACGCCATGCACCGCATGGAATTGGGATACGGCAACAAAATCCCGTTGTGGATGTTCGGTTTCCTGTATTGATGCGGAAAAGGAGAAAACAAATATTATTACCCAATTATAATAAGTAATTGTATGACTAAACAAAAAAAATTCATCACGTGTGATGGTAACGAGGCTGCCGCACATATTTCGTATATGTTTACGGAAGTGGCTGCCATTTATCCCATCACCCCGTCGTCTACCATGGCAGAGCACGTAGACGAATGGGCTGCCGCAGGTCGTAAAAATATCTTCGGCGAAACTGTTTTGGTTCAAGAAATGCAGTCGGAGGGCGGTGCTGCCGGTGCGGTACACGGCTCTCTCCAGGCAGGTGCATTGACTACTACTTACACCGCATCGCAAGGCCTGTTGCTGATGATACCGAACATGTACAAGATTGCAGGCGAATTGCTGCCCTGCGTATTCCATGTTTCGGCACGTACATTGGCTTCACACGCACTGTGTATCTTCGGCGACCACCAGGATGTGATGTCTACCCGCCAGACGGGTTTCGCCATGCTGTGTGAAGGTTCGGTACAGGAAGTAATGGATCTGGCTGGTGTAGCCCACTTGGCAACCATCAAATCGCGTGTGCCGTTCGTCAACTTCTTCGATGGATTCCGTACATCCCACGAAATCCAGAAAATCGAGAAGTTGGACAACGAAGACCTTGCCCCGCTCATCGACCGGAAAGCACTGGCAGAATTCCGCGAACGCGCATTGACTCCCAACAAACCGGTGGCACGCGGTATGGCTGAAAACCCCGACCACTTCTTCCAGCACAGGGAATCATGCAACCCGTTCTACGAAGCCGTTCCGGCCATCGTGGAAGAGTACATGAACGAAATCAACAAGATTACGGGACGCAATTACGGACTATTCGACTACTATGGTGCAGAAGATGCCGAACACATCATCATCGCCATGGGTTCCGTGACCGAAGCTACACGCGAGGCTATCGACTACCTGACAGCCCAGGGCAAGAAAGTAGGTCTGGTAACCGTACACCTGTATCGCCCGTTCTCGGCAAAACATTTCCTTGCCAAAGTACCCAAAACCGTGAAACGCATCGCCGTGCTCGACCGTACCAAAGAACCGGGAGCAAACGGGGAACCGCTGTATCTGGACGTAAAAGAATGCTTCTACGGACAGGAGAACGCCCCGCTCATCGTAGGCGGACGTTACGGCCTTGGTTCAAAAGACACCACTCCGGCACAAATCCTGTCTGTATTTGAGAATCTGGAACTTCCGATGCCGAAAGACCAGTTTACAATCGGTATCGTAGACGATGTGACCTTCACTTCCCTGCCCCAGAAAGAAGAAATCGCATTGGGCGGCGAAGGCATGTTCGAAGCGAAATTCTACGGTCTGGGAGCTGACGGTACGGTAGGTGCAAACAAGAACTCTGTGAAAATCATCGGTGACAACACCGACAAATACTGCCAGGCTTACTTCTCTTACGACTCGAAGAAGTCGGGAGGATTCACCTGTTCCCACCTGCGTTTCGGCGACCACCCGATCCGTTCCACGTATCTGGTTACCACCCCGAACTTTGTGGCTTGCCACGTACAGGCATACCTACACATGTACGATGTGACTCGCGGTCTGCGCAAGAACGGCACTTTCTTGCTGAACACCATCTGGGAAGGCGAAGAACTGGCAAAGAACCTGCCGACCAAGGTAAAAAAATACTTTGCAGAAAACAACATCACCGTTTATTATATCAATGCGACCCAGATTGCACAGGAAATTGGTTTGGGCAACCGTACCAACACCATCCTCCAGTCCGCATTCTTCCGCATCACGGGCGTGATTCCTGTTGACCTCGCCGTAGAACAGATGAAGAAGTTCATCGTGAAGTCATACGGGAAGAAGGGTGAAGACGTGGTGAACAAGAACTACGCAGCCGTTGACCGTGGCGGTGAATACAAGCAACTGACCGTAGATCCGGCTTGGGCAGGGCTGGAAGTTGAACCCGCCGCAGCCAACAATGACCCGGCATTTATCAACGAAGTGGTTCGTCCAATCAATGCACAAGACGGCGATTTGCTGCCGGTATCCGCATTCAAAGACATCGAAGACGGTACATGGTATCAGGGAACTGCCAAGTATGAAAAACGCGGTGTCGCCGCTTTCGTACCGGAATGGAATCCCGAATGCTGTATCCAGTGCAACAAGTGCGCGTATGTATGTCCTCATGCTGCCATCCGCCCGTTCGTGCTCGATGCGGAAGAACAGAAGGGAGCAAACTTCGCAATGTTGAAGGCTGTCGGCAAACAGTTTGACGGAATGACTTTCCGCATGCAGGTAGATGTGCTCGACTGTCTGGGATGCGGCAACTGCGTCGATGTATGTCCGGGCAATCCCAAAAAGGGTGGCAAGGCTCTGGCCATGAAACATCTGGAAAGCCAGTTGGCTGAAGCGGACAACTGGACCTACTGCGCGGACAACGTGAAGAGCAAACAGCACCTGGTTGACATCAAAGCCAACGTGAAGAATTCCCAGTTTGCCACTCCACTCTTCGAGTTCTCCGGTGCTTGTTCCGGCTGTGGCGAAACTCCGTACGTGAAGCTGATTTCCCAGCTGTTCGGCGACCGTGAGATGATATCCAACGCTACAGGATGTTCTTCTATCTATTCGGGTTCGGTTCCTTCCACTCCCTACACCACCAACGAGAAAGGACAGGGTCCGGCATGGGCAAACTCCCTGTTCGAAGATTTCTGTGAATTCGGCTTGGGTATGGAACTGGCGAACAAGAAATTGCGCAACCGCATCGAAGATGCCATGAAAGCTGCCATTGCAGCCGAAGGTACTCCAGCAGAATACAAGGAGGCATTCCAGGAGTGGATTGACGGCCGCAACGATGCCGACAAGAGCAAGGCTGCAGCCGAAAAGATTATCCCACTGGTAGAAGCGGCAAAAGACCAATGTCCTTACTGCGCCACCATCTGCGAGTTCAAGGATTATCTGATCAAACGTTCCCAATGGATTATCGGCGGTGACGGCGCTTCTTACGATATCGGCTACGGAGGTCTTGACCACGTGATTGCCTCGGGTGAAGACGTGAACATCCTCGTGCTCGACACAGAAGTTTATTCGAACACGGGTGGACAGTCTTCCAAGGCTACCCCGCTGGGAGCTATCGCCAAGTTTGCCGCATCGGGCAAGCGTATACGCAAGAAAGACCTGGGTCTGATAGCTACCACCTACGGATATGTCTATGTGGCCCAGATTGCCATGGGCGCCGACCAGGCCCAGACGCTGAAGGCCATCCGCGAAGCGGAAGCTTACCCCGGACCTTCACTGATTATCGCATACGCTCCGTGTATCAACCACGGACTGAAAGCCGGCATGGGCAAAAGCCAGGCAGAAGAAGCCAAAGCCGTAGAATGCGGTTACTGGCATCTGTGGCGCTTCAATCCGGCTTTGGAAGACGAAGGCAAGAATCCGTTCATGCTCGACTCGAAAGAACCGAATTGGGCAAACTTCCAGGACTACCTGAAAGGCGAAGTACGTTTCGCTTCCGTGATGAAGCAATACCCGTCAGAAGCAGCCGACCTCTTCGCAGCTTGCGAACAGATGGCAAAGAAACGTTACGATTCGTACAAGCGCATGGCTGCCATGGACTGGAGCGGAGAAAAAGCTGAATAATCCTTTGTGATTTTCCTATAACAAAGGCGGTTCGCATGCGGGCCGCCTTTGTCTTTTGTATGCTTGCGACAACGCTCCAAACAAATCCCGGTTGTCCGACATGCAAAGCCGCCACCGGAGGACATCCGGCAGCGGCTTCCGACCGGCTTTCGCAAGAGGGACGTATATACAAGCGTGAAAAAATCATTATACAGCTTCGTCAGCACCTCCGCCTAAAGCATGGTAAAGGCTGATAACACCCAGGATTTCATCATAACGGTCGGATATTAAAGTGAGCCGGGAATTAAGCAATGACTGGCGGGCGGTCAGCACCTCCAGGTAATTGGTCGTACCGTGTTCCATCAGCAGTTCGGTGTCGCGGACAGTCGTCTGCAGATGTTCCACCTGTTCGCTGTCAAACTCTATGCGTTTGCGGGCGTTTTGCCATTGCGAGAGGGCATTGTTCACTTCCTTGCCTGCATCCAACAGCGACTGACGGAATGCCAGCAGGGCTTCCTCCTGTTGTGCCTTCGACACTTTCAGGTTGGCGATGTTCTGCCCCCGGTTGAAAAGAGGCTGCACAAAAGAGCCTACCGCCTGGAGCAGCCACGCCCCGGGATTGGTGATGGCCACCCCGCCGTTGTTGGTCCAGCCTGCCGAACCGCCCAGCGTGATGCTGGGGTAGAAAGCAGACCGTGACTGGTTGGTAGCGTAAAACGCTTGTTTCAGCGAGGCTTCCGCCTGCCGGATGTCCGGACGGCGAGAGAGCAGTTCCAGCGGAACACCTACCGAAAGGTGTTGGGGGAATTGCTGGCCGGCAAGCACGCCGCGCTCAATGCGTTGAGGCACCCTGCCCAACACCGTTGACAAGGCGTTTTCCGTCTCCGTCACTTGCTGCTGCAGGCTTACCAGCGTTGCTTCGGCCGAAGCACGGCTTGCCTCAGCCTGGCTGACAGTGGCACGGTCTGCCTGTCCTGCCTTCATCAGTACATTGAGACTGTGCACGTAGGCTTTCCAGCTTTCCACCGTCTCGGCGGTGACGGACACCTGCTCGTCCAACATCAGCAGCGAATAATAGCTTTCCGCCACGGTGGCTATAAGTTCCGTCTGCACAGCCTGCCGGTAGGCATCGCTGGCCTCCAGCGATGCACGTGCCCCCCGTTTGGCATTGGTCAGCTTGCCGAAAATATCCAATTCCCAGCTTGCCGATACGCCGATATCGTATGTCTTGCTTGCCTTGCTCGCATCGTAGCTGCTCAGTGTACCTTCGGGGTCAAACTGCAACGAAGGCAGGTAGGCAAGTCTGGAGGAAGTAAGTTGTGCCTGTGCCTCCTTTACAGTCAGGCGGGCCACACGCAGGTCGGTGTTTGTTTCCAATGCTTCCCGTATCAGTGCTTGCAGACAGGGGTCGGTGAAGAGTTCTTCCCACGACAGGGTAGCGATGGACGATGTCGTATCTGCCACCATGTCCGTCCGGTAGAGGCTGTCGGTGTTGACGGCAAGTTCCGGCCGTTCATATCGGTTATAGATGCCGCAGCTGCCCAGCAGGCAAGCCGTTGCGGCAACGAGTAATAGCTTTTTCATATTTTAATGTATAATCTACGGTTATAGGGTAAAATCGGAATATATAAGTGTCGGGAGGGTTGTTTTTACAAGCCTTGCCTTTTGCGGGCGCATGCCCCGTACAGCGTACGGCGACGCGCCCACAAACCGCAAAGCAAATATCCACATGGCCCCTGAAACGTCTTTTATTCATCATCATGTCTGCGTGCAGGCATCAGCCGTTCCTGCACGGCCTGGAATACGATGAACAGCGAAGGCACGGCAAACAGCAAGGCCACTGACCCCACAATCAGTCCGCCTACCACGCCCGTACCCAGCGAGACATTACCGTTGGCACCCGCACCGCTGGAGAATACCAACGGCAGCATACCAATCACCATACAGAGCACCGTCATGATGATAGGGCGCAGACGGACACCTGCTGCCGACAAGGCTGCCTGCGAGAGCGACATGCCCTGTTCGCGGCGGGTGGCGGCATACTCGGTAATGAGGATGGCCGTCTTGGCCAACAGACCTATCAGCATGATGAGCCCCGTCTGCATGTAGATGTTGTTCTCCAGTCCGCACAACTTCGACAGGGCGAAGCTGCCCATCAGCCCGAAAGGTACGCTCAGCATCACGCCCAGCGGGACGAAAAGACTTTCATACAATCCGCAAAGGATGAGGTATATGAACACTATGCAGAGAGCGAAAACGATTATCGTGTTCGAGCCGCTGCCGGCCTCCTCACGGGTAATGCCGCCGTATTCGTAGCCGTAGCCCGTGGGCAGAGTCTGCCTTGCTACCTGTTCGATGGCATTGATGACATCGCCCGAACTGTAGCCGTCGTTCATCATGGCGTTCACCTGGATGGAACTATACAGGTTGAAGCGCGTCAACGTTTCCGTACCGTAGGTTTTGGTGAGTGTGACGAACTGCGACAGCGGAGCCATGTTGCCACTGCTGGTTCGGACAAACATATTGTTCAGCGCATCCTCGTTAAGGCGCAGGTTCTTGTCGGCCTGTATATACACACGGTACAGCTTGGTGAACCGGTTGAAGTTGGACACATAGCCGCCGCCGATATAACCCGACATGACGCTGAGTACATCGGTAGGCGACACGCCCATCCGCTTGCACTTGGCCGCATCCACCTCTACGGAATATTGCGGGAACTTGTTGTCGAACGTAGAGTAAGCCATCTGCACCTCGGGTCTTGCATTCAGCGCGGCGATGAAGTTGTCAGTATATTCCTTCAGGGTAGCGATGTCTCCTCCCGCACGGTCCTGCACGTAGAGTTCCACACCGCTGCCCGTGCTGTACCCCATTATGGTAGGCTGTGCGAAGGCAAATATCTTGGCCGAGTGGATATCCGCCGTGCGACGGTATATCTCCGCAATGACGGAGGTGATATAGTCCTCGTCTTTGGTACGTTCACTCCAGTCTTTCAAATTGATGATAAGCATACCGCCCGAAGGAGCCTGCCCGCCCATCATGCTGTAGCCGGCCACATTGGAATAGCCCTCTATCTGCGGTATGTCTTTTACACGCTCCTCTATCTGGGCCATGGCCTTCACCGTTGTCGACAGGCTGCTGCCGGCAGGGGTTGTCACATTGACAAACACCGTACCCATATCCTCATCGGGCACAAGGCCGGTCTTGGTGGTCCTCATCAGTACAACCAGCAATACGATGGACACAGCTACGCCTGCCCAAATGAGCCACTTGCGGCGGAAGAACCATTTCACACCATTCTTATACCGGTAGAGTACCGTCTTGAATGCTGCCTCGAACGCATTGTGGAAGCGGGTGGAGAAACTGAGTTTCTGACCCGTGACGACATCCATAGGAGGCGTCATAATCAGGGCGCACAAGGCCGGACAGAGCGTAAGGGCATTGATGGCAGACAGACCCACGGCAATAGCCATGGTCAATCCGAACTGCATGTAGAACGTACCGCTCGTGCCGCCCATGAACGCCACGGGGATAAACACCGCCATGAATACCAGAGAGGTGGTGATAATGGCCGAGCCCACGTTGTCGATGGCCAGGTTGGTAGCCTTGTAAGGCGAGCGTATGCCTTCGTCGAACTGCGCCTGCACGGCCTCCACCACCACTATGGCATCGTCCACCACCGTACCGATGACCAGCACAAGTGCAAACAGCGTCAGCAGATTAAGCGAGAAGCCCAACAGATAGATGAAAGCAAACGTCCCCACCAGCGACACGATGATGGATATGGCGGGAATGACCGTGGAACGTGCGCTCTGCAGGAAGATGTACACCACGAGAATCACGAGGATGATGGCTTCCACCAGCGTTTTCACCACCTCATGAATGGAAGCATCGAGGAAGTTCTTGGTACTCATCAGGTCGACCAGTTCCATCCCCTTGGGCAAATCCTTTGATATTTCTTCGAGCAGGGCGTCAATCTCCGTGATAACCTCGTTGGCATTGGAACCCGATGTCTGCGAAATCATGGCTGTAGTACCGGGATGGCCGTTGATTACACTGTTGTAAGAATAGCTTTGCTTGCCCAGTTCGATGGTGGCTATATCGTTGAGGCGGAGCACCTCACCTGTTTCCAATGCGGTGATGACGATATTGCCGAACTCTTCCGGCGTCTCATAGCGTCCGCGGTACTTCAGCGTGTACTGGAACGTGTTCTCCGAGTTCTCACCCAATGTTCCGGTGGCAGCCTCAATGTTCTGTTCGTCCAGCACGGCAGTCACGTCGCTTGGCACCAGTCCGTATTGCGCCATCTTCTGCGGGTCGAGCCAGATACGCATGGCATAACCCTCGCCCATCAGCATTACGTTGCCCACACCGGTAACACGCGACAGGCGCGGCTCTATATTGATATCAAAGTAATTGTTAATGAAATTCTGGTCAAACGAGTCGTCGGGACTGTAGAGGGCCACAATCTTCAGCATGGAGTTCTGGCGTTTTTCCACAGTCACGCCTATCTGCGTCACCTCAGCCGGCAGCAGTCCTTCTGCCTCGCTCACCCGGTTCTTGGTATTGATGGTGGCCATGTCGGGGTCGGTGCCTTGCTTGAAGTAGACGGTGATGCTGCCCGCGCCGTTATTGGTGGAGGTAGACGTCATGTAAATCATGTTTTCCACGCCGTTAATGGACTCTTCCAGTGGCACTACGACGGACTTCTGCACCGTCTCGGCATTAGCTCCCGTATAAGTGGTCTGCACCATGACTGTAGGCGGTGCGATGTCCGGGTATTGCTCCATCGGCAGGTTTGCCAGTCCGATAATCCCCAACAACAGGATAAGCACCGAAATGACACACGACAGGATGGGGCGGTCTATAAATAGTTTCAGTTTCATAATCTTTCTCCGATTTTAATGCGTATGATGTTTCACTTGTCAGCTTTTCTCTCCCGGTTGTGCCTGGGCATCCGTGCCGGTGTCCGTACTTGCGACTGTGATGACGGTTCCTTCCTCCAGCAGTCCGGCTCCTTCGGCCACAATGACATCACCCGTCTGCAAGCCGCTCTCCACGATGTACTCCTTCCCATTGTTGACAGGGAAGACGGCAATCTCCGTAGAGGTGGCTTTTCCGTCTACCACCTTATAGACGAACACCTTGTCCTGGATTTCGTAGGTGGCCTCCTGCGGCACTACCAGCACACTGTCCTTCACGTAGGGAAACAACACTGTACCGCTGCCCCCGTTGCGCAACATCCGCTCGGGATTGGGGAAAGTGGCACGCAGGCTCACGGCTCCCGTGCTTGTGTCGATGGTGCCGCTGATGGCATCTACCTTGCCGCTATGCCCGTACATTTTCCCGTCGCTGAGGCACAGCTCCACTTCCGGCATTTGTTCCATGGCCTTCTCCAACGTGCCGCTCTCGCGCACCAGAGAAAGGATCTGGTTTTCGGTCATGGAGAAATAGACATACATTTCCTCATCGTCTGACACGGTGGTGAGCGGTGTGGTAATCGAAGCATCCACCAAAGCCCCCACACGGTATGGAATCATGCTTGCCACGCCGTTCACGGGACTTTTCACCTCCGTGTACGAAAGGTCATTGCGTGCATTCACCTCGTTTGCCCTGGCTTGTTCCAATGCCGCTTCTGCTTCCTGGAGCGAGTTGCGCGACACCTGGAGGTCGAATGCCGACACTACATTTTCCTTGAAAAGCTCTTCCTTGCTATCGGCCGTTATCCGTGCCGTTGCCACGATGGCTTCGGCACTCTTCACATTGGCAATGGCAGTTTGCAATGCCGCCCGGTAAGGCACCTGGTCGATGACGAAGAGTACCTGCCCTTTGGAAACCTTTGCCCCTTCCTCAATGCATATTTTCGTAATCGTACCACTCACCTGCGGACGTATCTCCACGCTTTGCCTTCCATTGATGACGGCGGTATAGACACGTTCCAATCTGCGGTTTTCGGGCGTTACAGCCATAGTCTTGTAGCTGCCTCCTGCAGCTTCCGTCGTTTTTTTGCAGGATGATGCCAACAGCAAACAGCCGATTCCTGCGCATAATAACATCTTTTTCATACCTTAAATTGCTTTGCGTATTAAGTTAAATATTGAAGCAAAAGTAGAAAGGATTCATCCGGATGGTTTGGTTACGTTCCGCATTTTTTTTGTTCAAATCCGAAGCTTAACGTTTTTTTTCTTTAATAGTCCTAATAAACGAAAACAGAGTTTGGCAAGTTAGGACCTTCTGTTCATTTTTGCAAAATGAAAGAAATAACAGAATGGATGCGAGGAGAATCGTCCGCCAACGGTTCATGGGAGATGACCGAGTACGAAAACAGCCTGGTGGTGGCAAGGCAGGAAGGAACGGACTTCTGCATGCCCGGTAAGGTGCCAAAAGGGAACTGGCATGTTTTCCTGTTGGTGCATGAAGGCGAGTTGCGGTTGACTGCCAACAAGAACCGTATCGGATTCGACAAGCCTGTATATATTGACTTTATCCCCTCCATCGAGTGGGAAGACATCACCTTTGCAGGCAAGTATTGTGCTTCGTTCATCGTGGCAGACCAATCTTTCTTCATGGAAGCCACCGATTCGATACGCGGCAAGATAACGGAAAGGATACTGCAGTATTCCCAATCGCCTTTCACGGCGCTGGATGCCGCAAACAGTAATAGCCTGATGAAGCTGGAAGATTTGCTGATAGACACAATGAGGGAAGAATACCACCTGTTCAGGCGTGAATCGCTGAAATCGTTGATCTGTGCATGGCAATACAAGTGTTGGAGCATTTTTTCATGGCAACAACAAGTTGTGCACACGAATATCGGCCCGCAGTGGAACAATATTGTTTCACATTTTTTCCACCTGGCGTATACAAACTGCCGCGAACACCGGGGAGTAAGCTGGTATGCCGGACAGATAGGGGTATCGCCCGATACCTTGTCGGCCACGTTGAAACGACTTTATGGCAAAACGGCAAGTACCATCCTTGAAGAACTGCTTGCCATCGAAGCGAAAACCTGCCTGCGCAACCCCATCTTGTCGGTGCAGGACGTGGCGGAAATGCTGCATTTCTCCGACCAGTCGGCATTCAACAAATTCTTCAAACGCTATACCGGCGTAACACCCAATGGATGGCGGAAATTGGAAAAAGCATAAAATCTTTCGACGGATTTCAAAATAAATTCCGTACATTCGTTGTCCGAACAAGGACATCTATTCTTAATCGGTATGGAAAATTATTTTCTGAAATCATGTATGGGAAGTGCCCGGACGGCAGGCATTACCATCGGAATAATGTGTTGCCTGGCGCAAAGCCCGTCTGCTTTTGCACAGGAAACAGGAAGACGCAACCCGCTGCGTGAAACCGATGAGGTTTTCTTCCAAACGGAAGAAGCGCGGCGTATCGGCGACCTGGTCTTGATTTACCAGCGCGTCACCGGAGGGTGGCCGAAAAACATCGACATGACCCGGCAGATGGACGAAGCCGAAAAGGAAACGGTACTGAAGGACAAGCAGCGGCGGGACGATTCGACAATAGACAACAATGCCACGACCATGCAGATGAATTACCTGGCCCACCTGTACCGTGCCACGGGCGATGTACGCTATCGGGACGCTTTCCGTGCGGGGGTGGAATACCTGCTGTCGGGACAATACGACAACGGAGGATGGCCACAGTTTTGGCCTGTGATGCGCGGATACCAGTCACACATCACTTTTAATGACGATGCAATAGTGAACCTTCTGGTGCTCTGGCAGAAACTGATGGCGGGAGAAGCCCCTTACGACAAAGATTTGCTGGATGAAGGCTTGCTGGACAAGCTGCACGAGTCTTTCCGGAAAGGCGTCGACTGTATCCTGGCCACGCAAATCTGGAACGGCGGGCAGCCGACCGTGTGGTGCCAGCAGTATGATGAACACACCCTGTTTCCCGCAGCGGCACGCGCCTACGAGCTTCCTTCGTACTGTTCGCAGGAGAGCGTTGCCATCGTACACCTGCTCATGAGCCTGCCCCACCCGGACGACAGGGTAAAACAGGCGGTACATGGGGCAATGAAGTGGTTCGATACGTACAAACTGACCGGATTGCGCCTGGAACGGAAAAGGCAAAACGGACGCTGGACGGACACACGGCTGGTGGCAGACAGCCTGGCGGACCCGATATGGGCACGGTTTTACGACCTGGAACGTTGCGAGCCGTATGTATGCGACCGTGACGGGATTCCCCGCCGGCACCTGGAAGAATTGGGAGAAGAGCGCCGCAACGGATACAGCTGGTACAACAGCCGTCCTGCCGCACTGTTCGAGTTGTATAATGCCTGGGCGGACAAATACGACCCGGCACGGAAGGTGGCTGTCAGCCTGGATACCCGGGGAGCCAATGAGAACGGGACCATCGACATGTACCGCCATCCGGTTGTGGACCGCTCGGCGTTCGACTTCATTGTAAAGCCGGGCGAAAGCATCCAGGCTGCCGTTGAAGCGGCTCCCGAAAAACCGGAAACACCTTTCAAGATTCTGGTGTTGAACGGTACCTACCGGCAGAAAGTGATTGTCGACCGCCCGAACATCGTGTTGGTAGGCGAAAACCGCGACAGCACGGTATTGGTATGGGCAGAAACAGCAAAGACACAGGCCGTGACCGAATATCATGGCAAGCCCGTGGGCAACGGTGTCATCGTGTTGCAGGAAGGGGCAGACGACTGTGTAATCAGCGGCATGACTGTCTACAACAATTACGGGACAACGGTAGAGAATACCACCACGCACCAAATGGCCATCTTCGGGAGAGCCACGCGAACCATTGTCATCAACTGTAATGTGTGGGCGGACGGCAATGATGCCCTCTCGCTCTGGGCACCCGAAAGTGGCGGGATGTATTATCATGCCGACCTTTACCTGCGTTGTCCCGGCGTGGACTTCCTTTGTCCGCGAGGCTGGTGCTATGCCACCCGCTGCCATTTTTACGGCGACGGGCGTGCGATGATCTGGCACGACGGACGGGGAGACAGGAGCAAGAAGTTGGTAATCACCAATTCCACCTTCGATGCAAAATCGCCTACGGCATTAGGACGCTACCACCACGACTCACAGTTTTACCTGATAAACTGCAGGCTGTCGGCGAATGTACTGGATTGCAATATCGGTTATGCCTATTCGGACAAAGTGCTCGACCCCTGCCCGTGGGGACAACGCACCTATTATTATGGATGCACGCGCGAAAGCGGGAACAGCGGTTGGCTGGACAACAACCTGGACAAGGCCGAAGGTGCCCCTCCGTTTTATGCCATCACGGCACAATGGACTTTCGACAGGAAATGGGATCCGGAGCAACGCATCCGCGACTTGTGGAATGTATTGGCTTATTAAGATGAAGACACTGATGACAAAGAAAAGGCACGAAGGGTTCGGATTTCGTGCCTTTTCTTTGTCCCATGCACGGGTCAGGCAACGCCCGAACCACGCAACTGTTTGTTCATGGCCGCCGCCGCACGGCGTCCGTCACCCATAGCAAGGATGACCGTAGCACCTCCACGTACGATGTCACCCCCGGCGTATACGATGGGGATAGACGACTGCATGTCGCTGTTTACTGCTATTGTGCCCTTGCGTCCCAACTCCAGTCCGGCAATGGAATTAGGCACAATCGGGTTGGGCGATACCCCCACACTGACAATCGCCATGTCGATGTCCATCGTTTCGGTCGCACCGGGAATAGGCACCGGGCTACGCCTGCCTGACGCATCGGGTTCCCCCAATTCCATTTTTTGGAGTACTACCTGCTTTACACGTCCCTGTTCGTCTGCTATGTATTCCACCGGATTATGCAGTGTCAAGAACTCCACACCTTCCTCCTTGGCGTGTTTCACTTCTTCTATACGGGCAGGCATCTCCTCTTCCGAACGCCGGTAGACAATGACCGCACGCTCCGCCCCCAAACGCCGTGCCGTACGCACGGAATCCATGGCCGTGTTTCCTCCTCCTATCACCACAACCCGCTTGCCAAACGTCACAGGTGTATCCGAGTCTTCGCTTGCCGCATCCATCAGATTGACACGCGTAAGATACTCGTTTGACGACATGATATTGATGGAATTTTCGCCGGGGATATCCATAAAGTTGGGCAATCCGGCTCCTGAAGCCACAAACACGCCTTTAAAGCCGTCCGCCATCAGTTCGTCCACCGTGACGGTCTTTCCTATAATGCAGTCCTTCACAAAAGTCACACCCATTTTTGAAAGATTGTCGATTTCCACATCCACAATGCGGTTCGGCAGGCGGAATTCGGGAATACCGTATTTCAGCACGCCACCGATTTCATGCAGTGCCTCGAAGACAGTCACATCGTAGCCCAGCTTTGCCATGTCACCGGCAAACGACAATCCCGCCGGTCCCGAACCTACCACGGCAACTTTTATGCCGTTTTTCTCGGCAAGTTCCGGTACCGAGATATTCCCGCTCTCGCGCTCATAGTCGGCGGCAAAACGCTCCAGATACCCGATAGCCACCGCCTCATGCCCCATTTTCAGATGGATGCATTTCGACTCACACTGTTTTTCCTGCGGACAGACACGGCCACATACAGCAGGCAATGCACTGGTTTTCTTCAGCACCCGTGCCGCTTCGAGGAATTCGCCCCGCTCGATGTTTTTGATGAATCCCGGGATGTCGATACCTACCGGGCAACCTTCCATACATGAAGGATGGGCGCAGTCCAAACAACGCTTTGCCTCCGTCAACGCCTGTTCTTCGTTCAGCCCGAGGTTTACCTCCTCTTTCCGACTGTGCGAACGGTATTCCGGATCCAGCTCGTTCATTTTCACACGGGGAATAGCCGTCCGTTCCTTGGGTTTCATCGACTTGCGAAGCATCTCGCGCCACGATGCATCCCGTCCTTCTTCCGGCAATACCTTACATGCCCCGGGAGCCGGTTCGTCCAACTTGTGTATTTCTTCGCGTTCAATATCCTTGAAAGCCCCCAGTCGTTTCAGCATCTCGTCGAAGTCTACCTGATGCCCGTCAAATTCCGGCCCGTCCACGCACACGAACCTGGTCTTCCCTCCTACCGTAATGCGGCATGCCCCGCACATGCCCGTGCCGTCTACCATGATGGTGTTGAGCGACACATCGGTCGGGATACCATGTTTCCTTGTCAGCAGGCACACGAACTTCATCATCACGGCAGGGCCGATGGCAAAACACTTGTCTACCTTCTCGCGCCTGATGACCTCTTCCACGCCTTCCGTCACCAGCCCCTTCTTGCCATACGAACCGTCATCGGTCATGATAATCACTTCGTCTGAGCTCTCACGCATTTCCTTTTCCAATATAATCAACTCCTTCGTACGTCCGGCCAGCACAGTGACCACACGATTCCCCGCAGCCTTCAAGGCCCGTACGATGGGAAGCATCGGGGCTATTCCCACACCTCCTCCGGCACAAACCACAGTACCGAAGTTTTCGATGTGCGTAGCTTTTCCAAGCGGTCCTACCACATCAGTGATACAATCACCTTCTTCCAACTCGCACAAACGGGTGGACGACAACCCCACTTCCTGCACCACCAGCGTGATGGTGCCTTTCACCGGATCGGCATCAGCAATGGTCAGAGGTATACGTTCTCCCTTTTCACCCACGCGCACAATGACAAAATGTCCCGCTTTGCGCGACCTGGCTATCAAGGGAGCCTCTACCACCAGCCTGAACACCTTTTCCGAAAAATGTTCCTTTGAAATAATTTTATTCATTTTGCTTGATGTAATAAGTTAGTTTTCAGCGAACGCAAAGTTAGAATTTTCGGGCGCATCTACAAAAACAAATGACGTTTAAACACGCTGTAAGCAGCATTTTCTTCACGGTTCACAAATTGTAGCAGCCCGGTACTAGCCGTCGGAAGCCACTGATGACGATACGGAAGGAGGCTTTTTCAGTCCGGATGGGGAAATAATTGCCACAAACGCCCGTCCGATTAAAAATAAAAGTCTATCTTTGTCCGATAGACCAAAACGAGTTTGTAAACATGACAGAAAAACTTGAAAAAATCAAACATCTGATAAATAATGGAGACACACAAACCGCTATCGAACAGCTGAACCGCTACCTCTCTCTGCATACCGGGGAAGCGGATACAGCCTACTACCTGTTAGGAAACGCCTGCCGCAAGCAGGGAGACTGGCAGGGAGCCCTGAACAATTACCAAGAAGCAATCACCCTCAATCCCAACAGCCCGGCTACCGGAGCCCGCCGGATGGTGATGGATATTCTCAATTTCTATAATAAAGATATGTTTAATCAATAACGTGATTTCAATATGGCTAAAATGAAAGGTGTGGTTGTCGTGAATATAGAACGGTGCAAGGGATGCAACTTATGCGTTGTAGCATGTCCGTTGCACGTACTGTCACTCACCTCGAAAGTGAATCAGAAAGGATATAATTATGTGCAGCAGACGATAGAAGATGCCTGCAACGGGTGTTCCTCGTGTGCCATTGTGTGCCCGGACGCCTGCCTGACCGTATATAGGGCAAAAGACTTATGAATCGGCATACAGGCTCGGAAAAAAAGATTTGAAAACTGAAAAACTATAATAAATTATGGCAGAAGAAATAGTTTTAATGAAAGGAAACGAAGCCATCGCTCATGCCGCCATCCGGTTTGGTGTAGACGGGTACTTCGGATATCCTATCACTCCCCAATCAGAGGTATTGGAAACCCTCGCCGAACAGAAGCCGTGGGAGACGACAGGCATGGTCGTCTTGCAGGCGGAAAGCGAAGTCGCGGCCATCAACATGGTATACGGAGGAGCCGGAAGTGGGAAAATGGTCATGACCTCATCTTCCAGTCCGGGTGTCAGCCTGAAACAGGAAGGCATCTCCTACATCGCAGGAGCAGAACTTCCGTGCCTGGTGGTGAACGTCATGCGCGGAGGACCAGGCTTGGGGACCATCCAACCCAGCCAGGCAGACTATTTCCAGACCACCAAAGGAGGAGGCCACGGCGACTACCATGTCATTGCATTGGCTCCTGCCTCGGTACAGGAAATGGCGGACTTCGTCGGACTCGCTTTCGAGCTGGCATTCAAATACCGCAATCCGGCAATGATCCTTGCCGATGGCGTAATCGGGCAGATGATGGAAAAGGTAGTCCTACCCCAGCCCCGCCCGCGCCGCACCGAAGAGGAAATCATCGCCCAATGCCCGTGGGCTACCACGGGATGCAAAGGAAGGCGCCCCAACATCATCACTTCACTGGAGCTCGACCCGGCAGTAATGGAGCAGCGTAACTTACACCTGCAGCGGAAATACGCGGAAATCGAAAACAATGAGGCGAGATACGAAGAAATCCTGTGTGACGATGCCGAATACCTGATTGTCGCATTCGGCTCATGTGCCCGCATCGCCCAGAAGTCCATGGAACACGCACGCGAAGAAGGTATCAAGGTCGGACTCTTCCGTCCCATCACCTTGTGGCCGTTTCCCGGCAAGGCACTGGCTGAAAGGGCACGGCATGTCAAAGGCATCCTCGCCGTCGAGTTGAACAGCGGGCAGATGATTGAAGATGTCAAGCTGGCAGTGGAATGCCGTATTCCCGTAGGACATTTCGGACGCCTGGGAGGTATCGTACCCGATCCGGACGAAGTGACAGAATCATTAAAGACCCAATTCAAACTCCAGTAGGCAAGGTAACGGGGATTACGTACCCGGCGGGCAGCCAGTCCGTCCCAAGCCTGTCAATACAAAACAACAAGTATGAACAAAATAGACCAAATCAGAAACGTACTGAATATCGTGTTCATGTTAGGAGCCGCAGCTTCTGTAGTCTTGTTTTTCACCGATGCAGACCAGACCGTCTTCTTTTATGTATGCACCATGTCCATCATCATCAAGATGGTAGAGTACGTACTCCGGTTCAGTCTACGCAACCGACAAAGAAGAAAACCATGACAAAAGAAGATATTGTAAAGCCTGAGAACCTGGTTTACAAGAAACCTCGTTTGCTGAACGACAACCCGATGCACTACTGCCCCGGATGTAGTCACGGCGTAGTGCACAAACTGATAGCAGAAGTAATCGATGAAATGGGAATGGCAGACAAGGCCATTGGCATCAGCCCGGTGGGGTGTGCCGTATTCATGTACAACTATTTGGACATCGATAACCAAGAGGCGGCACACGGACGTGCCCCCGCATTGGCAAGTGCCATCAAACGCCTGTGGCCCGACCGCCTGGTCTTTACCTACCAAGGAGACGGCGACCTGGCATGTATCGGTACGGCAGAAAGCATCCATGCCCTGAACCGGGGTGACAATATCGCCATCATTTTCATCAACAATGCCATCTACGGCATGACGGGCGGACAAATGGCGCCTACCACCCTCGTGGGCATGAAAACGTCCACCTGCCCCTACGGACGCAATCCGGAGATACACGGTTATCCGCTGAAAATAACCGAAATCGCCGCCACTTTGGAAGGCACATGCTACGTCACACGCCAGTCTGTACATACCGTAGGGGCTATCCGGAAAGCCAAGAAAGCCATCCGCAAGGCATTCGACAACTGCATGGAGGGCAAAGGCTCCAGCCTGGTGGAAATCGTATCCACATGCAATTCGGGATGGAAAATGACACCCGAAGCCGCCAATAAATGGATGGAAGAGCACATGTTTCCTTTCTATCCGCTCGGCGACCTGAAAGACAACACCGTCAAACCCTGAGGCATCCGGGCAAGACAATCCGGGACCGGTGCTGCAGGGCAGCGGTTGCCGGGTTCAGACAAAAACCAACCATAAAAACTGAAATGTATGAAAGAAGAAATTATCATAGCAGGATTTGGCGGACAGGGTGTCCTGTCAATGGGAAAGATTCTTGCTTATTCCGGACTAATGGAGAACAAGGAAGTGACGTGGATGCCTGCGTATGGCCCTGAGCAGCGCGGCGGCACAGCCAATGTAACGGTTATCGTAAGCGATGAACACATATCCTCTCCGATTCTGAGTAAATATGACACCGCCGTCATCCTAAACCAACCTTCATTGGTTAAGTTTGAAAGCAAAGTGAAACCGGGAGGTGTCCTTATATACGATGGGTACGGCATTATCAATCCTCCTACCCGCACGGACATCCGTGTTTACCGCATCGATGCCATGGATGAAGCCAACGAACGGAAAATGACAAAGACATTTAACATGATGGTTTTGGGCGGCCTGATGAAAATACGTCCTATCGTATCGGTCGAAAGCGTGGTAAAGGCATTGTACAAAACCCTTCCCGAACGTCACCACAACCTGATTCCGTTGAATGAACAAGCTATCCAAATCGGCATGGACATCATCCACGAAGTAAACCGATAGAGAAGACGGCACGGCAAGGGACACCTTCACAATAATGAAGGCATAGGGGCTTTTACCGGTTGAAATCGAAACTGAGCTGGATCCACTCCGGTTCACAGAAGGAAGGGACGGAAGACGGGTCTTCCTTCTTCTGGTTGGAGATTGACAAGCCGAGCAAACGGATGGGACGGGCAGAATAATCCACATTTGCCAGCAACTGTTTGGCAAGAGGAAGAATTTCGTCCAATGCCTGCAAGGGACGGCGGAGGCTAATGCTTCTGGTGATTTGGGTAAAATCGTAGAATTTGACCTTCAGGGTCAATGTAGTGCCCTGAAAACCGTTGCTTTTCAACCGTTCGCACAGTTCGCATGCCACATGATACAGTTCGATGATAACGGAAGAAGGGACAGAGATGTCTTTGTCCAGCGTATGCTCGCATCCGACGGATTTGCGGATGCGAATGGTTTCTACAGGACGTTCGTCAATGCCCCTCGCGAAATTATAATAGACTTGACCCGCCTTGCCAAACTGGCGCATGAGCATACCAAGGGGGCATTCGCGCAGCTTCTTCCCGTTGTAGATACCCAACGTATGCATCTTATGCGTGGTGACGGGTCCTACCCCCCAAAAGGATTCGATGGACAAACGGTCAATAAACTGTTGTGCCTGTGCCGGATGTATGGTGCAAAGGCCATCGGGTTTCCGGAGGTCGGAAGCTATCTTCGCCAAGAACTTGTTATACGAAACACCGGCAGAAGCCACCAGTCCTACTTCTTCACGGATACTCTGCTTGATTTCGCGGGCAATGTCTACAGCAAGCTCCATACCTTTCTTGTTATGGGTGACATCCAAAAATGCCTCGTCCAATGAAATCGGCTCGATCACATCAGTATAGCGAAGGAATATTTCATGAATCTGTGCCGACACATCCCTGTATACCTCCATCCGCCCCTCAACGAAATGGATCTGGGGGCAAAGTCTGAGTGCTTTCGTGGAAGGCATGGCCGAGTGCACACCGTATTTGCGGGCCTCGTAGCTCGCAGCCGCCACTACCCCCCGCTTTTCAGCATGTCCCACGGCGACGGGCTTCCCTTTCAGTTCCGGATGGTCGCGTTGCTCGATGGATGCATAGAAGGCATCCATATCGACATGAATGATTTTCCGTTGCGTATTCATAAAGTGGAACTTTCTTCGTGCAAATTTAATGAAAGTTTTGTACTTTTGTACGAATCCGTTTTTACGGATACAGAAATGCAGAAACCCAAGATTGCTTTTACAGAAAAAGAATCTCCCGCAACTGCAACCCAACCGACGGAAATTATGAGAGAAGAAATCAAGAAAGCATGTGAAATAATGTACAAAGGCGGCGTAATCCTGTACCCCACCGATACGGTTTGGGGTATCGGTTGTGATGCGACCAACGAAGAAGCCGTAAGAAGAGTGTACGAAATCAAGCGCAGGGCAGACAGCAAAGCGATGTTGGTGCTGGTAGACAATCCGGTAAAAGTGGATTTTTACGTAAACGACGTCCCTCCCGTAGCATGGAAGCTGATGGAATTGTCGACCAAACCGTTGACCATTATCTACGATGGGGCGCGGAACCTGGCACCCAACCTGTTGGCGGAAGACGGCAGTGTGGGTATCCGCGTGACAGACGAAGCATTTTCGAAAGGGCTGTGCTTCCGTTTCCGCAAAGCTGTGGTATCCACATCGGCCAACATAAGCGGGCAGCCTTCACCCGCTGTGTTCAGCGAAATCAGCGAAGAGATAAAAAATGCGGTAGACTACATCGTGGATTACCGGCGTGAAGAAACAGGCCGTCCCAAACCCTCCGGCATCATCAAGGTGGGCAAGGGAGGGGTGATTAAAATCATCCGCCAATAACGGTCCGTTATTTTTATTATGAGAACCTCTGAAGATAAGTGGGATGTGCTCCAACGTTTCATCACGTGGCGCGAAAAACACATCAAAGACAAACAATTCATTCTGATACTAAGCCTGTTGGTAGGCATCTTTACGGCGTTGGCGGCATATGTACTGAAATTCCTGGTGGAGTACATCAAGGTATTCCTTACCGACCGCTTCAATCCGATGGAAGCAAACTGGCCCTACCTGATTTATCCGGTGGCAGGCATCTTCATCACCGGCCTTTTCATCCGGAAAGTGGTACGCGACGACATCAGCCACGGTGTGACCAAAATACTGTATGCCATTTCACGCAAGCAGAGCCGTATCAAGCGTCACAACACATGGTCGTCGGTCTGTGCATCCGCCATCACAATCGGCTTCGGAGGGTCTGTCGGGGCAGAAGCCCCGATTGTGCTGACAGGTTCGGCTATCGGCTCCAACTTGGGAAGTCTGTTCCGCTTGGACCACAAGACACTGATGCTGCTGGTAGGATGCGGGGCGGCAGGCGCGGTGTCCGGTATTTTCAAGGCTCCTATCGCCGGACTGGTGTTCACGCTGGAAGTCCTGATGATCGACCTGACTATGGCGTCATTGCTCCCCCTGCTTATCACGAGTGTGACGGCGGCATCGGTGGCCTACCTGCTGACGGGAACCGAAGCGATGTTCCAGTTCCATCTGGACTATCCGTTTTCATTGGAACGCATCCCGTATGCAATCGCATTGGGCATATTCTGCGGGTTGGTGGCATGGTATTTTACCCGTGCCATGAACTGGATAGAAAACATTTTCAGCCGTTATCCCAATCCATACATCAAGTTCCTGATAGGCGGCTCGATCCTGAGTGTGCTTATTTTCTTATTCCCCCCACTTTATGGTGAAGGTTACGACACCATTACGCTGTTGCTGAACGGCACCTCACAGTCGGAATGGGATACAGTGATGAACAATTCGTTCTTCTACGGAAACAGCCGTTTGCTGATATGCTACCTGTTGCTCATTATCCTGCTCAAGGTATTCGCATCGAGTGCCACCAACGGCGGAGGCGGATGCGGCGGTATCTTCGCACCAAGCCTGTTTTTGGGATGTATCGCCGGGTTCGTGTTTTCGTATGTATGCAATGAGTTCCATATCGGTAACACCTACATCCCCGAAAAGAACTTTGCCCTGATGGGAATGGCCGGACTAATGTCGGGCGTGATGCATGCACCCCTCACCGGTATTTTCCTGATAGCCGAACTGACAGGAGGGTATGGGCTGTTCCTCCCACTGATGATTGTGTCGGTATGTGCATACCTCACCATCATCGTCTTCGAACCCCACAGCATCTATTCCATGCGGTTGGCAAAAAAAGGGGAACTGATCACCCACCACAAGGACAAGGCGGTGCTGACTCTGATGAATATCGAGAGCATCGTAGAAACCGATTTCCTGAAAGTGCGTCCGGATATGGATTTAGGTGAAATGGTAAAGACCATTTCCCAATCGAGGCGCAACCTTTTTCCGGTGGTAGATGTAAACGATGAACTAATTGGCATTGTCGAACTGGATGATATCCGGAACATCATCTTCCGCCAGGAACTGTATCACCGCTATCGGGTGGAAGGTTTTATGAGGAAGCCCACGGCACGCATCATCAACACCGATTCGATGGAAGAAATCATGAAGAAGTTTGACACCACCGGAGCATGGAACCTCCCGGTCGTCGACGAGAGGAAACAGTACCTGGGCTTTGTGTCCAAATCGAAGATGCTTAATACCTATCGACAGGTATTGGTGGACCTTTCGGCAGAATAACAAAACAAATCTATAGGGAAAAACAAATCAAGGATTATGGAAAAGAAAGACTTGCGCATTGTATATATGGGGACTCCCGAGTTTGCCGTAGAGAGTTTGAAGAGACTGGTAGAAGGCGGCTACAACATAGTAGGGGTCATAACGATGCCGGACAAGCCGATGGGACGACATGGCAGCGTGCTCCGGCCCAGCCCGGTGAAAGAATATGCCATTTCGCAGGGATTGACGGTCTTGCAGCCCGAGAGGCTGAAGGACAAGGAATTCATCGGCGAGCTACATGCCTTGCAGGCGGATCTGCAAATCGTGGTGGCATTTCGCATGTTGCCCGAAGTGGTTTGGCAGATGCCCCGGTTAGGCACGTTCAACCTGCATGCTTCCCTGTTGCCGCAATACCGGGGAGCCGCACCCATCAATTGGGCAGTAATCAACGGTGAGACGGAAACGGGCATCACGACATTCTTCTTAAAGCACGAAATAGATACGGGCGAAATCATAGACCAATTGCGGATACCCATTGCGGATACCGACAATGCCGGAACGGTGCACGACCGCCTGATGAAGTTGGGAGGAGACCTGGTTGTGAAAACGGTGGATGCCATCCTGGAAGGGAAAGTACAGGTTGTCCCTCAGGAAAAGCTGGCAGGCAACGTCCCGTTGCATCCGGCACCCAAAATATTCAAGGAAACATGCCGCATCGACTGGACCAAAGGAGTTAAGGCGGTGTACGACTTTATTCGCGGGTTGTCACCCTATCCCGCTGCATGGACAGAACTGTATGAACCCGCTTCCACAGTACCGCAGGTTTTGAAGGTTTACGAATCTGCCAAAGAGTTTACGCCCCATAGCCTGGAACCGGGCACGATAATGACCGACGGCAAGACGTATTTCAAGATAGCTTCCACCGATGGTTTCGTACATCTGCTGTCTTTACAACTGGCAGGCAAAAAACGGATGAACGTATCTGAGTTTCTACGGGGATACCGCCATCCGGACAAGGCAGTGGCGAAATAAAACCCGGTGCAGGATGGAGAATGCTCCCCGCTTCTTCATCCTGCATCTTTCAATGCCTTCCATTCTGCACTTTTACCGCCCCCGTCATTATAGATGATGTCGAATCCGTTGCAATCAGGACCATAGCCACTGATACTTTCCAGCGTAAACGAAACTATTGATTCGAAATACGTGTTCCCCATATCTTTTCCCGCATCGTGCCTGAATTCTACAGGCAGTAAGCCGTCCGTGCCGATTACGCTTTCGTCCGTCAATACCAGATTGACGCGATGGCCGGTTTCAGCACTCCCGTAATACCCGTATTGTATATTCAAGTGCTTTTTGCTGAGAGTCACATTCACTATTTGCAAGGGGTCATTCCCGAATACGGCATCCGTATCCTCACGCAAATCGTTGGCACACAGGGTAGGTACCTTATACAACAGGTCCACAATGTGAACCGGCAGGTTGTCGTATGCACCCCATTGCCCCTTTTCCAGGAAAACGAAACCTGCCACAACACGCTGGCCGGTGGAATCCGCTCCGATGGCGACAATCGTTTCCGGATTATCGGGCACCAGTGTGTCATAGCGGTCGGACTCTATGGCAATGTAATTGCCACTTACCTCCACGGTTCCCAATGTGGAAAAAATGCCTTCCGTATTGATATTGTCTTGCAAGGTATTTATATCATTGTCTTTCAGCTCACACGACGAAAAGACAGCGCATGAAAGAAGAGCGGCGACAAGGCAAAAAAAATGTGGGATTGTTTTCATAAAAATGTATCTTTGTTCCTATTTTGGAAATGACATGTGTAGCGGGCTACTGCACACAGATGTGTTAAAACAAACTAATAATTATTTTTTACTCCTTTTATGCAGTATTTGGGATGAAAATTCATTTCATCATAAAATGCAATTGAAAGCGGACATATCGGAAAAAGAATTGTCGCTTCAATGTAAGCGAAAAGATATGCAGGCACGCCGTATGCTCTATGAAAAGTATGGGGGTGTGTTGATGGCAATTTGCCTTCGCTATACGGGCGACCGTGAAGCGGCCGAAGACGTGTTGCATGATGGGTTCCTGCGTATATTCGAGTCGATAGTACAGTTTACTTACCAGGGAGAAGGGTCGCTCAAGGCATGGCTTTCGAAGGTTATGGTCAATGAGGCGTTGGGCTACCTGCGAAAACGGAACGCACAGATACAGCAGGAAGTATTGCTGGACGAGATACCGGACCTGCCTGATGCGGACAATGAAAACGTAGAGGAGATTCCCCGTTCGGCGTTGATGAAGATGATAGGCGAACTGCCTGAAGGATACCGCACAGTGCTCAACTTATATGTGTTCGAAGACAAAAGCCATAAGGAAATTGCTTCAATATTAGGTATTACGGAACATACGTCATCCTCCCAATATTACCGGGCAAAGACATTGTTGATAAAGAAAATAAAAGAATATAAGAAAAAGAGAATGGGATGAAAAACAAGGATAAATGGGCAGAAAACCTGAAGATAAAAATGCAGGGACATTCCGAACCGCTACCGGACAACCTGTGGGAAAGGATGGAAGCAGAAATGTCGTCCCGGCGTCATATCCCGATGTGGAAGACACAACGTTTCGCATCGGCGGCGGCAGCCATTGCCATTGTGGTGGCGACTGCACTTACGGTCTGGCTGGCCGGCTTGTGGACCGAGGATCATCCCCATACGCCGCAACCCGTGGCAGACGAGGTAAAGAGCCCGGTTTTCCCGCAACCGGAAACAGTATCCGGGCAAAGGGAGAAAGAAGAAAGGATAACAGCGGTCCGGACCGGGGAAGTCCCCATGCCCGTATCCGGTTCACCGGTTGCCAGGGCCGAAGAATCGCCAATGATTTCTCCTGAAGACGAAAAGCCCCGACCCGAAGAAAGCACGGTCGCGCCACAGCCTGAAAACGCCGGACAGACAGAATCTGTTTCAGAAAAAGACCTGATGCGGTCGCGCCGCAAGGCAGACCGGGAACAGATGCAGCGCAACAGCGAACTGCTTGCAGAAGCCCGCCACAAAGGCAACCGCTCGTGGTCGGTATCCCTGAATGCGGGGAATACGCCTTTCAGTTCCAGCAACTCATACAACGGGATGGGAAGCCTGAGCGCACAAAACACGGCACGTACATACAGCGACATAATGTTGCTGTCGATGAGCGGGGAACAGACTGCATACAGCCAGGTTTTGTTCAACAGCCGCGACCAGATTTCCACCACCAGCATCCACCACAGGATGCCCGTCACCACAGGTATTTCCTTCAAGTGGCACCTCACTTCCAGATGGGCACTTGAAACCGGTTTGAGCTACACGTTCCTCTCATCAAGCCTCCATTCGGGGACGGATGTTTACCTCGAAGAAGAGCAAAAGCTGCATTATATAGGCATCCCGCTGAAAGTACACCGCTCCCTGTTTGATAGCCGCTGGGTTTCCTTCTACGTATCGGCAGGCGGGATGGTGGAAAGATGCGTTTCCGGCAGCCTGGATGTAAAATACGTAAACGACGGTTCGACAAACGAGACCGAACATCAGTCCTTGGACATCAACAAGCTCCAATGGTCGGTGTCCGGGGCGGCAGGTATCCAGGTCAACTTCACCCGCCTGATAGGCGTGTATGCCGAACCGGGCATCATCTACTATTTCGATGACAACAGCGAGGTAGAAACCATCCGCAAGGACTATCCTTTCAATTTCAACTTGCAGGTAGGCCTCCGCTTCAGCTTTTCCAGATAGCAGCCGCAACCGTATCTTCCGCCGGCGTGCGCAGAGATGTGCATGCGGTTTTTTCATGCTGAAAAACATGTCAAAATCACTATCTTTTCAGTCAAAACGTGCATGATGACAGACATTTTTTTATTTTATCTTTGCAACAACAAGAAGTTGTAACATTAAATCTGAATCATACCATGACACAATGCTTTTTTGCCATCGACCTCGGGGCTACCAGTGGGCGTACGATTTTAGGCAGTTTTACATCTGAAGGATTGGTAACGGAAGAAATCAACCGTTTTCCGAATCACCTCATCGAAACAGGAGGACATTTCTATTGGGATTTATACGAACTTTACCGCAATATCCTTGAAGGATTGAAGGCAGTGGCGTGCCGGAAGGACGTGGAAGTGGTTTCCATCGGCATCGACACGTGGGGCGTGGATTTCGTCTGTGTAGGAAAAGACGGAGCATTGTTGCGCCAGCCCTATTCGTATCGCGACCCGCACACCGACGGTGCCCCCGACAAGTATTTCGAGCGCATGCCGCGCGGCGATGTGTATGCCTGGACGGGCATCCAGGTGATGAACTTCAACTCGCTGTTCCAGATCGACACGATGCTCCGCCACAAGGACAGTGCGCTGGAGGCTGCCGACAAAATCCTGTTCATCCCCGATGCCCTGGGCTACCTGCTGACCGGCGAAATGGTCTGCGAATATACCATTGCCTCCACATCGCAATTGGTCAACGCCCGGACGCGACGCCTGGAACCGGAGTTGCTCAGGAGCCTGCAGATGGACGAGGACAACTTCGGGCGTTTCGTCTATCCGGGCGAAAAGGTGGGCGTGCTCACGCCGGAAGTACAGCGCATCACCGGGCTGGGAGCCATTCCGGTCATTGCCGTAGCAGGACACGACACGGCTTCGGCCGTGGCAGCCGTACCCGCATCCGACAAGAATTTCGCTTACCTGAGCAGCGGCACATGGTCGCTGATGGGGGTTGAGACCGATGCCCCCGTCATCAATGCCGATACGGAGGCATTGAACTTCACGAACGAGGGCGGTGTGGACGGCACCATCCGCCTGCTGAAAAACATTTGCGGCATGTGGCTGCTGGAACGCTGCCGCGCAGTTTGGGGAGAGACTTCCTACCCGGAACTGATTGCCGAAGCGAACGCAAGCGAACCGTTCCGCAACCTGATTTTCCCCGACGACCCGACATTCGCCAACCCATCGGACATGGAAGAGGCCATCAAGGCATATTGCGCGGCACACAAACAGCCTGCCATCGAGACGCGCGGCCAGATAGTGCGCTGTATCTTCGAAAGCCTTTCGCTGCGCTACCGCCAGGTGCTGGAGAACTTGCAAAGCCTGTCGCCTGCCCCGATTGAGGTGCTCCACGTGATAGGCGGAGGCAGCCGCAACGACCTGCTGAACCAATGGACGGCAAACGCCATCGGCATTCCGGTCGTGGCAGGACCATCGGAAGCCACCTCCGTAGGCAACATCATGATCCAGGCGCTTGCAGCCGGAAAGGCGACGAACGTGGCCTCCATGCGCCGTGTCGTTCGCCAAGCAATCCCGCTGAAAACCTTCACCCCGCAAAACAAAGAAGTATGGGACGCCGCCTATCTGCAATTCAAAACAATCACTCAATGAAATTATTAACCCTGTAAAACAAAGAATATCATGAAAGAAGAATTGGTAAACAAAGCGTATGAGATTGCGAAAGAACGTTATGCGGCCGTAGGAGTGGACGCGGACAAGGCACTGGAGACCTTGCAGAACATCCATTTGTCGCTGCACTGCTGGCAGGCCGATGATGTGACGGGCTTCGAGGTGCAGGCAGGCGAACTGACCGGAGGTATCCAGGCAACGGGCAATTATCCAGGCAAGGCACGCAACATCGACGAACTGCGCCAGGACATCCTCAAAGCCACTTCGTATATTCCCGGCACACATCGCCTGAACCTGCACGAAATCTACGGCGACTTCCAGGGCAAAGTGGTGGAACGTGACCAGGTGGAACCGGAACACTTCCAAAGTTGGATAGAATGGGGAAAGGAGCACAACATGAAGCTGGACTTCAACTCCACCTCTTTCTCGCATCCGAAGAGTGGCAACCTGAGCCTGTCCAATCCCGACGAGGGCATCCGCAATTTCTGGATAGAACATACGAAACGCTGCCGTGCCGTAGCAGAAGCCATGGGAGAGGCGCAAGGCGACCCCTGTATCATGAACCTGTGGGTGCACGACGGAAGCAAGGACATCACTGTGAACCGCATGAAATACCGTGAACTGTTGAAAGACTCGCTCGACCAGATTTTTGCCACCGACTACAAACACATGAAAGACTGCATCGAGTCGAAAGTATTCGGCATCGGGCTGGAAAGCTATACGGTAGGGTCGAACGATTTCTACATCGGGTACGGCGTGTCGCACAACAAGATGATTACCCTCGATACGGGACACTTCCACCCGACAGAAAGCGTGGCTGACAAGGTTTCTTCGCTCCTGCTCTACATACCTGAGCTGATGCTGCACGTAAGCCGCCCGGTACGCTGGGATTCGGACCACGTGACAATCATGGACGACCCGACACTGGAACTCTTCCAGGAAATCGTCCGCTGCAATGCACTCGACCGCGTTCACTACGGACTTGACTATTTCGACGCGTCCATCAACCGCATCGGCGCATACGTGGTTGGAAGCCGTGCCGCCCTGAAGTGCATGCTGCGTGCCTTGCTCGAACCGCTTGCAATGCTCCGCAAATACGAGGAAGACGACCGGCTGTTCCAGCGCCTTGCCCTGTTGGAAGAGGCGAAGACGCTGCCATGGAACGCCGTATGGGACATGTTCTGCCTGAAGAACAACGTACCCGTAGGCGAAGAGTTCATTGCCGAGGTAGAGAAATACGAGGCGGATGTCACTTCAAAACGTAATTAACGTATTCAAGAAACAGCACGAACGTACGTCATAACAGGAGAAAACGGAGGCAAAGGCACCAGGTGTACAGGGACAAGGCAGGAAACTCCTGCAGGAAAACTTTGTACGGGTGCCTGTGCGTCTTCCAGCCTGCATGACGGGGGTTCGTGCGCGAAACGTGGAACAGGATTATGGACATAGTAATTGGACTATTGATCATTGCGGTCGGTGCGTTTTGCCAGTCAAGCTGTTACGTGCCGATCAACAAAATAAAGGACTGGAGTTGGGAGTCGTACTGGATAATCCAAGGGGTGTTCGCCTGGCTGGTATTCCCGTTTTTGGGCGCCTTGCTGGCCGTTCCTCCGGGGCACAGCCTTGCCGGGTTGCTTGCCGATGCCAATACGCTTGATATGCTCATGACCATATTCTTCGGCGTGCTGTGGGGCGTAGGCGGACTCACTTTCGGCCTCTCGATGCGCTACTTGGGTGTGGCGTTGGGGCAAAGCATCTCACTGGGAACTTGTGCCGGATTGGGGACGATATTGGCTCCCGTGATGCTGAACATCTTTTATCCGGAAGCCCACCATCTGGAAAAACTCACGTATTCCGTCATCATCGGCGTGGTGGTGACATTGGTGGGCATCGCCATCATCGGCGTGGCGGGCAACATGAAAGCACAAAGCCTGAGTGAAGAGGAGAAGAAGGCTGCCGTGAAGGATTTCAACTTCCCCAAAGGCATCGCCATCGCGCTACTTGCCGGTTTCATGAGCGGGTGCTTCAACGTAGGGCTGGAATTCGGCTCGTCCATCCATTTCGAAGAATCGGCAGACATGTTCAAGACCTTGCCCGCCACTTTCCTGGTGACTGTGGGCGGATTTATGACCAACGCCGTGTACTGCTTTTACCAGAATAGCAGGAACCATACATGGAACGATTACCGCAAAAGCGGGGTATGGGGCAACAACCTTGTGTTCTGTACCCTTGCCGGCGTATTGTGGTACAGCCAGTTCTTCGGACTGGCGCTGGGAAAAGGCTTCCTTACGGAGTCGCCCGTGCTGCTGACCTTCGCCTTTTGCATCCTGATGGCGCTCAACGTGGTATTTTCGAACGTGTGGGGCATTATCCTGAAAGAATGGAAAGGGTGCTCGCAGAAGACCATTGCCGTATTGCTCGTGGGGCTGGCAATACTCATTGTATCTTCGTTCCTGCCTCAGCTGTTGAAATGAGACGGGTACCCTGACAGACAAACTTTAACGGACCAATAATTAAAAAACTGACAAATAACATGGAATCAATCTTGACTAACCGCCCGGCACTGGCTGCCGAAATCGGGAAGGTAGCGGAAGTGGCAGGCTATCTGTGGCAAAAAGGCTGGGCAGAACGCAACGGAGGCAATATAACCATCAATATCACCGAGTATGTAGACGACACGATAAAGGCAATGCCGGCCATCAGCGGGGTGAAACCCATCGGCACCGTGCTTCCATACCTGAAAGGCTGTTACTTCTATTGCAAAGGGACACAGAAACGCATGCGCGACCTTGCCCGCGACCCGATGGCAAACGGTTCGGTAATCCGCATCCTGGACGACTGCGCCAGCTACGTGATTGTCGCCGACCAGCCGGTGAATCCCACATCGGAACTTCCCTCGCACCTGAGCGTGCACAATTACCTGCTCTCGAAAGGGATGAACTACAAGGCTTCCCTGCATACGCACCCCATCGAACTGGTGGCCATGACCCACAACAGGAAATTCATGGAAAAGGACTGTGCCTCCAACCTTTTGTGGAGCATGATTCCGGAAACCAAGGCTTTCTGCCCGCGCGGACTGGGCATGGTGCCCTATACGTTGCCCGGTTCGGTGGAACTGGCGGAAGCCACCATCCGTACGCTGGACGATTACGATGTGGTGATGTGGGAGAAACACGGCGTGTTTGCCGTAGACACCGACATCATGTCGGCGTTCGACCAGGTAGACGTTCTCAACAAGTCGGCGTTGATCTACATCGCCGCCAAGAACATGGGCTTTGAGCCGGAAGGCATGAGCCAGGAACAAATGAAGGAAATGTCCGTCGCATTCAATCTGCCGAAATGACGGACCGGCAGGAACAGACACTTTTTAAACAAAATAACTATGTACAGGATGATTTTGAACGAAACCTCGTATTTCGGGGCGGGATGCCGCGAGAGCATCGCGACGGAGGCCCGCCGCAGAGGTTTCAAAAAAGCGTTTTTCGTGACGGATGCGGATTTGATCCGCTTCCACGTAGCCGACAAGGTCATTGAGATTTTCGACAGGAACGGGATTCCTTATGAGATGTACAGCGATGTGAAGGCAAACCCCAACATTGCCAATGTACAGCATGGCGTGAATGCCTACAAAGCTTCGGGTGCCGACTTTATCGTGGCATTGGGTGGCGGTTCCGCTATCGACACGGCAAAAGGCATCGGCATTGTGGTGAACAACCCGGAGTTTTCCGACGTGCGCTCACTGGAAGGTGTGGCGGATACGCACCATAAGGCCGTGCCCACCTTCGCCCTGCCCACCACGGCAGGTACGGGCGCCGAAGTGACCATCAACTATGTCATCATCGACGAGGAAGCCCGGAAGAAAATGGTATGCGTCGACCCCAACGACATCCCATGCGTGGCAATCGTCGACCCCGAACTGATGTATTCCATGCCAAAGGGTCTGACGGCTGCAACGGGCATGGACGCATTGACACATGCGATCGAGAGTTATATCACCCCGGGCGCATGGGTCATGTCGGACATGATGGAACTGAAAGCCATCGAGATGATTGCCGGAAACCTGAAGGCGGCAGTCGACAACGGCAACGACACCGTGGCACGCGAAGCCATGTCGCAGGCACAATACATTGCCGGTATGGGGTTCAGCAATGTCGGACTGGGCATTGTACACTCCATGGCACATCCGTTGGGGGCACACTACGACACGCCGCACGGACTGGCAAATGCCTTGCTGCTGCCTTATGTAATGGAATACAACGCGGAGTCGCCCGCCGCCCCCAAATATATCCACATAGCCAAGGCAATGGGCGTGGATACGGAAGGCATGACGGTGGAGGAAGGCGTGAAGGCGGCTGTCGATGCCGTCCGTGCCTTGTCACTCAGCATCGGCATCCCGCAGAAATTGCATGAAATAGGTGTGCGCGAGGAAGACATCCACCAACTGGCTGTCGACGCATTCAACGATGTGTGTACGGGCGGAAACCCGCGTCCCACTTCCGTTGAGGACATAGAAGCCCTCTACCACAAGGCTTTCTGATTCTCCCTGCCGGGAAGAAACGGCACGGAAACGCCGGGGCGTGCTTCATGCCCCGGAGTTTCTGTGCCCGTCCCTCTTTATTCGGACATTCCCGCCCCACTTTCCATTCCTTTTTCGTATCTTTGCCATAATGTGGTAAATAGTGAAGTTTATGACAAAATCGAATGCAAATACAGGGATGGAAATCAAATACCTGATTGTAAATGAAAAAGACCGCATGTTCGGGCTTGCCGTGAATGCGGTTGGTTTCCAGTCTATCCATTCCAATTCCCCTTATCCGATCAACAATCATCCTTCCGGCTATTTCTTCAATGCGCAAAAGGGACGTGTCCTGCGCGAATACCAGTTGCTTTACATCACCAAAGGGCAAGGCACTTTTGCTTCCGACGATACGTCGGGGCGCAGTGTAGGCAAAGGAAACCTGATTGTGCTTTTCCCCGGACAATGGCATACGTACCATCCGGATGCCGAAACCGGATGGGATGAATACTACATCGGATTCGAAGGCGCTGTCATCGACCGGCTGGTGAAGAACGGATTCCTCGGAAAAGAAAACCAGGTGTTGGAGATAGGCATCAACGAAGAACTGGTGATGCTTTTTTCACGGGCCCTCGAAATAGCCGACGAAGACCGCACCGCCTCCCAGCAATACCTGGCGGGCATCCTGCTGCACATGGTCGGGCTGGTCCTTTCGGTTTCAAAAAACAACATCTTCAAGCAGGACAACATTGCCGGCAAGATGGAACAAGCGAAAATCATGATGAACGAACATATCGACGGGGAAGTAGACCCGGAGGAACTGGCAGACAAGCTGAACATCAGCTATTCGTGGTTCCGGAAGGCATTCAAGGACTACACCGGATATGCCCCGGCAAAGTATTTCCAGGAATTGAAACTGCGGAAAGCCAAACAATTGCTGGTCACCACCCCCTACTCCGTGAAAGAAATCTGCTTCATGCTGGGATATGCCTCCACCGAGCATTTCTCGAACCTGTTCAAGAAAAACACCGGGCTCACCCCTCTGAAATACCGTTCCTTCGGCAGGGACTCGTGAAGGGACACCACCTGCAAAGGAAGGGAAAAACATTGCGCATCTGGCAGAATCTGATTACCTTTGCACCGCAAAAAAACAATAACCTGCCATGGAACAATATCTCAACCTGCTGAAACGCATCCGTACCGAAGGCGTGCTGAAACACGACCGCACAGGCACGGGCACCCTCAGCGTATTCGGACACCAGATGAAGTTCTGCCTCGCCGACGGATTCCCGCTGGTGACCACCAAAAAAGTGCATCTGAAATCCATCATCCACGAACTGCTCTGGTTCCTGAAGGGGGACACCAACGTGCATTACCTGCAGGAAAACGGCGTGCGCATCTGGAACGAATGGGCGGATGCCGACGGCAACCTGGGGCACATCTACGGATACCAATGGCGCTCATGGCCCGACTACGAAGGCGGGGTCATCGACCAGATTGCGGAAGCCATAGAAACCATCAGGCACAACCCCGACTCGCGACGCATCATCGTGAGCGCATGGAACGTGGCAGACCTGAAGAACATGAACCTCCCCCCCTGCCATATATTCTTCCAGTTTTACGTGGCAGACGGGAAGCTGAGCATGCAGATGTACCAGCGCAGCGCCGACTGCTTTCTGGGCGTACCGTTCAACATCGCTTCGTACGCGCTCCTGCTCCTGATGACGGCGCAGGTGACGGGGCTGGAAGCAGGCGACTTCATCCATACCCTGGGCGACGCGCACATTTACCTGAACCACATCGACCAGGTAGACCTGCAGCTGGCACGCACTCCCCGTCCCCTGCCGCATATCAGGCTGAACCCGGACGTGAAGGACATCTTCGCTTTCCGCTACGGGGACTTCGAACTGGACGGTTACGAACCGTGGCCGCACATTGCCGGAAAAGTATCTGTGTAACGCAAAAACAACATAAACGATGATAACCATCATTGCCGCCATTAACCGGAACCGGGGAATCGGCTTCGGGAACCGGTTGATATACTGGTTGCCCAACGACCTGAAACGCTTCAAGGCACTCACCACGGGACATACCCTCATCATGGGACGGAAGACATTCGAGTCGCTCCCGAAAGGTGCCCTGCCCAACCGGAGAAACATCGTGCTGAGCAAGAACAGCCGTGCTTTTGCGGGAGCCGAATGCTTCCGCTCGATGGAAGAAGCCCTCGGGCACTGCACGAAGGAAGAGGAAATATTCATTATCGGTGGTGCCAGCGTATATGCCGAGGCACTGGCTGTCGCCGACCGCCTTTGCCTGACCGAGATTGAAGACAGCGAAAAAGAGGCCGACGTGTTCTTTCCTGCCATCGACCGGAATGCATGGGAAGAAACGGCACGCGAAAGGCATTCCGCCGACGAAAAGCACGCCTATGCCTACAGCTTCGTAGACTACAGGCGGACCGCTACTGCCTCTTCCGACGGAAAAAATCCTTCATGAGGGCGGCACATTCCTCGCCCAGAACGCCTGCCAGCACTTCCGTCTTGGGATGGAGCGCCCCGGGGGCATAACGGCGGTATCCGCGTTTCTCATCGGCCGCACCGAACACCAACCTGCCCATCTGCGCCCAGGCGATGGCGCCCGCACACATCACACACGGCTCGACGGTGACGTAGAGGGTGCAGTCTGAAAGGTATTTCCCCCCCAACGCATCGGCGCCTGCCGTTATCGCCTGCATTTCGGCATGCGCCGTCACATCGTGCAGCATCTCGGTCAGGTTGTGCGCACGGGCAATGACACGGTCGCGGCATACCACCACGGCGCCTACCGGCACCTCCCCTGCCCGTCCCGCTTCCTGCGCCTCCAGCAGGGCCTGCTTCATGTAATAAACATCTTTTTCCATACGCCCGAAAGGTTATCTGCGCATGTCGTGCTCCTTGAACAAGGTGGGATAGTCTTCCTCCAGATGCCGGTGGATGAACGACAGCACCGTTTCCCGGAGCCAACGCCCCCTGTTCGTTATCCGATAGCGTGCCAGATAACGTTCCACAACCTGCATTTCGCCGTCACTCAGCAGGCAAACCATCCTGTGTTTGCGCGGAGAAGACGGGGAAGACAGGTTTCGCTTTTTACTATTGTTTACCATAATACACCTGCAAAAATAGCGCACTTTTCTTCATCTGCAAAACAGGCTGGCGCTAAAAATCGGGAAAGGTGCTGAAAAATACGCGGGGATTGCGTACCTTTGCCCAAAAGAACGGAATGGCAGAGCACAACAGCCTGGGGAAAAAAGGAGAAGACGAGGCGGCACACTACCTGGCGGCACACGGATACTGCATCCGCCACCGCAACTGGCGAAAAGGACGCAACGAGCTGGACATCGTGGCGGAGAAAGACAGCCTGCTGGTCGTGGTGGAGGTAAAGACCCGGCGGAACGAAGAATACGGGCACCCCGAAGAGGCGGTGACCGACCGCAAGATACGCACGCTTGTCGCACTGGCAGATGCCTACGTCAAAGAATACGGCATCGACATGCCGGTACGTTTCGATATCGTCACAGTGACCGGCCGTGGGGCTCCTTTCCGAATCAGGCACATAAAAGATGCTTTCCTGCCGCCCGTATGGTAACAACAAACAAAAACGGATTGACAATGACAGACATCCCTGAACCCATATTTATAGAACAGACAACCTCCACCAACACCTTCCTCGCCCAGCTATGCAGCCGGAGCAGGCCCGCCGAGCTGGCAAGCGTGTACACCTCTTGCCAGACGGCAGGACGCGGACAAAGGGGAAACAGCTGGGAATCGGAACCGGGAAAGAACCTGCTTTTCAGCTTCGTGGCGTACCCCACATTCCTCGAAGCCGGACGCCAGTTCCTCCTCTCGCAGGTGGCGGCACTGGGCGTGGCGGAGACCCTTTCGGTATACACGGAAGGCATCCGCATCAAGTGGCCGAACGACATCTACTGGAAAGACAGGAAACTTTGCGGCACACTGATAGAGAATGACCTGGACGGGACGTGCGTCAGCCGTTCCATCATCGGCACAGGCATAAACCTGAACCAGCTGCATTTTGCGGACAACGCCCCCAACGCGGTCTCGCTGGCACAGATCACGGGGGAAAGGTACGAGCCGACAGACATCCTCCGCCGGGTCATGCAGCGCACCGCGTGGTATTACGGGCAGCTGAAGGAAGGAAAGGACGAATACATCCGCCAACGGTACAAAGCGGCACTGTACCGCCGCGACGGGTTTCATGCCTACCGGGACGGCGAAGGGCGTTTCCTTGCCCGCATCCGCGACATCAGGCCTTCGGGGCGGCTGGTGCTGGAAGATGCAAGCGGCACACTCCGGGAATACATGTTCAAGGAAGTTTCATTCGAATTGTAACCACCGCATGACACACACAAACCGGTGCATCCTGCACATCGCCCTGCCTTCCATCGTTTCGAACATCACCGTGCCCCTGCTGGGACTGGTGGATGTCGCCATCGTGGGCCATCTCGGCTCGGCTTCCTACATCGGAGGCATAGCCGTGGGGGGCATGCTGTTCAACATGATTTACTGGATATTCGGCTTCCTCCGCATGGGGACCAGCGGACTCACGGCACAGGCATACGGTGCACACGACCTGCCCGAAACGACCCGGTGCCTGCTCCGCTCCGCAGCTATCGGCCTGCTGCTGGCACTGGCGTTGCTCGCACTGCAATACCCTATCCGCACCATCGCCTTCCGGCTGATTGATGCCAGCCCCGAAGTGAAGGAGACCGCCTCGCTCTACTTCCATATCTGCATCTGGGGAGCCCCCGCCACACTGGGGCTGTACAGCATTTCGGGATGGTTTATCGGCATGCAGAACTCGCGTTTCCCCATGTATGTCGCCATCACGCAAAACGTGGTGAACATCGCGGCAAGCCTGTTTTTCGTCATGGTATGCAACATGAAGGTGGAGGGCGTGGCGCTCGGCACACTGATTGCCCAATACGCGGGGATTGCCATGGCATGCCTGCTCTGGGCCGTCTATTACCGCCCCTTGCGCAAGTATGCCGCATGGAAAGGCTGCTTCGGGCGGGAAGCCATGGCGCGTTTCTTCGGAGTGAACCGCGACATCTTCCTCCGCACGTTCTGCCTGATAGCGGTCACCGTGTTCTTCACCTCCACCGGGGCGGCATACGGCGATGTGACCCTCGCCGTCAACACCCTGCTGATGCAGCTCTTCACGCTTTTCTCCTACATCATGGACGGCTTTGCATACGCCGGGGAGGCGCTGACGGGGAAATGCGTCGGGGCGGGAAACCGCACGGAGCTGCACCGCACGGTCCGCCACCTCTTCGGGTGGGGCATCGCCATCTCGCTGGGCTTCACCCTGTTGTACGCCATCGGGGGGAAGGGTTTCCTCGGGCTGCTCACCGACGAGCAGGAGGTAATCGATGCCGCCGGCACGTATTTCTACTGGGTACTGGCAATCCCGGCGGCAGGTTTCTCCGCATTCCTGCTCGACGGCATCTGCATCGGTGCCACCGCCACCTCTGCCATGCTGAAAGGGATGTGTGCGGCCAGCGCCGCCTTTTTTCTCGTCTATTACGGCTTCCACTCTGCGCTGGGCAACCATGCGCTCTGGATGGGCTTCATCGTCTACCTCGCCCTGAGGGGAATCGTGCAGGGGATACTGGTGGCGCACAAAGACCTGGCATAAGCAAGTCCGGCAATGTCTTTGAAATTACGGTATCTTCATCAGCGAAGCACTTAGTCATCTACAATGAACTGCGTAAAAATGGATTTTCTGTGGATATTGGCATGGTGGAAAGCTTATAAACGGGATGAAAGCGGTGAACTCAAAAGAAAAGATGAATCAGGAGCAAGATTCACTTCTGCAACTCTCTGACGGCTTCCTTCTTGGTAAAACCGATTTGTGGAAGAAGTAGATTCATTTTACAACAGCGATGCAAGACAAGAAAAGGGGGATGTGCCCTCCGGCTCACATCCCCCGGCAAAACCGGGCGGCAGGCGGCTGCCGCCCGGCGAAAAAGGAAACTACTCCATATCGGGCAGTTTCACGGCTATGCAAGGCACAAGGCTACGCCCCGTGGAACTGCCTTTCTGCGTGTTCTTGCCGAAACCCCAGGTCCATGCCCCGTTGCTCTCGGTGGTCTGCACGGACCAGAAGTTGGTGTACGTATCAACGTTGTATTCGCTCGACGTGATGTATGCCGTCGTTCCCGTGACGGGGAACAACTCTTCAAGGCCGATGGCTGTCAGCAGGGCGTTGATGTTCCCGAACACCGACGCATCGTCAGACGTGAATATGGCGCTGTTGTTGTTGCTGATGCTCACCTCCGTATCCTCCGTAAGGCCCGCCTCCCCGAGGTTGTTGAGCAGTTGCAGCATCTGGCCTATCGAGGGCACGAACCATCCGCTCGCCACCGTGGTGTCGGCGGGATGTGCCGACGCGTATTCGCCCACGGCATACAAGGCTGTAGCCGACTTGTCTTCCAACGCCCCGTAGGCATCGCTCGCCAGCATGGCAGCCGTTTTCAGCCGTCCGTCGAGGTCTGCCAGGGCAGAAGCCCAGTCGGTGACGCTCTCGCCCACGGCATCGGTGAAGCCCTGCACCACTCCCGTGACGCGCTCCACACCCACGGCGTAGGCATCGTAGCCTGCAGCAGCATCGGCATCGCTCACGTCTTCGCTGAACACCACCGCCACTACATCCGCCGCTTCGTCGGCGGTAATCCGGCTTGCCTTGACAAACGAGCCGTCCGACAGGAGGTAGTCGCCCACACCGTAGATGAATATCTCGCTGGCGTTGCCCGTCAGGTTTACGTCGCTGTCTTCCCAGCCGGTCACATAGCTGTCGTAGGGCACAAGGCCGTCGCTGGTCAGCCTCATGCTGTACACATATTCGTAGCCCGCCTCCCATTCGACGGTCTCATACAGGGTGTACGAAAAGGTTTCGCCGTCTATCGACACGTCGACAAGCCTGCTGCCGGAGCTCATGGTGCCCGGGGCAATGATGGCAGAAGCCGTGGCACGGTAGACGGTGTTTTCGGGCATGTATGCGTTGATGTCGGCAGTGATGCCCTTCACGGTGGGCGCCGTGGCGGATGCAAGGTCGGCTGCCACGGTGGTGTTACGGCCGGGCATCACCACCGTTGTGCCGGTGAGGTCGTAGTTGCCCGTGACGTCGGTCAAGTGTATGCTCACCCTCGCCATCATGTGGTTCAGCACGAGGTGCGCCTTGCCGTCCGAAACGGCGGTCAGCGGCGCCAGCATCAGATCGGCAGACTCATAGTCGGCCTCGTCGCTCTGGTCGGACGGCACGCTGAAGTTCAGCGTCTCGCCGTATGTGTCGGCTGTCCACAGGCTTGCCGGACTGTACGCACACAGTTCCACGCCGTCCTGCATGACTGCAATTATCGAATCGGTATTTGCCAGCAGCCCTCCTGCCTGTGCCGTGACGGTGGCATGCGCTGTGACGGCAATGCCGTCGTTCACGGCAATCACGCCCACCGTGGCGCCTTCTTCCAGCTCCACCTCGTCGTCGCCGTCGGTAACGGTGATGGTCAGTGCCTGGGCAGCAGCACTGTCGATGTCGATAGCGTCGTCTTCATTGCACGCCGTGAAGCCCACAGACAACGCTGCGAAGGCTGCAAAGGCAGCGGCTGACTTCAGTATAGGTAATGTATGTTTCATAATAGGATTGTTTGTATTATATAAACAGTGGCGTAAACACCCGTGGCACAACGCCTCGCAACAGAAGAAGCGGGCAGGCGGGACCATTCTGTACCGCCATGCCGCCTCGTATTACCGGCAAGCCCTACCGCCACACCGGGCTACGGGCCTGCCTTTCATACTTCAAACAACATTTCTTTTTATTGAACTGCAGGTAATGTGACTGCCACACAAGGAGCTACGCTACGACCGCCACTCGACTTGTAAGCGTTACACCCGAAACCCCAAGCGTATATGGTGTCATCACCACTTACTGTGGTTTTCCTTGTGGTGAACGCCCAGCACGCACCAGTGGAATATTCGGTCACGGTATAATACAACAGTGCATCTGAGTTTGTGTCCGTGAGGAACATTTCATCGTCCCCCAAGCCAGTGACGTATGCGTTTATATTGTCAAGCACGTCTGTGGTCGTCACGTAATACTTCGGACTTGACGTATTATCAGGACCCATTAAATCCATGCTTGCCGTCAGTCCTGCACCTCCGAGGTTGTTGAATATTTGTATCATCTGGCCGAAGCTCGGTGTGAACCACTCGCTCGCAGTACCATCTGTTGGCAGTGGGTGTGAATTTGTGTAATTTGTATAGTTTACAAAATTACTACTTTTATCTTCTAAAGCAGCATATTCATCGCTCGCGAGTATAGCTCTTGTCTTTGTCAGTCCGTCGAGGTCATTGTATGCATCGACATAAGAATCATACGTATCGTTCATTGCAACATCGGTTATGTTCCATGCCTTGTTACCGAAACGCCATAAACCCATAGCGTAACCATTGTAACCCTCGTCAGCATCCGCCGTGCTTACCGATTTGCTGAATATTACGGCCACTACGCTGCTCTTCTGCTCATCGGTGAGTTGACCGTTCTTGACGAATGTTCCGTCGTTAAGCATGTAGTCGCCTATGCCGTAATATGTTGCCTCGGTGCCTTCAAGAGTTGTATCTTCGTTGCCATCTTCCCATTCAGTTACCACGCTTTCGAGTATAGCCTCAGTTTCTACACCAGACAACGTTACGGTGTACGTATATTTCTTGCCGCTTGCGAATTCTACGTCTTCGCTAAGTACGGCCTTATAGGAGTTGCCGTCCGCTGTTGTCACAACCACGAAAGCTGTTCCACTCAACATATACTGCGGAGGAAATATTGCACTTGCGGTGAACGTTGTGGCATCGTCACCAAACTTTGCCGCCACTATCTCCGTTTCGCTTCCCGATACATTGCCGACTGTACCCGTACTCACATTGACCGGTGCCGAGGTCACTACGTTGCAGATGTTCACTGTAGCTCCTTTCAGGTCAATGGTTGCGTTCCCATCTTCATCGTTTTCGACATTTAAATTGATGTTAACCTTAACCAGCTTGTGCACGAATGTAAGCCCTATCGCATCTGTAGTAGAAGCCACAGGATTACCGTTAGTGGGTGTACCAATCAACAGGTCGCTGGCCAGATAGCCGTCTTCGGTGCTTTGGTCGGTGGCAACGGAGAACGTCATGTTAGAATTATATCCGCCCGTCCATGAACTGTTGTACGGGGCGTATGCATACAAGGTCAATTCATCTTCTTCGAAATACATCTCGGTACCCGTAAATCCACCGTTCCCGTCGGCAGTAAGCACATTGTTGTCACCGTTTTCTATAAATTCGGAGTTTGCAAACGCAAACACACCGACCTTCACACCTGCCTCTATCTGCGTGTTTTGCAGGTTCTGGTCTACGGTTCTCGAACCCGCGGCAACCACGTTGCTCGTAAGGATTATGGGCGTGCGGCCTTCGGTTGTTGTGCCGCTGGAGAGAAGTTCATCGTCGTTGGTACACGACGTCACACCTGCCGCCAGTGCAAGTGCGGCAGCCATCGGGATAAAAAATTTTCTGTCTTTCATACTTTTAATTTTTTAATATGTTTGGTTAATGAATTTATTGTTGCCGGCTTTCACACCGAATCTTCGCTTGCAAAATTACACGGACAAGAACAAATACCGCGATTCATTTGTTTCATTCGCCGCGCGTTTTTGTATCGCATTTGTTTCATCATGCACCGATTTTGTAAACCACCCCGCAGGCTAATCCAAGGGCGTATTTGCCGGCGTGGTGTAGGGCACAAGGCGGATGTCTGCCATGTTGAACTGGAACGAGTCCAGCGCCTGCGACGGGTGCGACGAGTCGGGCGGATAGTTCACCACCGTGAGGATGGTCTGCAGGTCGCTGCTCTTGAGCTGCTGTATCAGCCCGCCGAGGGTAGACGCCGTGCTGCCCGACGTCACCGAAAACTCGCTCAGGGGGATGGTGAACGTGCGCCATCCGTCGGCAAACGACATGGGCTCGTCCCTCTCCCAGCCTGCCACGTTGGCAGACATTTCGGCGTCGAGGGAGCTGCGGTCTTTGTTGAACCGCCACGACACGTAGCCCGTACTCCACTCGGGCACCCCGTTGCTGTACACGTAGATGTCCATCTGTATCGCCACCGAGCTGCACGAGGTGAGGGTGGTCAGCAACCCGTCGCAGTTGTCGAGCACGTACTGGAAGCGGTCGCCGCTGCTGAAGCGCAGGTAGCCCACCTTGTCGTCGGGACCCGACGCCTGGGGCCACTCTATCGGCGTGCCGCCGTAGAAGCTCAGGAGCGAGTCGGGATGGTTCACGCCCGTTGCCAGGAGGAGCGAATGCCCTTCCGGCAGGTCGTCCGAAGCATAGTTGGCGACGTTGTCCTTCAGCGTGCCCATCGTGCTCAGGGTGTATTCGAACTCGGAGCCGGTGTAGGGCGAGCTGAAGCCCTCGCTGACGAAGTTATGGAAGAACACGCAGTCGTAGCAGAACATGTACGCAGGCGAGTAGCAGCTTACCCCGGCGGATGCCGACTCCAGGCGGATGCTGCCCTGTGCGTAGTCGGCATCGGGCAGGGTGAAACTGATTTGCTTCGAGCCGGGCGTGAAGTCGGTGATTTCAAGCTCGCCGCCCTCCACCGGCAGGTACACGCAGTCCACGCTCTGGAGGTTGCGCCCCGTTATCGTAACCACATCGCCCGCTACCGGCAGCGTGCGGTCTACGTTGGTGATGCTTGGCTCGGGGTCGCCGATGCGGACCAGGGTACATATCGAGTCGGTGAGCCCGTTGTGTTCGGTCGTGAGCAGCATCTTCTCGTCGCCCGTGTGTATGCCCGTGATGGTCGTGGCGCCGTCGGCAGCCGCCGCCGTCTTGGGCGTGAGCACTACCGTGGAGCCGTCGAACTCGTAGGTGTACTCCAGGTTACATATCGAGTCGCGTATGCCCGTAGAGGCGTCGGTGTACCAGTGCGAGTAGACCGCCTCGGCGTCCTCGACGTTCTGGAATTCGATGCTGTACTCTTCCTCGAAGTAGTTGCTGTTGTCGTAGCCGTAGGTTTTCTTGCCTTCCCACACGCCGAACAGCCTGTCGGCGTCAAGCGTGACCGCCTCCGGCACGTCGATGCTCACCGCGTCGGGCAGCACCGGCGAATCGAGGTCTTCGCTGCACGATACCACGGCGAATGCCGCAAGCAGGTGCAATGACAGGATGGTAAATGTATGTTTCCGTTTCATGATTGTTGCTTTGCTCAGTTAGAGAAATTGGTCTCGTCGGAATATGCCTTTTCCACGTATTCGTCGCCGGTGGCTTCGTATGTCTTTGTCATGACCACCTCCACCTGCCCCTGCGCGAAGCTCACGCTGTCGGGCACGATGATGTACACTTCGGTGTCGGAGTTTTCCTGCGACGTGTCGAACTCGCACTTCACCTTCTGGTCGAAGGCAAGCGGCAGGTACACCTCCGTTGCCCCGCCGAGGTTGGAGCCTCCCAGGCGCAGGGTGCTGCCCGCCGTAAGCACGGTGGCGGAGAAGCTGGAGATGACGGGCTGTTCGGAGGTGCTCTTGACGTAGAACGGCTCGTACACCGCCTCGCCGGCGCTGTTTGCCACCTTGAGGTAGGCGTTGCCCGTGGCGGTGGTGGTCGCTACGTCCGACGGCAGCGCGATGATGATGCTGGCGTCGGTGTTGTAGATCTGCGTCTCGGTGAGGTCTATCTCCATGCCGTTGACATCGAGCACCGACACGCCCGAGAAGCCCGAGCCGCGCAGGCTGATGGTCTGTCCGGGATAGGCGCATGCCACCTGCTCTATGGGCTGGGTGCTCATGTTGCTCCACACGCTTTCTATCGACGGTGTGGAGATGCCGGATTCTTCGCTGCACGACTGCAAGCCGAATAGCGGCAGGCATGCCGCGAAGGCGGAAAGGAACGGTTTCAGTTGTATCTTATTCATTGTAGTCGGATTTGTTGGTTATTATTTCTGTGAAGTCGTATGCCACGGGAGCCTCCGTCAGGTTGGGGTCGAGGTTGGTCTCCACGGGCGGATAGCTCATCGCCCAGAGGTTGTCGTCCTCGCCGAGGGTGGACGAGTGGCAGTAGCTGCCGTCGGGGATGTTGTGCACGCACTCCTTGCTCTCGCGGTAGATGACGGGCTCCCCGTTGCTCTCCCTGAGCGTCACCGTGCCCAGGAGGTCGGGGTTCGCCTCGTTGTAGGCGTAACGGTAGCCGTACAGGCGGTGGCACCCCATGATGTCGTTGCCCTCGTTCTCCATGAGCTTGTTGTTCTGGTAGTCGAGCATGTGCTGCAGGTGCTCCTGCCCCATGAACGAGCGGCGCACGATGTCGGTCCAGAACAGCCCTTCCATGTAGTTCTCCATGCGGCGTTCCACCAGCAGCGAGTCGAGTGTGAACGTGCCTGTCTCTCCGTAGTCGCCGGGGTACGTGCCGTTTTCCAGCTCGATTTTGTACGCCCTGCGGCGCACCGTGTTGACTCCTTCGAGTATGCGCGTGTCGCTTGTCTCCTCGACGCTGTACAGCCCCATGTATGCCTCGGTGAGGTTGAGGTACGCCTCGCTCATGCGGAGCATGGGCGTGCAGAGTGCCGAGTTGCCGCTGTACGCCTGGTTGTCGGTGGCGAGGGGTCCTCCCACCACGTGCTTGTGTATGCCGAGCGTGGTGCACGACGGGTCGACGGTCCACACCGTGCCCTTTTCCTCAATGTTGTCGGTGCAGTCGCAGTCTTCCTCGTCCATCTCGTGGTACAGGTAGTCGTAGGTCATGGCGGCGGGGAAGATGTTGCCGCGCGTGCGGCTCAGCCCGCCACGCTGTATCGCCACGT
>CAZAUU010000004.1:0-62325 GCA_964488405.1 uncultured Phocaeicola sp.
TGAGAATATGAAATTTGCAATTATTGCGGCGGGCGAAGGAAGCAGGCTTGCCCAAGAAGGTGTACAGTTGCCAAAACCCTTGGTAACTGTCGGGGGTGAGCCCATGCTGGGCAGGCTGATAAGGATCTTTTTGGAAAACGGTGCCACGGGAATTGTCCTGATTGTCGGCGAAAGGGACAAGGCGGTGCAAGAATACGTAAGGCAGCTTGCACTTCCGGTATCCCTGCAAGTGGTCACACGGAACACAGCCAGTTCGATGCACAGTTTCCACGCCATCGCTCCTTACCTGAAAGGAGAGTCCTTCTGCCTGACCACTGTTGACACCATTTTCCGCGAAGCGGATTTCCAAGCATATATCCGCCATTTCACCGCCTCGGAAGAGGACGGATGCATGGCAGTCACCTCGTTCATTGATGATGAAAAGCCGCTTTATGTAGGCGTGGACGAAAACAAGCTCATCACCGGATTCCACGATACTCCTCTCCCGGACGATCACTACGTATCGGGCGGTATCTATTGCCTGCGCGACAATGCGTTGGACGTGCTGGAGCGCTGCGTAGACGAAGGCATGGCAAGAATGCGTAATTTCCAGCGGCGGCTGGTGGAGGAAGGTTTCCGGTTGGAGGCGTTCCCGTTCCCGAAGATTGTGGATGTAGACCACAAGGGAGACATCGCCAAAGCGGAAGCTTTCCTGCGGAAGCAGGAAAAACCGGTAAAGAGGATTGTGGGAGTAGGACGTGGAAGCCAGTTTTCGCCCAACATGGTAAACAATGACAGTGCCATCCTGCAAGCCGTAGCGCAACAGCTCCGCGAGAAAGGGTACACGGTAGATTTATACGATGAAGACCGTCTGGTGGAAGAACAGATAAAAGGCGAATCTTTCTTCAGCATGGCACGCGGTGAAAAAGCCGTGCGCTACCTGCAACAATTGGAACGGGAAGGAGCCACGGTCATCAATTCCGGGTTTGGCGTAGCCAACTGTGCCCGCCACCGGATGACACGCCTGTTGACAGCCAACAACATCCCTCACCCGCGCAACCGGATTATTCCCATGGGTGGTACCTTCCCCGACAATGCCTCCTACCCCTGCTGGCTGAAACGGGGAGACTCTTCGGCACAGGTGAAAGAGGATATCTGCTTCATCACCAACCGCAAAGAAGGAGAGGAGATGCTGTCGCGGTTCTGGCAACGGGGTATCACTTTGGCAGTAGTCAACGAGTTTCTGCAAGGCGACCTGATAAAATTCTACGGCGTACAGGATACCGATTTTTTCCATTGGTCTTACCCCTCAGTGACGGCATACACCAAATTCGGACTGGAATCCATCAACGGCAAAGCACGGGGATTGCCTTTCTCGGTATCGCAACTGAAACAATATGCCGACCGCAGCGCCCAAATCCTGAATGTCCCCGTCTATGGGGGTGACTGTGTGGTGCAGGAACACGGGGAAATAAAAATATTCGACTTCAACGACTGGCCCAGCTTCTCCCCCTGCCGGGAAGCAGCGGCGGAGAAGATTGCAGAATACATACATAAACGGATAACAAACCATGGAAAAGAATAACATGCAGACCCGGAATGAATACGAATCGACCCTGAAATCCGCCGATACGGAAGAATGGACAGACATCCACTTCTACCGCCCGGCAGGCTACCGTTGGGCATTACTGTTCAGGCGGTTGGGCGTGCATCCCAATGTGGTGACCATCCTGTCCATTTTCCTGTTTGTCACATCCAGCATCCTGTTTGCTTTCCCCGACCTGAAACTGAACATCGTGGGAATGGTGTTTTTGGTATGGGGCAATATGTACGACAGTGCCGACGGGCAGCTTGCCCGCCTTACGGGACAGAAAACGACGCTGGGGCGCATCCTTGACGGATTTGCCGGCACGGTATGGGCAATTTCACTTTACATAGGTCTCTGCCTGCGCATGTATCCGCAGTTTGGCTGGTGGATTTTCCTGTTAGGTATATGGGCAGGTGCTATATGCCACGCCAGGCAGTGCCGCCTTGCCGACTACTACCGCAACATCCACCTCTTTTTCCTGAAAGGTAAAAAAGGGAGCGAGCTGGACAACATCCGCCAGCAGGAGGAAGTCTACCGTTCGCTTTCGTGGAAGTACAACTTTGTACAGAAACTGTTCCAGTTCTTTTACGTCAGGTACGTCCGTGCGCAAGAACACACCACCCCTTCCTTCCAGCAATTCATCCGCGAGGTAAACAGGCGTTTTCCTTCCACCGTACCACAGCAACTGCGCGATGATTTCCGCCGGGGCAGCCTGCCACTGATGAAATATACAAACCTGCTGACATTCAATCTGCGCTCCTTCGTGCTGTGCCTGTCACTGCTTGCCGGCATACCCCTGATTTATATGATATTCGAAATCACTGTCATGGAAATCATGTTCTACTACATGCGCTACCGACACGAGAAACTCTGCCAATCATTAAGTTGCAAATTGAGTCAATATGAAAAATAAATACAGGAACTGGTTCCTGGCCTTCGGCATCTTTTCCGTCGCTGTCATGCTGCTGGCCATGGACATGGATTACACCGACATACGCGGTTGCCTGAAGCGAGTCGGCATGTGGTTTCCGGCAGTCGTCGTGCTTTGGTTTTTTATCTACCTGATGAACACGGCATCATGGTACCTGATTATCAACAATGACAAGAAAGAGCCGATTTCCTTCCTGAAGGTGTACAAGTTATCCGTCACCGGGTATGCCCTCAATTACACCACTCCTTGCGGACTGATGGGAGGAGAACCTTACCGCATCATGGAATTGACCCCTTACGTGGGAGCCAGCAAGGCGACATCATCCGTCATCCTGTACGTGATGATGCACATCTTCTCGCATTTCTGGTTCTGGTTCCTGTCCGTGTTCCTCTACCTTGTACTCTATCCGGTCAATCCGGCCATGGGAGTCATGCTGGTGCTGGTTTGTGCGCTTTGCCTGACGGGCATTTATTTCTTTTCGCGGGGATACCGCACAGGCATGACCGTGAAAGGGCTGAAACTGTTGGCAAAACTGCCTTTCATACGGAAATGGGCACGGCGGTTCCTCGACGAGAAACGAGAAACCTTGCAGCAGATAGACAACCAGATTGCAATGCTCCACCGCCAGCACAAACGCACGTTCTATGCCTCACTGATACTGGAATACCTGGCGCGTATCGTGTCCAGTCTGGAACTTTACTTCATTCTGCGGGCATTCTCTACTGATGTGAGTATGGCAGACTGCGTGCTGATTCTGGCTTTCTCCTCGCTGTTCAGTAACCTGCTCTTCTTCTCGCCCATGCAAATGGGCACGCGCGAGGGGGGACTGGCCATAGCAGTGAACGGTCTCCAGATGTCTGGGGTGCTGGGGGTATACACGGGGCTGATTACCCGCCTGCGTGAACTGATATGGATTGCGATAGGCATCCTGCTTATTAAGGTGGGAAACAGCAGTGTCAAACTGAAACAGGAGGAATGCAAGTCATGAAAGAAGGAATAAAAGGAATCATTTTCGATTTCGGGGGTACCCTCGACACACACGGAAACCATTGGGGTGAAGTATTGTGGGATGTGTACCGCTATTTCTCCCTGCCGGTGGACAAGGAGATGTTCCGGCAGGCATACGTGTACGGCGAACGCACGCTGGGCAAGCAGCCGCTGATAAAACCGGACTTTCACTTCATGGACACGCTGCGCACCAAATTCCTCCTCCAGTTGGAGTTTCTTGCAGGGCAGGGCATCGCCTGCCCCCATCGCGAAACACTGGCACGCGACATGGCGGAGTATGCAGACCGTGGCACGAAGCAGACATTGGCGGAAAGCACAGTGCTGTTAGACCGGCTGAAAAGGACATACAGGCTTGTATTGGTGTCCAACTTCTACGGCAACATCCGTACCATCCTTCGGGATTCCTCGCTGCTCGGTCTGTTCGATGAGGTAATCGAATCGGCAGTGGTAGGCGTGCGCAAACCCGACCCTGCCATATTCGCCTTGGGAGTATCCGCACTCCGCCTGTCTGCTCCGGAAACAGCCGTAGTGGGCGACTCGTTCACCAAAGACATCATTCCTGCGCACAGCTTGGGTTGCCACACAGTCTGGCTGAAAGGCCGCCAATGGGAAAACCGGACGTATGACGAAACGCAAGCAGACACCATCGTCACCTCTTTCACCGAACTGGATGATTACTTATCGCACTGAGTGGACTCCGGCTGTGCAACCAATCGGGGACATCGATATACCAGGATGTTTTTAAATATGCTTTATAAAACGGGCAGGCACACCACCCACGATGGTACCGGCAGGCACGTCTTTCGTCACCACCGCTCCGGCGGCCACAATGGCATTGTCGCCTATCGTGATTCCTTGCAACAAGGTGGAATTAGAACCCACCCACACATTTTTACCCAACACAATCGGGGCAGGATACGTAGAAGACCGTGCTTCCGGGGCAATACCATGGTTCAACGTAGCGAACACAACATTGTGCCCTATCTGGCATCCGTCGCCGATTACTACACCGCCATGATCCTGGAAATGGCAGCAGGCATTAATAAACACGTCCTTACCTATTGTGATGTTCTTTCCGAAATCGGTATAAAACGGAGGGAAGACCCGCAGCGTAGGGTCTACTTGTCGCCCAAACAGTTCGGACAGCAACGCCCGTACCTCGTCCGGCGTATGATAGGAAGCATTGAGACGGAACGTAATGCGGCGTGCCTCATTGCTCATTTCGTCCATAAACCGGTGTATCTCTTCTGTATCAAGCGCCTTCCCCGTCCTGACGTACGACAAAAAATCTTCAAGTTCCATAAATCCATACATTTGTTTTGACACTGCAAAAGTAGGAAAACGGCAGGTGGCAGATGCTATACAAATTACAGACATTCGTACCCGGTTTACGGTAAAAGAGCCCGATTTCACCGCCCTGCCATACACTGATGAAAAAGTTTCTTCTGTCCCCAAATGATGTATAATCTTTTCGCATTTTGCAGAGAAAAATGTAATTTTGCATGGGAACGATACATCAAGAAAAGGAACGTTTATGGAAACCGAACCTCAAGCTTCTTACGAACCGCTGGAATCGCTGGATAAACATATCGGCATCCGGATAATGAAAGTGGAAGAAGGATATATAAAGGCGACCATGCCTGTAGACCAGCGCACGTCGCGCCCATGTGAGCCAGCGGACATACTGAACGGAGGAGCTTCGCTGGCATTGGCGGAAACCGTAGCGGGATACGGTTCGATTCCGCTTTGTGCACCGGGACAGATGCCCGTGGGTATCCAAATCAGTGCCAACCACATACGGATAATCACCGTGGGCACACATGTGGAAGCCACAGGTAAATTGGTGCACCGGGGACGTACCTCGCACGTATGGAACGTGGATATCACGACCCCCGATGGCAAACTCGTATCTACAGCCCGTGTGGTCAATCTTATTATAAAGAAACGTACATGAACCTGCCTCCTGTCACCATAAGTCAATTGGCAGACCGCCTCATCCGGAACAGGGTAAGCTTCGCTTTCTACCGCCAGCCTTGGACAGACGACCCGATACTGGTGCTGCAAGAACAAAGCGGCACGCAAACGGTTGACAACATAGCCGGACTGAACGGGAAGCAAGGCTTCGTCTTAGTGCCGTTCAGGCAGACCCCACACCACCCCATTGCACTGATACAGCCCGACAAGGTGGCACGGGGATGGGACGCGGTATGCGAGGCGTTGGATGAATTTGCCGGGCGGCACAAACTCCTCCTGGAAGAAACGGACAAGCCTGCACGCCGGGATCCGGATACGGGACAAACACCGGCGGAAACGGAAGCAGAAGAGGCAGACTACCGCAAAGCTTTCGGACGGTTCATCGCCCCGCTGAAGGAAAACACATTCCAAAAACTGGTACTGTCGCGTGTCATACGGATGAGACTACCCGATGAATTCTCTCCGCTTGAAGCCTTCGTACATGCCTGCAACAGTTACCCGCGCATGATGGTATCGTTCTGCCACACACCCGCCACAGGCACGTGGTTAGGCAGTACCCCCGAAATCATACTAAGCGGGCACGACACGCAGTGGCACACAGTCTCGTTGGCAGGCACCATGCCGATGGAAGGCGACACCATGCCCGACAAATGGAGCTGGAAGAACCTGCGCGAACAGGAAATTGTAAGCGAATACATCCGCCGGACAATCCGGCAATTTGGCAGCAAAATGACTGAAAAAGGACCTTACACGGCACGCGCCGGACACCTGGTACATCTGAAGACAGACTTCAGTTTCTCGCTGAAGGACACGGCGCATTTAGGAGATGTCCTGCACGAGCTGCATCCCACCCCCGCCGTATGCGGGCTGCCCAAGCAAGAAGCCTACGAATTTATCGCAGCCAATGAGGGATATGACCGCAAATACTATGCGGGCATTATCGGGTGGCTCGACCCGCAAGGGGACACTTCGCTTTACGTCAACCTGCGCTGCATGGAAATCAAAGAATCTTCTGCCACGCTGTATGCCGGCGGAGGCATACTACCGTCATCCACCATAGAATCCGAATGGGAAGAAACGCGGCAAAAACTGAACACCATGCTGAACATCCTTTAAAATACCGACAGAACATGTACACAGACAAGAAAAGCATATTGCAACTGGCAACCTTGCTCCATGCACACGGCGTCAACAAGATTGTGCTTTGCCCGGGCAGCCGGAACATCCCCTTGGTACAGGTATTTGCCAATGCTCCTTACTTCAGCTGCCATCCCATAACGGACGAACGCAGCGCAGGCTTTTTCGCCATCGGGCTTGCCCTGCAAAGCACTGATCCGGTAGCTGTATGTTGCACATCGGGAACTGCCCTGCTCAACCTGCATCCTGCCGTGGCCGAAGCCTATTACCAGCAAGTGCCGCTCATTGTCATATCTGCCGACCGGCCTGCCGCATGGATAGGGCAAATGGACGGGCAGACGCTTCCGCAGCCAGGAGTATTCGGCCCGTTGGTAAAGATGTCTGTCAACCTGCCCGAGGTGAAAAGCAAAGAAGACGAATGGTATTGCAACCGGCTCATAAACGAAGCCATACTCGAATCGTTCCACCACGGGAAAGGACCGGTGCACATCAATGTCCCCATAAGTGAACCGTTTTTCTCGTTCCCGACGGACAGGCTGCCAAAGGCACGCATCATCTGCCGCTGCGGGAGGTTCGACCCACATACCCTTGAGGGCGAAGACATCATCTCCATAATCAGGCAATCGCAAAAGCGCATGGTCGTTGCAGGACAAGCAAAACCGCAGAAGTGGCGTGACACCGACCTTTGTGCCTCCCTGCACAGGCACTTCGCCTGGTTTGCCGAAAGCATAGCCAATCCGGCACTGCCCGAAAAGACCATAAGCCGCATCGAGCCGCTGCTGTATGCCATGAGCGAGGAAGACCGCAGCCGGATGCGGCCCGACCTGCTGGTGACGTATGGCGGGCACATCATCTCGAAACGGCTGAAAAAATTCCTGAGAGCATATCCACCTGAAGAACATTGGCACATCGCCCCCGATGGCAAGGCAACCGACCTGTTCGGGGCATTGACCTATGTGATTGAGGAAGAACCCTGCCGTTTCTGGGAACAGATAGGACCGATAACCGACCTGCCTGACACAAGCTATCCGCAGACATGGAAAGCACGCGAGGAAGCCCTGCCGCAAGCGGAGTTCGGCTATTCCGAGATGGGGGCCACAGGCGAGATAATCCGCCGCCTGCCAACACCTTGTGCCTTGCACCTCGCCAACAGTTCGACGGTGCGCTACGCTCAGTTCTTCCCCCTTCCGAAAGGTGTGAAAGTATATTCCAACCGAGGCACCAACGGCATCGAGGGATCGCTCTCCACCGCCATAGGCTATGCCTCAGCATCGGGACTGCTGAACTTTATCGTGATAGGCGACCTGAGCTTCTTCTACGACATGAATGCCTTATGGAACCCGAACTACGGAAGCAACATCCGTATCCTGTTGCTCAACAACGGAGGCGGTGAAATCTTTCATGCCCTGCCGGGACTTGAACTGGACAAACGGACTGCCGACATTGTGACAGGCACGCATGAAGCTTCGGGAAAGGCATGGGCGAAAGACCGGGGATTCACCTACCTCTGCGCACACGATGGAGACGGACTGGAGGCTGCACTGGAAATCTTCATGTATCCCCGCACCACCGCCCGCCCCATGCTGTTGGAAGTATTTACCGACCCACACCGGGACGTGGCCCTACTAAAGGATTATTACCGCAAACTGAAACAATAAAAACCGCTGAACCATGATACAAAAAGAATGGAAAACCATCAAGGAATACCAAGACATCCTTTTCGATTTCTATAACGGAATCGCCAAAATCACCATCAACCGCCCGCGTTACCGCAATGCTTTCACGCCGGATACCGTTACCGAGCTGACGGATGCCCTGCACCATTGCCACGAATGTACGGACATCCGCGTCGTCGTGCTGACCGGAGCGGGCGACAAAGCCTTCTGCTCCGGAGGGGACATGCACGTGAAAGGACATGGAGGCTATGTGGGATCCGACGGGGTGCCCCGGCTGAACATCCTCGGCGTACAGAAACAGATACGCTCCATCCCCAAGCCGGTCATTGCCATGGTGAACGGATACGCCATCGGGGGCGGACATGTGCTCCACGTAGTATGCGACCTGAGCATTGCTTCCGAGAATGCCATCTTCGGACAGACAGGCCCGCGTGTGGGCAGTTTCGACGCCGGGTTCGGCTCTTCCTATTTGGCACGTATCGTGGGACAAAAGAAGGCCCGTGAAATATGGTTCCTCTGCCGCCAGTATTCGGCACAAGAAGCGTTGGAAATGGGTTTAGTGAACAAAGTGGTCCCCTTCGACAGGCTGGAAGACGAAGTAGTAGAATGGGCTGAAACCATCATGCAGCACAGCCCCCTCGCCCTGCGCATGATCAAGGCAGGATTGAATGCCGAATTAGACGGACAAGCAGGCATACAGGAACTTGCCGGCGATGCCACCATGCTGTATTACATGACCGAGGAGGCACAAGAAGGCGGACGGGCGTTTTTGGAAAAACGCAAACCGGACTGGTCTAAATACTCCAACCTGCCATAAACAGCAAAAGCAAATGACAAGCATACAGATTATCCCCCGTACCCTGCATTTCAAACAGCCTGCAGGTACCTCACGGGGTGTCTACCGCATCCGCAACGTGCGTTACCTGATAGTGAAAGACGACCTCGACGGCCGTTTCGGGATAGGTGAATGCGCACCCCTGCCTACCCTGAGTTGCGATGACATCCCCGACTACGACACCACGCTTGCCGGCATCTGCCGCCAAGTTTCCTCCAACGGGGCTATCGACTACGAGGCCTTACGCTCCTACCCGTCCATGCTCTTCGGACTGGAAACAGCATTCCTCCACCTGCATGCGGGAAGCCTGCGTTTCCATAAAACGCCTTTTTCAGAAGGCAAAGAGGGAATCCCCATCAACGGACTGATATGGATGGGCAGCTTCGATGAAATGTACCGCCGTATCGAAGAGAATACACAGGCTGGATTCCGCTGCATCAAGGTCAAGATAGGCGCCATCGACTTCGACCACGAGCTGGAGCTGCTGGCACACATCCGCCGCCGTTTCCCGCCCGGACAGGTTGAGCTCCGGGTAGATGCCAACGGGGCATTCACACGGGATGAGGCCCTACACAAGCTGGAACAGCTGGCACGGTTCGGACTGCACTCCATCGAGCAACCCATCCGTGCCGGACAATGGAAAGACATGGCAAGGCTTTGCAGCCAGACGCCCGTGCCCATCGCACTGGATGAAGAACTGATCGGGATAAACGACCCGCAACGGAAAGCGGAATTGCTCGACACCATCCGACCGCAATACATCATCCTGAAACCTTCGCTGCACGGAGGGCTGAAGGGTGCGGACGAATGGATTGCGCTGGCGCAGGAAAGAAATATCCGCTCGTGGGCGACATCAGCACTGGAATCGAATGTGGGACTGAACAGCATCGCCCAATGGTGTGCCTCCCTGCGCCCCACGATACCGCAGGGATTGGGTACGGGCATGCTCTTCACCGACAACATCCCCTTCCCGCTCCGGACAGAGGGCGACTGCCTCCGGTTCCTTCCCGGACAGGCTGAACCGGACTGGCAGACATGCTTCCCGGAAGCAAACTGGCAGGGGGAAGTCACCTGCCGCTCCAGAACCTTGGGGTAATATCGGCCATTTGCCCATCGGTCTTACGCATGTAAAGCCGTTGGTTGGTGCTCTTACTTTTGAGCCCGCCAAGGGCTTCCACATAGGGGCCGAATTTAATGTAGTCAAACGCCCGGACCGTATGTGGCGAACCGGCCTTCTGCCGTCCACTGTACCATCCGACCTTGACAGACTTGTATTTCCTGTGGACATAATGTGACAGCGACACCAAAGCCGACGGGTCTGCGTCACCACCCATGAAACAGATGCACGTTATGGCATATCCGTACTTGTCCATAAAACAGTCTATGGCACAGGTATCCAGCGGACTACCAATATCCTCCCACAAATATTTGCTGTGACATCCGGGGCAATGGCACGGGCATCCCGATATGTTTATGGCCAATGTCACCTCATCGGGGATTTCCTGGAAAACGATATCCGAATTTACGTATTTCAGCATCTTTACGAGTTGGCTTTGATATAATACCTGCGTGACGCCTCTTCCTGCCTTGCCGCAGAAAAGTTGCTTACACGTTTCAAATAACCTATCACCCGTGTCAGATAGTCTATGTTCCTGCTGTGACATTGCGGGCATTCTTTCAGATAACGCTTGTCGATGTGCCCGCAGTCATTGCATACCGTATTGGGGACATTGAACGTGAAATAATTGCATCCCTCTTTTGCCGCCACACGCAACAGCTGGCGGTATTGCGGCTGCGAAAGGTGCTCCTCAAGGTTCATGTGCAGCGCGGAACCTCCGGTCAAGTGCTCGATATACGGTGCTCCATGAAGGCGGAATTTGTCAAGCACGTTCAATGAAGGGTCTTCAACTACATAGAAATAGCTGTTATAGCAGTCACGCGGCACCGCATACCCGTCTTCACGGTCCCATTTCGCGTGCTTTACCCCGACATTTTCCGCAGGTATCATTTCACAGTTGAACATCACGTCCTTCGTGCGGTATTTCCTGTTGTACTTTTCAATAACCCCAAGCACGGTACGCACGAACTTCAGGTAATCCGGATTGTCGTTTATCTCCAGACCCAGGAATTCCGCCGCCTCGACAAGACCGTTTATGCCGACGGTGAGGTATTGCCTGCCGATGTTGATGTATCCGGCGTCGAACAGGGGCAACATTCCGGCCCGGAGCAATTCCTTCAGGTTTTCGTTGTACGCAAGCTGCACCTTATGTACAAGGTCGGTGACTTCTTCGAGAAAGCGCACGTATCCTATACCCTCATGCTCGGCATACTGCACACACCGGTTAAGGTTTACCGTAAGGACACTCTTCGAACCTGTCGACACACCACCGGCCCCAAGGGTATAACTGAACCCGTTGTCCTGGATTTCATTGCGCAACCGGCAACATGAGCTTAACGAATCCGCGTTGTCACTCATGTATGTAAAGAACGAATGACCTTCCGCATACATTTCCGCAGTGAAATCTCCCCATTCCTTGTCGATGGTATCCCCGTCTTTGGTCAGCAATGCCATTGTCTCGACAGGAAATGTAAGGACGGCTTTGGTACGCTCCTTGTTGAACCATCTCATGAATCGCTTCTGAAGCCAGCTGAGGCCGTCCCAATCCGGACGTGAACCGTCGGGAAAACGGAATTCCCCGAACAGGCTCTCGAAATACGGACGGTCGTAATACGAGATGTTCCAAAAAACAGCCTGATAGTTCCTTGCCCCACTCGGCTGGTTGATGGAGTAGACAATCTGCTCAAAACAGTCGGTCACCACCTTGTCTATCGTGCGCTGTTTGACAGACAGGTCCACCACCCTGTCCACATTCTTCCAATAGTCCTTCCCGTATTCCAGCCCGATGAAATAATTGAGGTACATGAGGAATTCTGGTGTGGCACAGGCTCCGCTCAACATGCTTGACACCATGAAAACCATATTTATAAACCCTCCACAGAACGACTTAAGATTAGTCGGCGCCGTAGAGTTACCTCCTATGGACAATGTACCTCCCGTCAGCCAGGGGTACATTGTTATCGATGCGCAGTAATTGGCAAGGCTTGTCTCATCGTTCTTGTATATGAAATGATGGTCGAGCATGTATATGTACTTGTCCGCAAGTTCCTTGCCATACATCTTTTTTATGCGTCCGGTAAGCAAGCGGCGGTTCAGACGTATGAAATTCGGTTTCGGGAGTTCCCCTATAAGCGTCGCTATATTCTTATGCTCGACATTCGCATTGGCATCATACTTTGAACCTGTAGCCGCGTTGCTCGCCTCACAATAGTCGGACAGAAATTTCATCTTCTCCACAGTTTCCCTGTCCTCGGCATGCCGCTGACGGTACAGCATAAAACTTTTCGCCACCTTATAGAAGCCTTCCCTCATCAATGCCTCTTCCACCTGGTTCTGGATGTCTTCCACTGTTACCCCATCCTTGAGGCTCAACAGGCTTAAGATACGTGACAGGCGGTTAAGGTCGGCCTGCTCGCCGACAGAATCAAATGCCTTGACGATGGCATTCATTATTTTGTCAAGGCTAAACGGTTCTATACTGCCGTCACGTTTCGTAATTGTAAAATTCATAATGCTTATTTTCAATAATTTATATTTTTATCATATTACAAAAGTTATCCATTATGGAAATTTTTCCATATCATGCAAGAAAAAAGTTTTCCGTTTTCTACAACTTTTCAACATGCATAGGTAATCAAAATAATGTATATACGATAATTTCCGGCGTTAATTTTTGTAACTATATGTAGGGAAGTGTCTGCTTACGGAAAATCATGTTACCTTTGCAGACGGATATAAACCAAGTAACCAAAACAGCCCAATGGAACATTTTCCACGCCTGGCAAGCCCCTCAAATGTCTTATGAATCAGGATCCCTTTGGTTACGGCATACACGTAAGGGAGTGGAATCGACATTGGGGAGACAGACGTACAAAAGAATACCATCGAAGATTTGCAGACCTGGAATGCCGATGAAAGGACGGTGGCCATCCATCAGGATGACAAGATTACAAAACTGATAGGTGAACGTTATGTCTCTTCTGTTTCCAACCAGCCGAAGATGCAGAAGATGCGAGGCTTTCGTGTGAAGGTGTATGCAGGGAACAGGTGCGTTCGGAAGCATTCGATGTGGAAATGAAGGTAAATCGGCCACTACTACGTCCGACTTTCCAGGGGTTTTCAATCAGGCAAAAACCCGCGAGGAATTTATGAACCTTATTCATGCAAAATGACCGGTCGGCGATGATATTTTTTCGCTGACCGGCCATCTTGATTTTATACATACGGTTTTTATTTATCCAATACTTCTGTCTCTATGAAGCGGAAACATTCATTATAGAACTTGCTGTTGTTTTCCGTACCCTTTATTCCATGTCCCAATCCTTGGAATTTCACGAACTTATGCGGCTTTCCCAACTCCTGAAGCTTGTCTGCCATGAACTGGGAACCGCCGATGTCCACACGGTTGTCATGGTCTCCGTGTATCAGGAGCAAAGGCCCCGTAATCTTGTCGGCATGGGTTATGGGCGAACGGTCCACCAGTTTCAGTGAGTCTTTTACCGGGTCACCGGCTTCAAGAAAAGTCCAGTCGGGAATATTGGAATGGTGATGCTGCCAGATAATGTCGCAGAATCCGGCCGTCTCTATTCCGAATCCGAACGGGAAGCTGGCTTTGTGTCCGTTGACTTCACCGGGAAATGTCATCAGACGCATGGTTTCATATCCTCCGTGACTCATGCCGAATACACCTACACGTTCTGCCGGAATATTCAGCATGTCGGCAACATAGCGGGATACGTAAATCATGTCCAATGTCTCATTTCCTCCAAGGTCTCCGTCATTCATGGCGGCGAAATCACGGCCGAAGCCTGCGCTTCCTCTCGGAGAAGCACTCAGCAGGTAGATGCCGGCCTGGGCGTAGATTTGGTATTCTGAGGAATAGCGGTTGTCTCCCCCATAGAATGATTCTACCATCAACAGGCTTTTATCATCCGGAAGAGGATTTTCCGGCCTGTAGAGGTAAGCATGTATGAGCCGCTGCTTGCCTGTGAGCGGGTCCACATCGAATGTCGGTATTTCCAAACGTTCCACCGTGGAGTGAACCAGCCTCTCCTGCAAGTCTTCAGGAATGTCCATTACAGTTGACATTTCAGCTTTTTCCAGCGTTACTTTGGCCTGCACTATCCGGAATAGGGTCGTGGTCCCGCCAGCTGTCATTGTCACTGTATTTTCTTTTGCCGCACCTAGACTCAGGCTCAGGGGATACTCCTGCTCGAATATTACATTGTGCGAGCTGGGATCTATCAGAATCATATTTGTGCGAATGGGATTGCTTTGAAGCGCGAAGATATATTTCTTCCCGTCAACTGTCACAAATTTTGCTCCGTCAAGGTTCATCGTGTAACGTGTAATCTGTTTCACTTTACCGGTGGAAAGCCTGAATGAATACAGGTTGTTGTATCCATCCTGATCAGAAATGAATATGGCTTCATCAGGAGACAGCCATTCGTTTATGACCATCGTACCGCTCAGGCTTGCTTCCTTTGACGGATCGGTAAGCACTTTTGTCTTTTTTGTAGCCAGATCCACATATAGCACATTGGTATATGTACGGTCCATGTCTTTCAGTCCCAGAATCATCAGACCTTTCCCTTCCGGTTGCCAGCTCACGTCTCCCCACGTATAGCGGAAATCCGGCTGGTCGCTGCATACCAGAGTATCGGCCAGTGTATTCAGGTCAAGAATGTGCAGTTCATCCAGACGATTTTCGTTCTGTCCCATTCGTGACACATACGCGATTTTCGTCCCGTCCGGGTTGAAGCTCCACGCATAAATGTATGGTACATCTGTCAGTTTTTCCACCTTTTCCGTGCTGGGAACAGTCCGGTATATGTTGATGATTTCATCATTCTGTTCATCTCCGATCCAATATACCATCCCGTCTGCGGCATTGAAATCCGCACTCCAACAGTTGCGTTTGGAGAAATCCGTATCTGTCACATTCTCCGCCTGGCGAAGATCTGCTTCTTCGGAGATGTCCACATACTGAAGCATTTGTTTGTCTCCTGACTTGAAGAACAGAAGTTTGCTTCCGTCATCGCTTATCCTGAACAATGAATATGGAAAATCTTTGAAATAGGGTGCGATGTCAATCGAACGTCCTTCAAACTGAATGGTCATGTCGTTTGCTGATCGTTTTCCCGAACATCCCAACAAAAGCAAGGCTGTACAGAACAGGATAGAGTAGTTTTTTCTAATATTCATAGTTACCTCCAATATTCGTTTTGGTCATCATCACTTGCGTTATTGTTATAATTCAATTCATCAGAAGGAATGGGGTACATCATGCGTGGACTGTCTGCAGGCAAGGTCTTTACGTCTGTCCAGTTTTCCTGTCCATCTCTATCCAAGGGTTTGCGTAGACGCTTGATATCCGGCAGCGAGAATCCCTCGCCGTAAAGTTCGCGGCGGCGTTCATACCAGATGTCATCCTCTGTGATGGAACTTAGCCGGCTTGTCCCACGGCTCTCCCGCAAGACGTTTATTATTTCAAGAGCTTGTGCCGAATTTGGGTTTGATCCTTTCAGCAGGCATTCAGCCTCTATCAGATAAGCCTCCGCTAAACGTGCCAACGGGTAATCGGCGATTCCCAAAGAACCAATCGATGTAAACTTGGCCATCATGTATCCGTCGTTCAGGCTGATGTAGAAAGGAAAGAGCTTGCGGCAGTCACCGTCCTCGAACATGTCCACGAAAGCCTGAGTTACACGTACAGTCCCGTATCCTACAAGATAATCGATTCCGTTTTGGGTCAGATATTCGTAATCGACCTGAGTGCCATATCCCTCTGTACCAAAAGTCGAGTTGGCATCTTTAGCCGTAGCCACCTGATAGAAAGATGGGATGGAAGCATAGATGTTGGTCGTCTCGGAAGTGAAGTTGAATCCCCAAAGCCATTCGTCGTTTATTGTATTGAATCCGGATTGATATTCACTCTCGCTCATCAGGTCAGAACCATCGAATGCACTCAGCTCTTCCACGTATTTCTGTGCATTGTCATAGTCACCCATATCCAGATAGGTGCGTGCCAGCAGAAGTGCTGCCGCTTCCTTGGTTATGAAATATCGGTCTGTTCCTGTCAGGTTCTCATATGCATACAGGAAGTCGTCAATGATGCGCTGCATGGAAGTCCCCAAGTTGGAGCGCGGTGCATCATTTTCTCCTGTGGAGTCACCCGGCACGAGACGCAGGAACAGTCCTTGCCCGTCATCTCCTTTTGCCGTGTATGACGGGCAATACAGATGGTACAGGTTCAGGAAGTTCCATCCCCTCAGTCCGTAGGCTTGTGCAAGGTATTCTTCGCATCCTTCCGGCAGCTCCTCTGCATTGGCGATTATATTGTTGCAGGCATCGATGGCCTGATAAGCTTTCCTCCACATATATGGGGAATAGGCGCTCCACCAACCATCGACCACGCGGGGGTACTGTACATAGGCATAAGCATACTGCAGCCAGTTGTATGTCGAGAAGTTAAAGTTCCCGTTTGTAACCTTCAGGTCGTTTCCCATCACTTCCAATGAAATCTGTCCGATGGTGAGATAGTAATAATGTCCGGTCCATGCATAAGCGCCCATAAGTACGGCCGCCACGCTCTCGGCACTTTCCAATAGTGTCTCGTCAGTCAAGGAATCTGTCGGATCCTGATATAGTTTATCTTCAGAACATGAAGAAAAGAGCATCAGGAAGGAGAAAACATACACCAATATATATTTAGCTTTCATATTAATATGTCAAATTAAAGTTTATGTCAAAATGTCAGATTGAATCCCAAGGAAAATGTTCTCGGCGTAGGATACGAGTATGGATAGGTCTTGTATCCTTGTATGCCGTAGATATCAATGTCGTCATATCCTTTATATCCCTTGTCGGCAAACCAAGTGCATATATTGTCGGCAGAAACCCATACCTTGGCACCTGAAATCGCCTTGGAGAACACTCCCAGATTTCTCGGAAGCGTATATGACAGAGTGATGTTTTTGAGCTTAATATAGGTGGCATCATACAGGAAACGTGAGGACAGACTGGATGAGTTGGAAGAATTGTTGATTTCATACTTCGGGACGTTGGTTACCTGTCCCGATGTTGTCCATGCTTCCAGTGCATCTACGTGCATGTTCTGAGCGACATTCGAGCCGTCGTGCATCATTGCTGCATATACACTGTCATAAATCTTTCCTCCCAGTGAGTAGTTCACTTGCACGCTAAGGTCGAATCCCTTGTATGAGAATGTGTTGAAGAAACCTCCGTAAACAGTCGGGGTAGAACGTCCCTGCTTTTCATAAACAGCATCGCTATAGTCGGACGTGGTGACCCGGTTCCCGTTGTCATCTATCGTGTACCACAGCGGATCGCCGGTTTCCGTGTCAACTCCCGCCCATGTCGGCATATAGAACTCGTACTGGCTTCCACCCACTGACCATATTTTCTGGTATTCGGTCATTTGCACATTGTCGTTGCCATACAAGTCCTTGATCTTGTCCTTTATGAATGAAGCGTTAAGATCCATGGTCCATGTGAACGGGCTGCGAAGGATATCTGCTCCAAGAGTTATCTCCACACCATTGTTCGCCGTTTTCGCCGCGTTCATCGTGATGCTTTCCAAGCCGTTCTGTATGGCCAGCGGTATTGCATACAGCAGTCCGTCTGATGTCTTGTTGAAATAGTCGATTGATCCGTAAAAGCGTCTCCAGAAGGTGAAGTCGATTCCTACGTTAAACATCCCCTGCTTCTCCCATCCTAACAGGTCGTTGGCAAGCTGTGTATGTCCTACGCCTACATTTCCCCCATACAGGTAATCGGATCCGGACGTCCACAGACCTAACGAGGCATAGCGTTCCAATCCGTTCTTGTTGCCTGACGTACCGTAGCTCAGACGCAGTTTCAGATTGTCAACCCAGCTTACGTCTTTCAGGAAGTCCTCCTGATTTATTCTCCACGATGCGCCTAAGCTCCAGAATGTACCCCATTTTGTGTCGGAACCGAAGATGGAGGAGCCGTCGGTACGGAGGCTTGCCGAGAAGTTATATTTGTCTTTCAAAGAGTACTCCGCACGTCCGAAATAAGAAATCAGTGTTTCTTTCGTGGTACTTGAAGACTGGGATATGGAAGATCCAGCCGCAGACAGTTCCTGCATCGAACCGAGCAAATCGCGTCCGGCAGCGTACAGGGTTTCATAAGTGCTTTGCCAGTATTCCATTCCCGCCATTACGTTCAGTCCATGGATGTCGTTGAATACGTTGTTGTAGTTGAACGTATTGGTGGAAGTATACATCAGATCCGAGATATGCCATTTGTCCAACCTCCCGTTGTAGGAAGGACCGTTGCCATGCTCCTTGTTCCAGTAGCGGTGTTCATCTGTAGATACATAGTCCGGAGAGAATACAGTCTTGAATGAAAAGCCTTTGAAGAATATGATTTCTGCATAGGCGGAAGCCAGCAACCGGTAGAACTTGCTCCTGTTTACATCCATTGTCGGAATGGCCAGCGGATTGAAATCCCGCGAAATCGGATTCGTGAAATTGTACTGGAGGTCGCCGTTTTCATCCAATACAGGGACTCCTTCACTGTCAACCACATATACGGGAACAGCGTTGGGAAAGCTCAGGGCATTGTATAGCGGGCTTGCTCCGGCCGAACTCTCAACGGTGGTGCTCTGGATGGAATGTGAGAATGTAACATTCATCCCTGCATTCATCCAGCTGTTTACTTTTGTGTCAACATTGAGCTTGGCCGAGTAACGTTTATAGTTGCTTGCAAGAACGATTCCGTCCTGATTTGTATAGCCTACCGAAAAAAAGTAGTTTGTATTGTTGTTGTTGCCGCTCACGTTTATGTCGTAGTCCTGTGAAGGGCCTGTACGGAACACTTCGTCCTGCCAATCTGTGTCCACCACTATCCTTGCACCGTCAACCACGTTCCCGTTTTCGTCCAACGGATATGACACGTTGTAGGGATTGTGTGTCAACGTACCCTGAGCGCTTTCGTTGGCTTCCTCCATTGTCTGTCCTTCAGCACGATAACCCATGTACAGCATCTTGTACATATCGCCGGAACTCATCATTTCGTATGCCTTGCCAAGTTTCGACCATGAGAACTGTGCGTTGAGGTTTACTTTCGCCTTGCCTTCCTGGCCTCTTTTGGTAGTAATCATGACTACACCGTTGGCTGCTCTTGAACCGTACAATGCAGCTGCCGCGGCATCTTTCAGTATTGTAATCGATTCGATGTCATTCGGATTGATTGAAGAAAGAATGTTTGTACTCGAACTATTGCTTTCTGCGATGGAACTATATTCAGCAGAAGTGGTGGCCACACCGTCAATTACGTACAGGGGTTCGTTGGATGCGCTCAATGAACCGGATCCACGGATACGGAAAGAGGTTGACGAACCTGGCTGGCCTGAATTGGAAAGCACCTGTACGCCGGAAACTTGTCCGGCAAGCGAACGATCGAATGACACGGCAGGAGTTTTGATCTTGTCCTGATCCACTACAGCCGCAGAACCGGTAAACGCGGATTTCTTTACAGTACCGTAAGCGACCACCATCACTTCATCTAATGCAGTAGCGTCCGGTTCAAGAACCACTACGATTTCTCCGCTCTTGACGGCTACTTCCTGTGTTTTCATTCCGACGTAAGATATGACAATTGTCTTGGAAGACGGATCTACACGGGAAATGGAAAATTTTCCGTCCATATCCGTTATTGTTCCTTGAGAAGTTCCCTTTACGAGGACTGAGGCTCCGACAACCGGCATCCCATCATCCTCTGATGTCACAATACCTCTTACGGTGATTTCCTGTGCCCAGGCAACGCTTATCCATACGGACAGCATGGAAAGCATCAACATCATTTTTTTCTTCATAAAAATCATTTTTTAAATTAAAAACATCTTTACAAAAAGACACCCTATTTAATAAAAGTTGCATTTGTATGTCGCGAATATATTAAAATAATTATAATTTGCGACAAAAAAATAGAGAAAAGATTACTTAAAGTTGCTTTTAGATGCGTTTCGGTGTATAAAAATACGCGTTTAATACGCAGGTTCGGGATGTGCCTGTCATTGCTTTCAGAATAAGACAAATTGGGTTGTCCGTTCAGGTTTCTGCGGCGCCTGCCGTCCGGTATGGATCCCGTTCGGAGGTTTTTTCCGCAGTCTGCATCCAAATTCTTTGAGAATCGTCAATAATACAGAATATTTCTGTAACTTTATCTTCGGTAATCACCGTTTTTGTAACCTTTTGTTTGTCACTTATAAATTACAATAACTGCGAGATCACCAACTCTTTCTTTATCTTTTTTCTTATCCTGGACTCGTGTTAACCTATTAGGCGGGGAAGTGTCCGCTTACGGAAAATCATATTACCTTTGCAGACGGATATAAACCAAGTAACCAAAACAGCACAATGGACAGATTCAACACCTATATACCCGGACAGACCATCATGCTCAACGGACAGACCTACACCGCCGGTGATGCCCGTGCCGATGGCAAACCCAGCAGATTGCAAGCCCTCTTCCACGGGAAGGAAGGGGAAAACAGTTTCCTGCAAGACTTAGCCGATTTCCTTGCCGAGTGGTTCAACGGGCAAGAAACGGTGCGGGTACATACTTCCGGATCCACCGGCACGCCCAAGGGACTGCGTGTGGAAAAGCAGCGCATGATGTACAGTGCCATGATGACGGTGGATTTCCTCCACCTGCAACGTGGGGACACCGCCTTGCTGTGCATGCCACTGCAATACATTGCCGGGAAGATGGTGGTGGTACGCGCATTGGTGTCGGGGCTGAACCTTGTCCCCGTACCCCCCTGCGGACATCCCCTGGCACATTTATCCGAAGCCCCGGTATTCGCCGCACTTATCCCCATGCAGGTGTACAACTCGTTGCAGGACGAAAACGAAAGCCGGATGCTGATGGACGTGAAGCAACTGATTATTGGTGGAGGCCCCGTCGATGAGGACATGGCGGAGAGGCTGAAAACTTTTCCCAACGGTGTATGGAGTACATACGGCATGACCGAAACCCTGTCGCACATCGCACTGAGGAAACTAAACGGGACGGATGCCTCAGAGTGGTACACACCCCTCGCCCACGTGACATTAGGATGCTCGGACGAAGGGACGCTGGTCATCAATGCCCCGCAAGTGTGTCCCGGAGAACTCATTACCAACGACATCGTGTCATTCAACGGCAACGGGCAATTCCGCATCATCGGACGGAAAGACAACATCATCAATACGGGAGGAATAAAAGTGCAGGCCGAACAGGTAGAAAACATGTTGCGACCCTTGCTCCCGATGCCTTTCATGATTACGTCCGCCCCCGATGTGAAATTCGGCGAACGCATCGTCCTGCTGGTGGAACGGACGGATACGGCATGGGAAGAGGAGAAACGTCTCATCGGCCAAGCATGCGTCCACCTGCCAGCCTACTGGAGGCCCAAACAAATCATCGGAATCCCCAGGCTGCCCCTTACCGGCACGGGGAAACCGGACAGGGCAACAGCCGGAAGCATCGCCCGCCATGCGGAAGACTCCCAGACGGCATAAAGGCGCATACGCTCCTCGTCTGATGCGCTGCCACGGTTAATAACATTTTTTACATAAGTGAACGGGGCATATATCCAGAAAATGTACGAATTTTGCATTCGGATTTAACGATATAGGATAACAACAAAACAATAGGTATGGAAAAAGAAAATATATTGAAAAGGTATCTGGTATTTACCGCGGGATTGTATTTCCTCGCAATGGGCATCGTGTTGATTGTACACTCTACCTTAGGCACAACCCCGATTTCGAGCATGAATTATGTATGCAGCATCAATACCCCCCTCTCGCTGGGGACGTGGACTTTTATTACCAACGTGATGATGATTCTCCTGCAATTCTGGTTGATACGAGGCGGATACGGGACACGCAAGGATGTAGTGGAAATTTTATTGCAGCTTCCTTTTTCCTTTATTTTCTCCGTATTCATTGACCTGAACGGATGGTTGTGCCAAAATATCCGGCCGGACAATTACCTGATGGGTGCGGGCATCCTGCTGATGGGATGCGTCATCCAGGCTGTCGGGGTAGTGCTCGAGCTGAAACCCAAAGCGGCGATGATGAGTGCAGAAGGAGTGGTAAAATATTTCTCCCGCCGCACGGGGAAAGAATTCGGCACGATGAAAGTATATGTAGACCTCACACTGGTCATGCTTGCCGTAGCAGCCTCATTGGCACTCAGCCACCGTATTGACGGCATCCGCGAGGGCACGGTCATAGCCGCCTGCATCACGGGGCCTATCGTCAACATGCTTAACCACAAAATCATGACACGGAAGACGCTTTACCGGTTGATTCCCATCCACCATCGGTAAGAAAAAAAGCCGGCGCGTTGCGCCGGCTGGAATATTTGTCACATCAAGGCTGCACCCAGGGCCTCCACAATCTGCGGGTCGGGCAAATCCTCCTTATTGAACAGCAAGTACATGAAATTGTCCGCCAATACTTCCTCCGGTCCTATCATATACGCCGTATTGCGTCCCAAACGTACCTGAAAATCTTCCACCTGGTCGGGCGAATAAATTACCGTAACCCCATCCTGCTGCACAGGGAGCAATTCCTCGTTGAGCGGAACGAATCCCACACGGATGTATTGCATCAATGTACCTTCCGTATAAGGCCTGTCGGTATAGATTACCATGACACAGTTCCGCATCTCCCCGCCCACGGTGAAAGGCGCATAACTGTCGAGACCAGCATCGGGATTGGAAATCATTTTCACCATCAGGTCATTGGGGAAGACAATCGAGCGTTCGGCCACCGTAAAACCGATGACACCGTATGCCTTCTGTTTGAATGCCGCATCACTTCGCGTCAGGATATGGAACAACTCATGCGCCATGAGGCATGCCAAGTCTTCCTCGGACAACCTTGCCAATGTCTCCTCGCCTACGGCAATCCAGTTCTCGCGCGTATAGGCGGCAGCTCCCCCTTCTTCCACCATCGAAGTCTTCACCAAAACCACTTCATCGGGGAAATGCAGGACCAGCTTCTTTTTCTGTATTGCCTCCTCTATCCGCCTGATGGCATTGTTCATTTTGGACTTGTCGTCTTCGCTCCAGTGCCGCGTGGACTCCATGGCCAGCATCAGTAACTTCGATTTTTTCCCGTTCGGCATTTGCAGGCGCACGTCCAAGTCGAACTGGTTCCAGCCGGTAGTATACCGGTCAATCTCGGTTATCAGCATCTGTGCTTCCGCCCGTGTGGCAAAACGGTAGGGAATTGTTTCCGCAAGTGCCTGTATCCATCCGCCCGGGGCGACCAGAAGACATCCTGCGGCAAAAAGTATGTATGTCAGTCTCTTCATTATCATATTGTCTTTATTCTTTGTCTTTCAAAGCGGCGAAGATAAGCCCTTCCAATTCTTCGGCCAGTTCGGGATTGTCTTGTATGCACTGCTTGGAGGCATCACGGCCCTGACCCAATCTGGTGTCGTTGTAGCTGTACCATGATCCGCTTTTCTTGATGATACCCAATTCCACTCCCAGGTCGGTGATTTCACCACTCCGGGATATACCTTCGCCAAACATGATGTCGAATTCCGCCTTGCGGAACGGGGGAGCCACCTTGTTTTTCACCACCTTCACGCGCACCTGGTTGCCAATGACTTCGTCTCCGTCCTTCAGCTGCGATATGCGGCGGATGTCCAGACGCACCGATGCGTAGAATTTCAGTGCATTGCCTCCCGTTGTCGTTTCGGGATTGCCGAACATGATGCCAATCTTTTCGCGCAACTGGTTGATGAAAATACACGTGGTATTGGTCTTGCTGATGGCCGAAGTCAGCTTGCGCAACGCCTGCGACATAAGGCGAGCCTGCAGTCCCACCTTATTATCGCCCATCTCACCTTCGATTTCCGCTTTCGGGGTCAGTGCCGCCACAGAGTCAATGACGATGATGTCGATAGCCGATGAACGGATCAGCTGTTCAGCTATCTCCAAAGCCTGCTCGCCGCTGTCCGGCTGCGAAATCCAAAGGTTCTCGATATCCACACCCAGCTTTGCCGCATAAAAGCGGTCGAAAGCATGTTCCGCATCGATGAACGCGGCGATACCTCCTGCCTTCTGTGCCTCCGCAATCGCGTGGATGGCCAATGTCGTTTTGCCGGAAGACTCCGGACCGTAAATCTCAACGATGCGCCCTTTCGGGTATCCACCTACACCAAGCGCGGCATTCAACGCTATGGAGCCCGTGGGGATGACTTCCACTCCTTCCACGTGATCATTGCCCATCTTCATGATCGAGCCTTTGCCGAAGCTTTTCTCGATCTTGTCCATTGCCGCCTGCAGTGCTTTCAGTTTCTCGCTATTATTCGGTTGGGGAGCTACACCTTCCACTCCGCCTTCAAATGCCAATTCGTCCTTCTTTGCCATAATCTTTTGATTTTTTACTTCAATATCTGTGCGGCATGATCTTTCGTCTTTACCTCCTTAGGAGAAATAATCCGTTCGATAATCCCGTCTTCATTAATAATAAAGGTGGTGCGGAACGTGCCCATATACTTGCGACCATACATCGACTTTTCACCCCACACGCCAAAAGCCTCCACCAGCGCATGGTCCGTATCTGCGACCAGCGTAAAAGGCAGCTGATTCTTCTCGATGAACTTCCGGTGGGACTCCACGCTGTCGACACTTGCCCCGACCACCTCATAACCGGCATCGCGCAACTCGGCATAGTGGTCACGCAGGTTGCATGCTTGCGCCGTACACCCCGATGTCATGTCTTTCGGGTAAAAATAAAGCACCACCTTCCGTCCCTTATAATCGTCCATGCGTATCTCTTTCCCGTCCTGGTCCACGCCCAGGACATCGGGAGCCTTGTCTCCTACTTTCATGATACAAAGATTTTAATCTAAATCCCTTACAATTCCAAATCCCCATCAAACACTTCGTGCCACGGCAGACCATAGCAGTTCAGAGCCTCCATGAACGGGTCTGGGTCAAAATCTTCCACGTTCCACACCCCCGGACGCTTCCACAAGCCTTTCAGGAACATCATGGCACCAATCATCGCCGGGACGCCCGTCGTGTAACTTACCCCCTGCATGCCCGTTTCCTTATATGCATCCTGGTGCGAACAGTTGTTGTAAACGTAATAGGTGCGCTCCTTTCCGTCCTTGATGCCCCGGATGCGGCAACCGATGGAGGTTTCTCCTTCGTAATTCTCGCCCAAATCCTGCGGATTGGGCAACACGGCTTTCAGGAACTGGAGCGGGACAATCTCCATGCCGTTATAGAGGACAGGCTTGATGTCTGCCATACCGATGTTCTGTATCACGCGAAGATGGGTAAGGTACTCCTGCCCGAAGGTCATCCAGAAACGCGCACGCCTGATGGTAGGGAAGTTTTTCACCAGCGACTCCAGTTCCTCGTGATACAGCAGATAAGACTCACGCGGGCCGATACGGGGATAGGTCAGTGGCTTATGGATTTCCAACGGCTTGGTGGTCACCCATTTGCCATCTTCGTAATAACGCCCGTTCTGTGTAATCTCGCGGATATTGATTTCCGGGTTGAAGTTGGTGGCAAAAGCCTTATGATGGTTTCCTGCATTGCAGTCCACGATATCGAGGTAATGGATTTCATCGAAATGGTGCTTCGCCGCATAAGCCGTATAGATACCGCTTACCCCGGGGTCGAAGCCGCAACCCAAAATCGCCGTCAGCCCTGCTTCCTCGAAACGTTGCTTGTAAGCCCACTGCCAGCTGTATTCGAAATGGGCCTCATCTTTCGGCTCGTAATTTGCCGTGTCTATATAATTTACCCCCGCCTTCAGGCATGCTTCCATAATGGACAGGTCCTGGTAAGGGAGTGCCACGTTAATAACGATTTCGGGCTTGAAGCCATTGAATAAAGCCACCAGTTCGTCCACGTTATCGGCATCCACCCTGGCGGTCCTGATGTCGGGATTGCCGATTGCCTTCACGATTTCATCGCATTTCGACTGCGTGCGGCTTGCTATCATCACCTCGGTAAACACTTCAGGATGCTGAGCCACCTTGTGTGCAACCACGGTACCTACACCGCCTGCACCGATAATTAATACTTTGCCCATCTTTAATTTGTCAGAATTTTAATGCACGGCAAACTTGCCGTATCCGTATGCAAAGATATGAATTTTTCTGAAACATCATACAGTATTATGGACATCCCGTTATTTTTAACGGAGACCGGACAGACAAGCCGGGAAGGCGCCCGCCTACTGCATTTTTTCGAAACGGTATGAAAACGAAAACATCACGTATCCCCTCAGCTGGTCTTCGTAACGCTCGCTGAAGCCTGTGGCGCCGGCATAACGCATGAAACTCTTACGCTGCCCCAAAATGTCCGACCAATAGGCGGACAGCGCGGCACGCTTCCCTTTCAGGAATTTCCACGACACCTTGAGGTTCCACAGCAGTTCGTTGTTGTCATCGCCGCCCATGCCTGTCCCGCTCCGGAAGGTGTAGCCCGCATCGGTGGTGAATGCGAGGTCCAAGGGCAAATCCACAGAACTTTCTATGCCACAAGTGTAGTTTCTCGTGTAGGTGTTGCGGTTTTGCAGGGAATTTTTCGATTGGTAGAAGGTCCATGCGCCCGTCAGGTCGATGTTCCCCCACGGCGGGAGATAGGTTAGCCGGAAATTGCTGTTCAGCGAGGTGGTTCCCGTCACGCTTCGGCTGCTCTCGTCATCCGACCCGCTTTCGCTTACCAGGCTCACGTTGCGGTTGTACGCACCTGCCCCGTTCAACGTGAAGCGGAACCGGCTGATGTGCTTGTCGTAATGCCCGTTTCCCATGATGCCCCAGTTGCCGTTGATGTTGACCGGCACCGTTTCCCGTCCGCCTGTGCTGGTATCGTAATAGGTGGCGCGGGTGACCGAATTGAGCGTCTGATTCCACGACAACGAAGCCGACACGCCCCGTTTGAAGTCGTTGAACACGGCATGCACCGAATGCGTGTACGACGGGCGCAAGCGGGGATTGCTGCGGCGGATGTAGAGGGGCGAACTGTAGTCGGTGGGAGCCACCATGTCCTCCAGCCGGGGCTGTGAGGTATGACCGCTGTAAGTCAGCACCATGTAAGTGCCATCCTTCTGGTATGAAAGGCTCATCTGTGAACGCCACTCAGTGGAACAGGCCACTGTGTCGGCACGGTTCCCGCCCGTATGCCGACTGATGGAACGCCGCTGGGGTTTTGCACCCACGCTTGCCACCACTCCCCATACTTCACCACTGTAATTGTAACGCAACGCGATTTCCTGTCCCAATGTATGGCTGTGGCTCCGCGTATGCAGGCTGTCTATTTCCCCTTCCTCGTATCCGGCAGGCAAAATGCCGGGCGACAGGTTCTCCCCGGCAAAGCGGGACAAGTCGAAAGCAGCCCCGTCCAGTTTTTCGTACTCATCCTCCAAGGCGTACGACAATTGTACCCGCGATTTCCCGCCCAGCTTGTGTGTGTACGACAGGCGCACCACCTCGTTCCGGCTGCCCTGCGAGGTGTGGCTGTACCGGTTCTGGTAATAAAGGGAGTCTTCTCCTGCTGCATTTTCTAAACAAAAATAGTCGATGGAAGAAACCGTATAGCTGTCCTGCCGGTCGTACTGCTGCGTATGTTCCGCTTCAAGGCTCAGGAAATTTCCTTTTTCACCCACTTTCTGCACGACCTCTATCCGCAACCCGTAATTTCCACGTTTCGGAGATGATACCTGCTGCTGCCGGATATCATTGATCCACGTGGTGGAATCAATCTGTTCCACATGGGCGAAAGGATGCTTCGTGTCGGCATCGGGACGTGCGCTGAAAGTGGCGCTCCGGCTCTCACTGCGGTTACTGCCATAGCTGTATCCTCCTGATGCCGAAAACACCAATGCGGTATTCTTGCCTGCCTCCCAATTCACCTGGAGGTTCCCGTTTACACTCCGGTTTTTCCCCATCCGGCTGTCTTCTGAAAGCCCGTACTGGTTGCCGCTGCTCAAATACTGCTCGGTATAGCTGCCCGACTGGCCTCCGTCACGGGTATATTGGTAACCGATGTTGCCCGACAGGTAAAAACCGTCTTTCAGCTTCTTCGTCACATTGGCACTGAGGTTATTCGAGATGTTGTCCTCGTCCGTTCCGGTAAAATTCCGGTTCGTTGACCGCGCATTGAGCATGAAATTGTCGCCATTTCCCTTAAAACGCATCACCTGCGCACCCAGGTCGCGCCGTTTGTGCGTCCCATAACCGCTTTCCGCATTGGCAAGCAGGGAACCGTCAAATTCCTGTTTGGTCTTCAGATCAAGCACATAATGTTTCTCGGCCGATTTCATCCCCGTAATCCGTTCCTGCTCGCTCGGTTTGTCGTACACCTTCAGCTGGCTGACAAACCGGACAGGCAGGTTTTCGATTACCACATCACGGTTGCCCTTGAAGAAGTCCTTCCCGTTGAGCATGATTTCCCGGATTTCATAGCCGTTGAATTTCATGGAATGGTCCTTCGGGTCGTACGATAATCCCGGTATGCGCCGCAGCAGAGCTTCCAGATACGAACCTTCGGGCATAGGATACGCCGACACATTATATATAGTGGTATCCCCCTTCTGTTCCACCGGCGGGGCCGGAGCCGTAACCACTACTTCCGACAAGCGGTGACCCCCGTCGCGCATCACCAGCGTACCCATACGCAACGTGTCGGCATCTCCTTCCAGCTTCCACAGCAACGGGGCACATCCCGTAAAGACCGCCTTCAGCACATACGCTGTCTGCTTTCGTCTCCCATAGCCCAGCAGGAAACATCCCTCCCCACCGGTAGAAACACTTTCTACCTGCAACGAGTCGGGCAAGCGCAATACCGCCACGCCGGCACCAGGCAGGGGTTCCCCGCTTTCCGTCCCGTCGGAAAGCACAATCCGTCCCGCTACGACTTGCCGCTGCGCATGTGCCGTTGCCTGTCCGAAAAGCCACACAGCCCCTATCCATATCACCAGCCGGAATATTCCCATCGTCCGCAATCAAGCATGGAGACAAAGATAGGCAAAAAAACGAAAAAACACCGGCAAGCCGAAGAAATCGGCCTGCCGGTGTCCCGCACGACATATCCCGATACGGAATGTCAGAATATCCTGCCGCAGATGCGAAAATTTATCACCGGATAAACGGTAATTTTACTGAGTGTCTTCATCAGGTCACCGCCATCGCTGCCAAGGTCTTCACTGGTAAGGCGGTCATCGTTACAATACAGTTTGGGCGATCCCCAAAACATGACACCGGCCTCGAACATGAAGCCTACACGTTTCTTGGGCACAGCCCGGCCAAAGCCCAAGCCGACATAGGGCTTGAAAGAAGCGGTGCTTATTTTGGCATTGATGTTGCCGTTATCGTCAGGTGTCAACAGATAGTCACCCAATTCATAACCTATCCTGTTGTCCGGATTGGCATTGTTGTAATCTGTTATGCCCTTAAGCCCATCCTCCTTGTTATAAGCCTTGATAACCGTTGACGAGCCGAAGTAAGCACCCGCCGTAACATGAAACGAGCTGCGTTTGAACGGGAACACGTCAAACAGCACCTTGCCGTTGGTGAAGCCCACCTTTGCCTCTATCTCCACGGTTTCCGGTATATCATACCCTGTGACTTGCGGTACATCATTAATATCAAGATCTGTACCGAAACTTATCGAAGGCATGAAAGACACACCGGCACGGACCTGCACATAGTTTCCGACAGGAGCCGCCACATCGAAGCCTATACCCGGGGTACCAACGTTTACACCCACCGCAAGATGGTTGAACAAGTTCTTGTCTTCTTCCTGGGCACCGGCATTCAATGTTATAAAAGACACTGCAAAAAGTAAAATGAAAAATAAGGATTTTCACGCCAGAACCTACATGCCATAAAAAAGGGATAGGCTTAACTTTTTCTTATCGCACTGGCATATAAATCGTGATTTATATCTAACTTTGCGGAAACTACAATAATAAAAATGACTACAATGAAAAGACTACTCGTATTAGGTTGCCTATTAGCCACTTTCATCTGCCTGCCCGCACAACAAGGTATCACATTGCAAGACGTGGCAAACGGCACATACCGCCCGCAAAACATCCGTGGTATCAAACCGATGTTAGACGGCGAACATTATACACAAATCAGTGCCGACCGGAAACGTATTGTGAAATACGCCTTCAAAACCGGAGAGGAAGTAGAAACCATTTTCGATGTATCCACCGCCCGGGAATGCCCTGTAAAGGAATTTGATGGTTACATTATGTCGCCCGACGAAAAGCTGATTCTAATACAAACCGAAACGAAACCTATCTACCGACATTCATTTACGGCGGAATACTACATATATAACGTAAAGAACAACCTTATGGAACCTCTCTCGAAGAACGGTCCCCAACAAGTGCCTTTATTCTCGCCTGACGGATTCCAAATAGCCTTCGTCCGCGAAAACAATATTTTCTTGGTGAAACTGCTTTTTGGCAACAGCGAATCGCAGGTAACCCAAGACGGGGAATACAATAAAGTATTGAACGGCATTCCCGACTGGGTGTACGAAGAAGAGTTCAGCTTTTCCCGCGCTTTCGACTTCAGTGCCGACAGCAAAATGATAGCTTATATCCGCTTTGATGAAAGCGAAGTGCCGATGTTCAGCTTCCCATGGTACAAAGGTATGGCTCCCGAACGTGCGGCATACGCCACTTATCCGGGTGCCTATACTTACAAATATCCGAAGTCAGGCGAGAAAAACTCGAAGGTGAGCGTGCATACCTACGACATCAAAAGCCATGTGACCCGACAAATGGATCTCCCTTTGGACACAGATGGCTATATCCCACGTATCAAATTCACTTCCGATCCGGAAAAACTTGCCATCATGACCTTGAATAGGCACCAAAGCCGTTTTAACGTATATATGGCCAATCCACGAAGCTGTGTCTGCAAAAGCATTATCCGAGATGAATCGGAACAGTACATAAAAGAACAAGAATATGCCGACATCCGTTTCTATCCGGAAAATATCGTGATGATGAGCGAACGCGATGGGTACAACCATCTCTACCTCTACACTATCGGCGGTAACCTGGTGAAGCAAATCACCCAAGGCGAATATGAAGTAAAAGATTTCTTGGGCTGGGACCAAAAGAACGACTTGTTCTACTATACCAGTAATGAGGAAAGTCCTCTGAAAACCGCTGTCTATAAAATAGACCGCAAAGGAAAGAAGACCAAACTCTCCAAACGGACGGGAACCAACCATGCAATATTCAGCGTCAACCTGTCCTATTATATCAATACTTACTCCGACATGAACACTCCTCCCCTGATTACTGTCAATGACAACAAGGGAAAAGAATTGGCCACATTGCTCGATAATGCCCCATTAGGCCGGCAACTGGTGGCATTGGGCATGCCCCAAAAAGAGTTCTTCACCTTCCGCACAACCGAAGGAACGGATCTGAACGGCTGGATGCTAAAGCCAGCCGATTTCGACCCGGAGAAGAAATATCCTGTCATCTTGTACCAGTACAGCGGCCCAGGTTCACAAGAGGTTTTAGACGAATGGAACATCGGGGGATTTAGCGACGGAGGTCTATTCGAGGCATACATGGCTGACCGTGGATACATCACCGTCTGTGTGGACGGACGCGGGACAGGCGGACGTGGATCCACATTCGAAAAATGCACTTACCTTTTCCTCGGTGTGAAGGAGTCGCACGACCAAATGGAAACAGCAAAATATTTGGGTTCCCTGCCTTACGTAGATGCCACCCGAATAGGCATCTGGGGATGGAGCTATGGAGGATATAACACACTGATGTCCATGAGTGAAGGTACTCCGGTATTCAAGGCTGGCATAGCCATAGCCGCACCGAGCGACTGGCATTTCTACGACACGATATATACCGAACGTTTCATGCGTACCCCTAAAGAAAACGGTGATGGATACCAAGCCGGTTCAGCCATCCTGCGTGCACCGAAACTGCACGGAGCCTTGCTGCTGATACATGGTACAGCGGACGACAACGTGCATTACCAGAACTGTGCCGAATACAGTGAAGCATTGGTACAGGCAGGCATTCCATTCGACATGCAAGTATACACCAACCGTAACCACAGCATATCAGGAGGGAACACGCGCACACACTTGATGAAGCGCATGGCAGATTTTTTCATGGAAAACCTGTGATTAACAAGTAACATAGGTACTCCACATATGGAACACATAAGAAAACCGGAATGGCTTAAAATACAAATCGGCACCAATGCCCGCTATGCCGACACCAAACGGATTGTGGATACACACAAGCTACACACCATTTGCAGTAGCGGGCGGTGCCCCAACTTAGGGGAGTGCTGGGGAAAAGGCACGGCAACATTCATGATAGGCGGGGCAACATGTACGCGGTCGTGCAAATTCTGCAATACTCCAAGTGGTAAACCACTTCCGCTTGACACAGAAGAACCAAGGCAGGTAGCTGAGTCCATTCAGGCCATGCGGCTGGATCATGCGGTAATCACTTCGGTAGACCGTGACGACCTGCCCGATTTAGGTGCAGCCCATTGGGCAAAAACCATCAGGTGCGTTAAGGAACTGAACCCGAAAACAACACTGGAAACATTAATCCCCGACTTCCAAGGGCGAAAAGAATGTATCCGACTTGTCACGGATACACACCCAGATATAGTATCGCACAACATGGAAACCGTACGCCGCATCACACCGCTGGTGCGTAGCGTGGCAACATACGAACGAAGCCTGGACGTAATACGTCAAATAGCCGAAAGCGGTATCACTGCCAAATCAGGTATCATGGTGGGATTAGGAGAAATGAGCGAAGAAGTGGAACAGACGATGGACGACCTGATTGCCTGCGGATGCAAGATACTGACTATCGGGCAATACCTGCAACCCAGCCGGAAACATTATCCTGTAGCCGCTTACATCACGCCTGAACAATTCAGGATCTACAAAGAAACAGGTGAACGAAAAGGGTTTGCTACTGTAGAAAGCGGTCCGCTGGTACGCTCTTCTTATCATGCTGAAAAACATGTCGGTTTCAGGTAAACCTATCGAAGCGAATTACGAGGGAACGCTCACCTGATTATTTATAAATCAGAAAGATACAAGGTGTTTTTGCCAAATCGGGCAATGTTCCTTTCCACTCACGGATAGTTTTCGTGTGGATATACTCCCCTTCACAAGTAAGGTTGGCCGCAATGCAGAGCCTTGTTTGCGGGCGACAGATTTTCAAGATGTCTTCCGCCATTTTGTTGTTGCGGTAAGGTGTTTCAATGAACAGTTGGGTCTGGTGTTCACTATAGGCCCGTTGCTCCAATTCTTTCAGCCGTTTACCCCGTTCGGCAGAATCTATCGGAAGATAACCATGAAAAGCAAAGCTCTGCCCGTTGAATCCAGCCCCCATCACCGAAAGGATGATAGAAGAAGGTCCTACGAGCGGAACCACCTTCAAGTTTTCACGCTGAGCCACAGCCACCACATCTGACCCCGGATCGGCCACAGCTGGACAACCTGCTTCAGAAATGACACCCATGGAATATCCTTCCCGCAGCGGAGCCAGATAACCGGTAACCGCATCAGACGGCGTATGTTTGTTCAACGTATAAAAAACCAGTCCGTCAATATCTATGTCGCGATCCAGCTTTTTCAGGAAACGGCGTGCCGACCGTACATCCTCCACTATAAAATGTTTAATTTGACGAATAATCTCCCTATTATAAGAGGGAAGGACTTTTTCTATTACTGTGTCGCCCAATGTAACCGGCAACAAATACAAGGCTGTATCCATTATGATATACTAAAATTAGGATAAATGCAAAGATTACTCCCACGTCAATTCGCCAAAGTCCTCACATTCCAGCAAAGAGGACACCGTCATCTCCGGATGCTGTTTCATGTATTTTTCCGTCAGTTGCATGCCTATCCATACACCGATGAGAGGCGGAATGGCTTCCCCTCTCAGTACGATATTGGGGTCAGGATGAGTATATGCCCGGATAATCATGGGGTCTGTACTCGACAAATGTCCCTGCTTGACCATCCATTGCCATAACGCCTTTCCTTTCTTCTTGCACCAACCGGCCTCTTCCCTTGTATAACCCAGCATGTCCGCATCCGATTCCATATTCAATATCTTACGCACTATCCAGTTGATTTTTCCTTGGTACATCATGACATCAAACAGCGAGCGGCGTCCCTGCCGCCACCCGAACGGGTAACGACTTATCAAATAAAAAGTGAAACAATCGGGAAGAATCCGTTCGGGTTTCATCGAACGGCACTGATAAGCATAAAAATAACGTTTGTATAAGGGATAGTCCTCCCCCATATATTTGTCGAGACTGAATCCCAACAGACTGTCTCCCACCACAACCGACTGGTTCAATGCCGAAATCTGTGCATATACCTCAGGTACCTGTATGGAAGGCACTTCTTCCTTCAACCGCTTGAATCCGTCCGTCAATTGTTTTTCCAATGTACCCATATCTCCGAACTTTTCTTCCACATCTTCCATGAGGCGAAACAAGACAGAGTCCGCATAATACGCGCACAGGCGTTCGTTGATGTTTGGTTCATCTACCCTCCCCAACATCAGGACATCCTCAATCAAAATACGGGTAGCCTGCGGGCATTCCAAGTTCATCTTCTGAATGGCCGCAATGCTGTTCATGGCAGTCGCTTCGTATTGCAGGCGGTCGTAACGAAACACTTTTATACCCCTATCAAACAAAGCGTCATTGCCCTGCAGGTCCGACCGGCACCCTCCAAGGACAATGACACCTAATAATATGAATACAAAATGTTTCATCCAGTTATGGTCTATCCGTAGACAATATTCCCGTTTTCGTCTTTGTATTCGTCCAACCCCTTTTCGTAAGTGGCCATGGCACGCAAGCTCATGCCCACACTTGAAAACCCTCCATCGTGATACAGGTTCTGCATGGTCACTTTCCGCGTCAAGTCAGAGAACATCACAATACAATAGTCCGCACATTCGTCTGCAGAAGCATTGCCTAACGGAGACATGCGGTTGGCAAAGTCGAGCAGCTTATCCATTCCTTTCACTCCCGACCCGGCAGTCGTCATGGTAGGAGACTGAGAAATAGTGTTAATGCGCACATTGTGCTCACGCCCGTAAATATACCCGAAACTGCGTGCAATTGATTCCAGCAACGCTTTCGCGTCTGCCATATCATTGTAACCGTAGAAAGTACGTTGCGCAGCCACGTAACTCAACGCCACAATTGATCCATACTCATTGATGGCACCCAGCTTCTTCGCACTCTGGATCATTTTGTGGAACGATACCGCTGAAATATCCAGGGTCTTATTTAACATGTCGTAATCCAAATTATCATAGGTACGTTTCTTGCGTACGTTGGGCGACATACCAATGGAATGCAACACGAAATCAACCTTTCCGCCTAATATCTCCATCGAACGCCTGAACACATTCTCCAGATCTTCCACACTCGTGGCATCGGCCGGAATGATTTCACAACCTAACTTTTCCGCCAAAGCCGAAATCTCCCCCATACGCACGGCAACAGGAGTATTGGACAATGTAATGGTCGCGCCTTCCTCCACAGCCTTTTCTGCCACTTTCCAGGCAATGGACTGTGCGTTCAACGCACCGAAGACAATACCTTTTTTCCCTTTCAACAAATTATAACTCATACGTTTTCATTTATAAATCCAGCACAAAGATACCAAACATTTCCGTTAATCGTATTTTTTACGGATACTAATTGCAAAATCCGAACAATTTTACCGGGTAAAAGGAATATATTACATAGTCCAAAAACGTTTTTGCAACCGCCCGCACATATATCAGTCATTTTTTTCACTTATTCGGTCAAAATATTCACATTAATCTAATGCAAATAGTTTAACTTTGTAAACAAAACGGGCAAGAGGTTTCTCATCGTAACAGGAAATCCAAAATAATAGAAAAACTTTTTGTTACGGACGAATAAACACTTGCCGCTGAAAATAGAAATAACCAAAAACAATAAAGGCATGAGTAAATTTAACTTATTTGGACAATGGATTCTATCCATAGGAACTGCAACCTGTTTGTGGAGCGTAGCAACCCCGGTAATGGCAGAATCATCTGTTATTTCTGACGAAGTGTATAGCGACCTTCCCTTTCAAATGGACAAGGTGCAACAACCGGTATTCCCAGATTATTCCTTCTCGATTACAGAAGCTGGAGCTGTTGCCGATGGAATTACACTGAACACAGAAGCATTTGCCAAAGCAATCGATGCCGTATCCCAAAAAGGTGGAGGTACGGTGAAAGTCCCTGCCGGGCTTTGGCTGACCGGACCGATTGTATTAAAAAGCAACATTAACTTGCACTTAGAAGAAAATGCACTGATCCTGTTTACGGCAGACCATACACAATATCCTATCATCCAAACTTCATTCGAGGGACTGGAAACGCGCCGTTGCCAATCGCCAATTTCAGCCAATGAAGCCGAAAACATTGCCATTACAGGCAAAGGTGTGATAGATGGCAATGGAGACACATGGCGTCCCGTCAAAAAGAGCAAGATGACAGCGGCGCAATGGGACAAGCTGGTCGCATCAGGGGGTGTGCTCGATGAGAAAGGCAGAATCTGGTATCCGAGCGAAGGTTCTATCAAGGGTGCCATGGCATGCAAGGATTTCAACGTGCCCGAAGGCATCAATACTGATGAAGAGTGGAACAGTATCCGCGACTGGCTCCGTCCGGTTCTGCTAAGCCTCATCAAATGCAAAAAGGTTATGCTCGAAGGCGTCACTTTCAAAAATTCTCCAAGCTGGTGCCTGCATCCCCTCTCATGTGAAGACCTGACTGTCAATAATATCAGTGTATCCAACCCGTGGTACTCGCAAAACGGTGACGCATTGGACATAGAATCTTGCAACCGTGTGCTGGTGCTCAACAGCAGCTTTGACGCAGGCGATGACGGTATCTGTATCAAATCGGGCAAAGATGAAAACGGACGCCTCAGGGGCGAACCGTGCCAAAATGTGATTATCCGCAACAACGTAGTATTGCACGGGCACGGTGGATTTGTTGTAGGAAGCGAAATGTCAGGAGGTGTAAAGAACATTTATGTGGACAACTGCACTTTTATGGGCACGGACGTGGGACTCCGGTTTAAGAGCACACGCGGACGCGGAGGTGTGGTGGAGAATATCCACATTAACCACATCAACATGATCAACATACCGAATGAAGCCTTGATCTTTGATTTGTTCTACGGGGGAAATGCCCCGGGAGAAGGTGACGGTATAGATGCCCCGACGGAAGAAACGGTTCCGCCCGTAACCGAAGAAACCCCAGCATTCCGCGACATATTCATCAAGAACGTAACGGCAAAAAATATAGGGCGTGCCATCCTGTTCAACGGACTCCCAGAAATGCCTATTAAGAATATTTACCTTGAAAATGTAATCATCTCGGATGCCAAAGACGGGGTGACATTGAACCGTGCGGAAAATGCCACATTGAAAAATGTGAAAGTAACGACTCTCACAGGAGGGAACAATCTGAAAATGATGGGAGTGACCAATATCACCATAGGAGATAGGCAATATGAAAAAATTGGTAATAAAGCCGAATCCTATCAATTCTAAACCGGAATTTCATCATATTTAATATACGACAGAAGAAGGTGTGCCAAGGGGAGATCCCCGCTTTGGCACACCGTCTCAGTTTATCATTAAATTACCGATATCATGAAAACATTCCCTGTCATTTGTTTGGTACTGATAGCAGAAGGTGCCGGTGTTTTTGCACAAACCACAGAAAAGAAAATCCAAGTAACAATAGAAAACCCATGGCAATCGGAAAAAACCGATGAACCGGTCGTCATCGACCTGCATGCGTTGCAAACGGGATTTGCGGTCAAGTCGGCAACTGTATTCGACGGGACGACAGAAATTTCTTCGCAATTAGATGACATGGACGGCGACACACGCGCGGATGAACTGGCTTTTGTCATCAACCTGCCTGCAGGGACTGAAAAGACACTCGACATCACCCTTTCCTCCCAAAAGAGCGACAAGCAATATACTCCGCGTGTATTCGCCGAAATGTTGTTCCGTACCTCAAAGAAGGACCAGTATGCCAAAGGGTATGCCATCTACGCAGACGGAAATGCCTATACTTATACCATACAGCAACACCACGGAGCTGCTTTCGAAAGCGAATTGGTAGCATACCGCATTTACTTCAACGAAAAACAGACGACCGACTTGTACGGGAAATTCAACAAACAGTTGGAAATAGAAGAAAGCCAATTCTACCCTACCGACGAACAGCTGGAGCGAGGCTTCGGGGATGACATAATCAAGGTAAACAACAGTTGTGGCGCAGGCACCTTGAGAGGATGGAACGGAACGGAAACAACCATGATAGAACCTGTTGCCATACGCGGGCAACGTATCATATCATCGGGTCCCGTACGTACCGTAGTCGATGCGGAAGTAAAAGGTTGGGAATACCAAGGCAAAGAGTTGAACATGACCAACCGCTATATATTATATGCCGGACACCGAGATGTACAGGTGGATGTCCTCTTCGATGCCCCGCTGGCAGATGAAGTGTTCGCTACCGGTGTACAGAATATCACAGGACATGCAGACATGTTTTCCGACCATGAAGGACTGGTAGCAAGCTGGGGAACGGACTGGCCGGTAAACGATACCGTGAAATATAAAAAAGAAACCGTAGGACTTGCCACCTATATCCCGAAAAAATACGTGGTAGAAGAAACCTCCGACAAGGAAAATTTCCTCTATACTGTAAACGCACCTGGGCAAAATGCTTTCCGTTATTACACATCGTTCACTTCATGCAAAGAGACCTTCGGTTATCCTACCAAAGAAGAGTGGTTTGCCTATGTGCAAGAATGGAAGCAGGCTTTGGAACAACCCATCAAAATCCGAGTGACAGAATAATCATCCATAAACGTTTAAAGAAAAGACACACTCATGAAACCAATCGTATTATCCATGCTGTTCGGCTGTTGCCTGATTCCTGCCATGCAAGCTCAAAATTATGTGTCAGAAGTCTGGGTGGCCGACCAAGGAAACGGGACGTATAAGAATCCCATATTGTATGCCGACTATTCCGACCCAGATGTCTGCCGGGTGGGCGATGATTATTACCTCACCGCATCCAGTTTCGGATGCCTTCCGGGCTTACAGATTCTCCATTCGAAAGACTTGGTAAACTGGAGTATTATCGGTGCCGCCGTACCTTATGCATTACCACCCGTGACAGACACGGCTCCCCAACACGGCAACCGGGTGTGGGCTCCCTGTATCCGACACCATAACGGGGAATTCTACATCTTTTGGGGAGACCCCGACCAAGGGGTATTCATGACCAAAGCCAAAGAAGTGACAGGTACATGGACGGACCCCGTATTGGTAAAAGAAGGCAAAGGCATCATCGACACCTCCCCGCTATGGGATGATGACGGACGGGTATACCTCGTCCACGCATACGCCGGCAGCCGTGCGGGACTAAAAAGTGTAATCGCCGTATGTGAACTAAGTGCCGACGCAACCAAGAGCATCAGCGCCTCACGCATCATATTTGACGGTCATGAAACGCATGAAACATGCGAAGGGCCGAAATTCTATAAGCACAACGGATACTACTATATCTTCCATCCGGCAGGTGGGGTACCTACGGGCTGGCAAGTCGTATTACGCTCGAAAAACGTATATGGGCCATACGAATGGCGCACCGTACTGGCACAAGGAGGGACTCCTATAAACGGACCCCACCAAGGAGGATGGGTAGACACACCCACGGGAGAAGACTGGTTCATACACTTCCAAGATGTGGGAGCGGCAGGACGAATCATACATCTGCAACCCATGAAATGGGTGGATGACTGGCCCGTCATCGGAGAGGATAAGGATGGAGACGGTTGTGGGGAACCTGTACTAACCTACAAGAAACCCGATGTGGGAAAAACCTACCCTATCCGCACTCCACAAGAAAGCGATGAGTTCAACACCAACCAATTGGGATTGCAATGGCAATGGAATGCCAACATCAATGACAAATGGTACTTTTGCGACCAAGAGCATGGTGTATTACGCCTCTACTCCTACCCTGTAACCGAAAATTACAAAAGCCTGTGGGATGTGCCCAACATGCTTCTTCAAAAATTCCCTGCCCCCAACTTCAAGGCAACGATGAAGATAAAGTTCAAACCCACAAACAAGTACAAAGGTGAACGTACCGGACTGGTGATAATGGGCATGGACTATGCAGGCATTGTCTTGGAGAACACTGAAGACGGTCTTGTCCTTTCGCAAGTGGAATGCTTGAAAGCCGACCGTGGAGGAACAGAAACGGTCAACGCCTCCATGCCATGGAAATATGACGAAGTTTACCTGCGTGCCGAAATCACAACTACCGGAGAAAAAATCCGTGAAAGCGAAGGCGGACATGACCTTGTGGTAAAATGCCGCCTGAGTTACAGTAACGACGGAAAGAAGTTCCAGCCGTTTGGTAAAGAATTCCAAGTAAAAGAAGGAAAATGGATTGGAGCTAAAGCGGGGACATTTTGCACCCGCCCTGCAATCACCACCAATGATGGCGGTTGGGTAGATGTGGACTGGTTCCGCATCGGGAAATAACCGGCTTCTCCCTAATTTCCATACAAGACTACGGTAAAGTTATCACAGACAAATACACACGAAAAAAGAGGATGCTACCTTCTTGGCGCATCCTCTTCCACTTACTTTTCTCCGCCTTTTAATTTTCTTTTTTTGCCTCCCAGCCCAATGCACTGGCTCCCAACACGGCGGCATCGGCATCCTTCAGTTGGGAAAGGAGAATCTTGGTCTTGCCCTTAAAGATCCCAAGTACATTGTCATCCATGGCTTTCTGGATAGGCTTCATGATGTAATCGCCCGATTTCGCCAAGCCACCGAAAAGAATAATGGCTTCAGGGCTGGAAAAAGCAATGAAATTTGCCAAGGCACGTCCCAAAACATTTCCCGTAAACTGGAAAATGTCCTGCGCCAACTTGTCGCCCTTCACGGCAGCATCGTACACGTCTTTCGACTGTATTTCTTCCACGGAGATGTTGCGCAACAAACTCGGTTCGGAACGGGCAACAAGAAACTCGCGTGCCGTACGGGCAACTCCCGTAGCCGAACAATATGTTTCCAAACATCCCTTGCGCCCACATCCGCAGATACGTCCGTCTTCTTTCACAATGACATGTCCCAGTTCGCCGGCAAAACCATCGTGCCCATAAACCAGCTGCCCATTGATTACGATGCCGCTGCCCACACCGGTTCCTAACGTAATCATGATGAAGTCTTTCATACCACGGGCAGCACCGTAAGTCATTTCACCAATGGCAGCCGCATTGGCATCATTGGTCAATGCCGTAGGAATGCCTAACTGCCCTTCGAACTTGGAAGCCAAAGGAATAACTCCTTTCCATGGCAGATTGGGAGCAAACTCTATCGTTCCGTTGTAATAATTCCCGTTCGGAGCGCCTATCCCAAGTCCCTTTATGTTGCCAGCACCGCCGAACTGCTGCAACATAGGAGACATCTTCTTGCAGACAGCATCCACATAATTATCTACATCATCATATTGTTGGGTCTTGATTGAATCAGAAGCCAATACGTTTCCACGTGAATCAACAATCCCGAATACGGTGTTCGTCCCACCGATATCCATTCCTACTACGTAAGATTTTTCCATGCTAATAGCCATGACATTAAATCATTTAAAGGTTAATTATAATGACAAAAGTAAACAATCGGGTACAATGTAGCAATTTTTTCCCACTAATTTGTTTAAAATGTCATACGATTTTTCGTAACTTTGTGTTTCCTTGAAAATTAAGAAGCAGAAATCCAGACTAACGGAACATTTTACATGATACAATTGAAGGGTATAAACAAGACATACCATAACGGTGCACCACTCCACGTACTGAAAGGCATCGACCTGAGAATAGAAAAAGGAGAATTCGTTTCCATCATGGGGGCATCGGGGTCGGGAAAGTCTACCTTATTAAATATATTAGGAATCCTCGACAATTACGATACAGGCGAATACTACCTGAACAATGTGTTGATAAAAGACCTGAGCGAAACCCGTGCAGCCAGATACAGGAACCGGATGATCGGTTTCATCTTCCAGTCATTCAATCTGATTTCATTCAAAAATGCCATGGAGAACGTGGCACTCCCGCTTTTTTACCAGGGAATCAACCGCAAGAAACGCAACGGGCTGGCATTGGAATACCTGGACAAACTGGGACTGAAAGAATGGGCACACCACATGCCCAACGAACTTTCGGGAGGACAGAAACAACGTGTAGCCATAGCCCGTGCCCTCATCTCAAAGCCCCAAATCATCCTTGCCGATGAACCTACAGGCGCATTAGACAGCAAAACATCAGTGGAAGTGATGAACATCCTGAAAGACCTGAACGAACACGAAGGACTTACTATCGTAGTGGTGACACACGAAAGCGGAGTAGCCAACCGGACCAACAAAATCATCCACATCAAAGACGGTATCATCGAACGGGTGGAAGACAATACCGGGCACAATGCATCCCCATTCGGTAAAAACGGTTATATGAAATGATGTACCATGACTGATCTGATACAAGAAATCTACGGCACAATCATGCGCAACAAGCTGCGCACCGCCCTGACAGGTTTTTCGGTGGCATGGGGCATTTTCATGTTGATTGTCCTACTGGGTGCCGGCAACGGGCTGATTCATGCTTTCGAAGGACAATCGGAAGACATGATGATGAACTCCATGAAAATCTATCCGGGATACACCTCGAAGCCATACAAAGGCATGCAGGAAGGACGAAACATCTCACTCGACAACCGCGACCGGAAAATCAGTGCGATGGCATTCCCCGACCACATTATCGCCACCGGGGCCACCGTGAGCATAGACAATGTGACCCTTACCTACGGCAAGGAAAACCTGAACATCGGCATAAACGGGGTATTCCCGAACTATCCGGAACTGGAAGCCGTGAAATTGAAGGAAGGACGATTCATCAACAGACGCGACATGCAGGAACGGCGCAAAGTCATCGTCCTGCACGAAAAGACGGCAGGCATTCTTTTCCCCCACGGGCAGCCCATTGGGAAATACCTAAACGCCAGCGGAGTGGTCTACCGGGTGGTAGGCATTTACAAAGACCAGAACAGTTTCTCTCCCACTGCATTGGTTCCTTTCACAACCTTGCAGACGGTGTACAGTAAAGGGGACAGCATCAACAATATCACCTTTACCACCAAAGGACTGGCCGACGTAGCTGCCAACGATGCGTTCGAAGCAGACTACCGGCAAGTGATAGGTGCGCAAAAGCAGTTCGACCCTACCGACAACAGTGCCATCTGGATATGGAACCGCTTCACCCAATACCTGCAACAGCAGAATGCCATCCGCATCCTGCACATAGCCATCTGGGTCATTGGCATCTTTACGTTGCTGAGCGGCATTGTGGGAGTAAGCAACATCATGCTGATTACCGTACGCGAACGTACGCACGAATTCGGTATCCGCAAGGCATTGGGAGCCAAACCGGCATCTATCCTATGGCTGATTATCGCCGAAAGCATCACCATTACCACATTTTTCGGATACATAGGCATGGTGGCGGGTATAGCGACCACGGAATACATGAATGCCGTGGCGGGAAAACAGACCATGGATGCCGGAATCTTCTCAATGACCTTTTTCGAGAATCCCACCGTAGACATATCCGTTGCCATACAGGCAACACTCACATTGATTGTCGCAGGGACAGTTGCCGGATTTTTTCCAGCCAGGAAAGCTGTCAGGATACGACCGATAGAAGCACTAAGAGCAGATTGACCATGAAACAGTTTGATTTGGACATTTGGGAAGAAATACTGGTTACAATCACCCGTAATAAAACGCGGAGCCTTCTGACCGCTTTCGGGATCTTTTGGGGGATCTTCATGCTGATTGTGCTGATGGGCGGTGCACAGGGCATGCAGCAGATGCTGTCACACGGATTCGAAGGTTTTGCCACCAACTCAGGCTTCACGGGGGCCAACAAAACGAGCAAGACGTACAAGGGATTCCAGCAGGGACGTTACTGGAGCTTGGAGAACAAGGATGTGGAGCGTATCCGCCGCAATGTGGAGGGGATAGACGTCATCACTCCGCATCTGGCAAAATGGAATGTGGACATCATTTATGATGAACAGAAAATATCAGGGACGCTGAAAGGGCTTTATCCCGACTATGGCAAAATAGAAGAGCCGCTGATAATCTATGGCAGATTCCTGAACGACATGGACATGAAAGAGCGGAGGAGGGTATGTGTCATCGGAAAGCGTATCTATGAGTCTTTGTTCCTGGGGAAAGGGAACCCTTGCGGAAAATACATTAAAATAAACGGGATCTATTACCAGGTTGTCGGGGTCAACATGACTGCCGGAAACATTTCAATACAAGGCAATCAGGAAACCTCTGTCACCATTCCCTTCACCACCATGCAACAGAACTACAATTTCGGACAAGAGGTACATGTGCTCTGCTATACGGCAAAAAAAGGATATACCATCAGCGACGTGGAGAAAAAAGTGGGACAGGTGGTGAAACAGGCGCATTATATCCATCCGGATGATACCCAAGCCATTATCCAAGTCAATGCGGAAGCGATGTTCAGCATGATGGACAACCTGTTCTCCGGCATCCGTGTATTGGGCTGGATGGTAGGGCTGGGCACATTGCTCGCAGGGGCCATCGGTGTAGGCAATATCATGATGGTGACCGTGAAAGAGCGCACAGTGGAAATAGGTATACGCAGGGCTATCGGGGCACGTCCGAGCGACATTCTCCGGCAGATACTGTCGGAAAGCATGGTACTGACCATCCTTGCCGGAATGGCAGGCATCACCCTGGCCGTGTTCCTCCTGCATGCCATGGAAATGGGCACCTCCGAACCCGATGCACCCGCACATTTCCTGATCAGCTTCCGCGAAGCCATAGGAGCCTGTGCACTCCTGCTACTGCTTGGGCTGCTGGCAGGACTGGCACCCGCCTACCGGGCCATGTCGATAAAACCGATTGATGCCATCAGAGACGAATAATCAAAAAAACCTACGTTATATGAAGAAGTTTATGAAAACAGCCGTATTGGCAGTCATTGCCCTTGTATTCATCGGCACATTCGTGTTCCTCTACCAAAAATCACAACCCGAAAAGGTGACTTACCAGACACTGAAAGCTGAGACGAAAGACGTGGTACAAACCACCGTGGCCACAGGAAAAATCGAGCCTCGCGATGAAGTGGAAATCAAGCCCCAGATATCGGGCATCATCGCCGAAGTATACAAGGAAGCGGGACAAAATGTCAAGCAGGGAGAAATCATCGCCAAGGTGAAGGTGATTCCCGAATTAGGTACACTCAACTCGGCTGAAAGCCGGGTGCGCCTTGCCGAGATGAACGGCAAACAGGCTGAAATCGACTTGGAACGCATGGAAAAGCTGTATAAAAACAAATTAGTAAGCAGCGAAGAGTACGAACAGACACTGCTCACCACCCAACAGGCACGCGAAGAGTTGCAGGCGGCAAAAGACAACCTGGAGATAGTGAAAGAAGGAATCACCCAAAACAGTGCCTCCTTCAGCAGCACCCTGATCCGTTCCACCATCAACGGACTGATACTGGACGTACCTATCAAAGTGGGCAACTCGGTCATCATGAGCAACACGTTCAATGATGGCACAACCATCGCTACCGTGGCCGACATGAGCGACCTGATATTCCGTGGCAACGTGGACGAAACGGAAGTGGGGCGCATCAGCGAAGGCATTCCGGTAAAAATCACCTTAGGAGCCTTGCAGGACATGAAGTTCGATGCACAATTGGAATACATCTCGCCAAAAAGCACGGAAAACAACGGTGCCAACCAGTTTGAAATCAAGGCGGCAATCAGCGTACCCGACAGTATTACCATACGTTCGGGCTACAGCGCCAATGCCGAAATGGTATTACAGGAAGTGAAAGGTGCACTGACCATCCCTGAAACTGCCGTGGAATTCAGCGGAGACTCCACCTTTGTATATGTACTGACCGACAGCGTGCCGATACAAAAGTTCGAACGGAGGCAAATCCAGACCGGCATCAGCAACGGCATCGACACCGAAGTGAAAGCCGGATTGAAAGCCGGAGAACTGGTACGCGGACTAAAGAACGAAAACTAAACCCCTACGGACTATGAAACCTATGCATGTATTCTTATTGGCCGCCATGGCCTGCCTGCCGCTGCAAGCCCAGCAGCCGTGGACTTTGAAACGATGTATCGACCATGCCATTGAAAACAACCTGACCATCAAACAGCAAGAGGCTACTGCCGAACAGACCAAAGTAGAACTCAGCACGGCAAAGTCCAGCCGCCTGCCCAACCTGAGCGGAAGTGCCTCACACTCTTTCAGCTTCGGCAGGAGTCTTCAGGCAGACAATACGTACAGCAGTATCAACACCCAGAGTTCCGGGCTGAGCCTGTCTACCACCATCCCCCTCTTCACCGGACTGCAAATCACAAACAACATCGCCCTTTCCAAGCTGAACCTGAAAGCCGCCATCGAAGACCTGAACGCAGCAAAAGAAGATATCAGCATTCAAGTGGCATCCGATTACCTGCAGGTGCTGTTCAACAATGAACTTGCCCGCATCGCACACGAACAGGTGGCACTGAGCAAAGAAATGCTGGACCAGCGCGAAGCATATTTCAAGAACGGGAAAGCATCCGAAGCAGAATGGTACGAAGCCAAATCACGCTTGGCGCAAGACGAACTGTCGGCCGTACAGGCAGACAACGACTACCGGCTGGCACTGCTCGACCTGAGCCAACTGCTGGAACTTCCCTCACCCGACAGTTTTGCGATAGCCATTCCCGATGCCGACTTTATCATGCGGCTGGGCATCCTGCTCCCTCCTGCGGAAATTTATGCGGATGCCCTGCTGGTAAAACCGGGCATCAAGGCGGCGCAATACCGGTTGGAAGGTGCAGAAAAAAGCATCCGTATCGCCCAAAGTGCCTATTGGCCCCAACTCAGCCTCGGAGCGGGAATCAGCACCAATTATTATAATGTGTCGGGGCTGGAAAACCAAAGTTTTGGCTCACAGTTGCAAGACAACTTCAGCCAGTATATAGCATTCTCGCTCAGCATCCCCATTTTCAATCGGTTCGCCACACGCAACCAGGTAAAGATAGCACGCATCCAGCAAGCAACTTTGGGCTGGCAACTGGAGGAAAGCAAGAAAAACCTGTACAAAGAGATACAGCAGGCATATTACAACGCCCTGAACGCACAGGCCAAATACGAGAGCAGCAATACCGCCGCCGATGCGGCATACGCCTCATTCGAACTGATGAAAGGGAAATACATCAACGAGAAAGCCACCGCCACTGAATACAACGAATCGCGCACCACGTGGCTGAGTGCCGTGTCGGATCTGCTACAGGCCAAATACGACTACCTTTTCCGCTTCAAAATCCTGGATTTCTACCGGGGAATCCCGCTGGAACTGGAATAAGGTGGACATTCACTCCAACCGGTCCATCAGGGTTTACCACAAATTCTCCACTGAGACCGGCTGGAGTGAATAACGATTAGCATAAAACATACATGACGCTCCCTGCCGGACTCCGGGATCACCGTAACCAAATGATGTCGCCCACGGCAGGCGCGGGAGCGTCAGGACTCAATTTGTTCAGCTTGTATAGACGCTTCAGTTTGATGCCGAACATCTGCGATATACCGTACATCGAGTCTCCCTCCTTCACGATATAGGAAATATGCTCTTTCGTTGCCTTCTTGCGTTTTTCTTCTAAATAGACAATCTCCCCGCCACGGAACTGATATCCCTTTGGCAACTCATTATATTTCCGTACCTTCTTCTTGCTGATATCAAACTCACCTCCGATGCTTTTGAAAGTATCTCCCTGGTTGGCTACAATATAAATCATCCCATTTGCCAGATAAGGCTGGTGCGGGTTGGGATATTTTTTTGCCTGTTTCAGCCCGCCCTTGCGGTCGTAACGATCCAGACCATACAGTTCGATGATGTCAATCAGTCGGCTGGCATAACGTGGGTCGGTGGCATATCCTGCCTTCTTCAACCCATTTGCCCAGCCTTTATAGTCGGTGGTTTTCAGACGGAACAGAAAAGCATAGCGTGCCCCCGAGTAGAGAAACTTGGAATGGTCGCGATACGAATCGCGGACATGCTTGTAGGCACGGAAGCACTCGCCCGGAGCATCATCGTCGTAGCTGACGTAAGGACCATCCCATGAACTCCCGCACTTGATACCAAAATGGTTGTTCGACTTGCGTGCCAAACTACTTTTCCCCGCTCCCGACTCCAGCAACCCCTGTGCCAGAGTAATGCTGGCAGGAATGTGGTAATGTTTCATCTCATCGACCGCGATGCTGCGGTATTTCTTGATATAATCTTCGTATGCTTTGCTCCGTTGCTGTGCCCACATGGTGCCAGCACTGCACCACAGCACGACCACCAGCAACCACTGAATCACTGTCGTCATATCGCATTCCGATGTTAATATTGTGACAAAGATAAGGTTTCGGGTGGAATATAATTAGGAAAACTCCCTTTTTTTTCTTTCATTTGCATAAATTCAAACCTGTCTGAACATGAAAGAAAGAAAAATAGAAATCCTCTTGCATACATGCACATACGAGGAACTGGACATGGAAGACCGCATGCTGGTGGATCGGGCAAAGGAAGCCACCACCGGAAGTTATGCCCCCTATTCCCGTTTTCGCGTGGGGGCGGCGGCAAAACTCGCCAATGGCACCATCGTGGCCGGTTCGAACCAGGAAAACGCCGCATACCCTTCAGGTATGTGTGCCGAACGGACAACCTTGTTTTATGCCAACTCGCAATATCCGGACCAGCCCGTGACTACACTGGCAATCGCCGCCCGCAACGACATGGGATTTACCGATATGCCCATTACACCCTGTGGCTCCTGCCGCCAGGTATTGTTGGAAGCGGAAAACCGCTTCGGCATTTCCCTGCGCATCCTGCTCTATGGCCAGAAAGAAATCTATTGCCTGCAAGGGGTAAGGAGCTTGCTTCCCCTCTCGTTCGGGGGCGAATTCCTACACTGATTCAGTCGCCGTACATCCGTGCGCGTATCTCACGGATATGATCGGACGTGATGTATTCATCGTATTCCATCATCTTGTCGATGATGCCTTTCGGCGTGAGTTCGATGATGCGGTTGGCCACCGTTTCAATGAATTCATGGTCGTGCGAGGCAAAAAGGACGTTGCCCTTGTAAATCTTCAGGTTGTTGTTGAACGCCTGGATGGATTCCAAATCCAGGTGGTTGGTGGGTGTATCCAGAATCAGGCAATTGGCATTGCGCAACTGCATACGGGCAATCATACAACGCATCTTTTCACCACCCGAAAGCACATTCACCTTCTTCAGTACCTCATCGCCCGAAAAAAGCATGCGCCCGAGAAAACCTTTCATGTAGACTTCGTTGCCTTCGCCATACTGGGACAGCCATTCCACCAGATTCAAGTCGCAGTCGAAATAGGCGGTATTGTCAAGTGGCAGGTAGGCGGTCGTAATCGTCACCCCCCAGTTGTAATGCCCTGCCTGTGCACGGCGGTTTCCGTTAATGATTTCGAACAATGCCGTCATGGCACGCGGGTCGCGACTCAGGAAAACAATCTTGTCGCCCTTCCCGACGGTAAAGTTCACATCGTTGAAGAGGAGTGTCCCGTCATCCGTTTCGGCACGCAGCCCGGATACTTCCAAAATCTGGTTGCCCGGCTCACGGTCCATCGTGAAAATAATACCCGGATACTTGCGCGAAGAAGGCTTGATTTCCTCCACATTCAATTTTTCCAACATCTTCTTGCGGCTGGTAGTCTGCCTCGATTTTGCCACATTGGCTGAAAAGCGGCGGATAAACTCTTCCAGTTCCTTGCGTTTCTCTTCCGCTTTTGCCTTCTGGTTCTGCTGCTGGCGCAAAGCCAACTGGCTGGATTCGTACCAGAAGCTGTAATTCCCGGCAAAGAGATTCACCTTGCCAAAGTCGATATCCACCGTATGTGTGCAGACCGAATCAAGAAAATGGCGGTCGTGGCTCACAACGATTACCGTATGCTCATAATCGCCCAAGTAGTTTTCCAGCCATGTCACCGTGTCCATATCCAGGTCGTTGGTAGGTTCATCAAGCAACAGGTTGTCGGGATTGCCGAACAATGCCTGTGCCAGCATGACACGCACCTTTTCTTTCCCGCCCAGGTCGCCCATCAGCATGAAATGCTTGTCTTCCTTGATACCCAGCCCGTCCAACAGGATGGCGGCATCACTCTCAGCATTCCAACCTTCCAATTCGGCGAACTTTTCCTCCAGCTCGGCGGCTTTCATCCCGTCCTCATCCGTGAAGTCGGACTTCGCATAGAGTATTTCGCGCTGCTTCATTACATCCCACAACACAGCATGCCCCATCAGCACCGTGTCGAGCACCGTACACGAATCGTACTTGAAATGGTCCTGCCCCAACACTGAAAGACGTTCGCCGGGTCCTAACGTGACACTGCCCTTCACAGGATCCATCTCTCCCGAAATCACTTTCAGGAGGGTGGACTTTCCGGCACCGTTGGCACCAATGATACCATAAATGTTCCCGTTGGTAAACTTCAGGTTCACATCCTTATACAACACTCTCTTACCAAACTGGACGGCTACGTTTGAAACTGTAATCATTCCTTTTTATACCTTTTTTTAATACTATTCGGACGGCAAAGATAGGAAAAAAAGGCATACGGAGCGAACAAAGCCTGTCAGACTGACAAAAATTCACTACTTTTGCGCCAATTTTCCCTATCCCCGCATTCAGGCACAGATTTTGCAGGGACAAGAAGATAAGGGAAACAACAAATTATATACGACGATGGAAAATCAGAACGAAGAAGAAACATTGAAGCAACAGGAGGAAACGGCACAGACCACCAATGAAAATGCCGAATCCGCCACAAGCGAAAAACCGCAGGAAGACAAGGCCGCAGAGCAAGCCGACACTTCCCATGCGGAGGAAGAACTGGAGACTGCCCGCAAGACCATAGAAGAAATGAAGGACAAATACCTGCGGCTCTCCGCAGAGTTCGACAACTACCGCAAGCGCACGATGAAGGAAAAAGCCGAACTTATCCGCAACGGTGCGGAAAAGACCATCGGTGCCATCCTACCTATCCTGGATGACCTGGAGCGTGCACTGCAGAACATACAGAAGTCGGACGACAAAGAAGCCGTTTACCAAGGCGTGGATCTTATCATGCAGAAATTCCAGAAAATCTTAGCGCAGGAAGGACTGGAGAAAATGGAACCGGTGGGAAAGGACTTCGATACTGACTTCCACGAGGCAATCGCCCTCGTACCGGCGGAAGACGAAAAGCAGAAAGGGAAGGTGCTGGACTGCATACAGACAGGATACAAGCTGAACGACAAAGTGATCCGCCACGCAAAAGTGGTAGTGGCGCAATGACAAATACACCCGGGACATGGCAAAGAGAGACTATTACGAAGTGCTGGGCGTAGACAAGTCCGCCTCAGCCGAAGAGATAAAGAAAGCATACCGAAAGAAGGCGATTCAATACCACCCCGACCGTAATCCGGGCGACAAGGAAGCTGAAGACAAGTTCAAGGAAGCTGCCGAAGCATACGAAGTACTGAGCAATCCCCAAAAACGTGCCCGCTACGACCAGTTCGGACATGCCGGCATGGAAGGGGGAGCCGGAGGCGGATTCGGAGGATTCGGAGGAGAAGGCATGTCGATGGACGACATCTTCTCAATGTTCGGCGACATCTTCGGCGGACGAGGCGGATTCGGAGGGTTCGGAGGCGGAGGGCAGGCACGCCAACGCCGGTTCAGGGGATCCGACCTGCGCGTGAAGGTGAAGCTCACCCTGAAAGAGATATCCACCGGAGTGGAAAAGAAATTCAAACTGAAAAAATATGTAGAATGCCCACACTGCCACGGAAGCGGTGCAGAAGGCAGCGGAAGCGCGGAAACTTGTCCTACCTGCCACGGCACCGGAAGCGTGACACGCACCCAGCAAAGTATTTTCGGCATCATGCAGACCCAAACCGTATGCCCGCAATGTGGAGGAGAAGGCAAAATCATCAAGAACAAGTGTAAGGAATGCGGGGGCGAGGGCATCATCTACGGTGAAGAAGTGGTGAACGTGAAGATACCCGCAGGTGTGACAGAAGGCATGCAGGTGACCATCAACGGGAAAGGGAATGCAGGCAAACACAACGGTGTGCCGGGCGACCTGCTGGTAATAGTGGAAGAGGAAAAACATCCTGAACTGGTGCGCGATGAATGCGACCTGATATACAACCTGCTGCTGAGTGTGCCCACCGCCGCACTGGGCGGCACCGCCGAAATACCCACCCTCGAAGGCAAGGCGAAAATCAAAATCGAACCAGGCACACAACCGGGTAAAGTGCTCCGCCTGCGCGGTAAGGGATTGCCGCAAATCAACAGTTACGGATATACCACCGGCACGGGCGACCTGCTGGTGAACGTCAGTGTCTACATCCCGGAGAACCTGACCAAAGAAGAACGCCAGGCATTGGAGAAATGGAAAGAATCAGAAAGTTTCCAGCCGAACATGACATTGAAAGAGAAAATCTTCAAGAAATTCCGGAGCCTTTTTGATTAACAACAGCGGGGCGCACACGGCAATGCCATCATGCAAGTGGCTGTATGTGCACCCCGCCCCTGTTCCATTCCGTTAATCTGCGTTAATACCCTGCATTACCTCCCAAAATATTCCTACCTTTGAGTCCGGACGACTTTAACACACGGATTTTTGGCATGAAGCGATACGGACTTTTATTACTTGCAACCCTTTGCCTTCCGCCCGTGGCGGCAAGCGCACAAGAAACACTCCCTTACGTCACAAGCACGGAAGAACCCGTCATAGCACCTGTGGAGGCAGACAGTATCGGTGTAGCGGTGGAGGTACCTGCCATAGAAGTCAATATGCCTGCCCCATTTGGCATGTACGGCATCACCCCCTTCAGCTACAGTTACGCCACATGGGAACTGCATCCCGGATTCAACGCATCCATCGGACTGAGCATCACGTTCAGCCCCAGCAAATATGCTCCTTCCGGAGTGGGATTCGGACAAGATTTCGCCTTCATGTACGCCATGCCCGTGAACGACCGTTTCAGCGTAGCGGCCGGGCTGTATGCCACCCACCTGGATTGGGGAGTGCTGAACTACCGCAATGTGGGCTTTGCCGCAGTAGCCGCCTACCGCCTCACCGACCGTATCAGCCTCTACGCCTACGGCAATAAGTCGTTCATTCCCCACCATACCACAGGGTGGTATCCGTTGCCGGGATATACCCCCGACCGTTTTGGCGGAATGGTCAATTTCAAGATAGGTGAAAGCAGTTCCATCAGCATCGGCGTGGAAGGGTGGAAAAACGGCTCCCCCCGGCGGTAAGCATCCGTCCGAAGGCTGAAACATGAAAGACAAGATGAATTATCAAGAAACACTGGAATATCTGTACACAAGTGCCCCACTCTTCCAGCAAGTGGGTAAAGACGCTTACAAAGAAGGGCTGGAAAACACCTGCACGCTCGATGCGTACTTCGGCCACCCACACCTCCGTTTCCGGAGCATCCATGTGGGAGGGACCAACGGGAAAGGTTCCTGCTCGCATACGCTGGCTGCCATACTCCAATCGGCAGGATACCGCGTGGGGTTGTACACCTCTCCCCACCTGATTGATTTCCGCGAACGCATCCGCGTAAACGGCATCCCGGTGGACGAAGATTTCGTCACCACATTCGTAGAAGAACATCGGCACTTCTTCGAACCGCTCCACCCCTCATTCTTCGAACTGACCACCGCCATGGCCTTTCTCTACTTCGCCCGGAGTGAAGTGGACGTAGCGGTGATCGAAGTGGGGTTAGGTGGACGGTTAGACTGCACCAATATCATCTGTCCCGACCTCTCGGTCATTACCAACATCAGCCTCGACCACGTGCAGTTCCTGGGCGATACGCCGGCAGCCATCGCCGCAGAAAAGGCAGGAATCATCAAAGAAGGCGTACCGGTCGTCATCGGCGAAACCACACCCGAAACACGCCCCGTATTCCTTGCGCGGGCGACAGCCATGCATGCCCCCATCGTATTTGCCGAAGACGAATACTCCGTGCAAAAAGCAATTCCGAATCCGGAAGGCGGCTTCGTCTACCAGACCGCAGATTACCCCGACCTGAAAGGCGAGTTGGGCGGATTGTGCCAGGAAAAGAACACGGCCACCTTACTTTCGGCATTGCGGCAACTACGGCAATCAGGCTACAACTTCTCCGGACACGATGTGCGGAACGGTTTTGCCCACGTCTGCGGACTGACCGGATTACGCGGGCGGTGGCAACGCCTTCCACTGCCTGCCCCGTATGCTTACGGAGGCGGTCGCACGGATGCACAGGAGCAGTCGTGCAAACCTGCGGGGACAGTCACGATTGTATGCGATACCGGACACAACGCGGGAGGCATGCAATACATCGCGAAACAACTATCGATGCAACATTGCCGGCAAATGCACATTGTCATCGGCATGACCGGCGACAAAGACACCAACAGTATGCTCACCCTGCTGCCGGACGGGGCGGTATACTATTTCACCCAAGCGGGCGTAAAGCGTGCCCTCCCGGCAGACAAACTGTGCCGGGCTGCTGCTGTCCATGGGCTGCACGGAAAGGCATACCCCACCGTCAGGAAAGCAATGGAAGCCGCTCTGGCGGCAGCCGAAGAAGGCGATTTCATATTCGTGGGAGGAAGCAGTTTCATCGTGGCAGATCTGCTCTCTACATGCTATCCTTGACAAATAAATTAACAAAAATGTTTGTGTATCTTGAATAAAATCTCTTTATTTGCATATATATTTTCGACCTGACATACCAAAAAGACATATAATATATGATTGACACATTTTTTTATGAAAATAACCTATGCGGTTTGAAACGGAGCGACTTTCAGCGTACCATAGACGGAAAAGAGACCGACCTGTTCCTGTTGACGAATGATAACGGAGCCGAAATGGCGGTAACTAATTACGGGGGCGCCCTGCTGGCCATCATGGTGCCGGACCGCAACGGGAAGCTTGCCAACGTGGTGGAAGGGCATGACACGCTGGACGGAGTCATCCACAGCCCCGAACCTTTCCTGAGTACCCTAATAGGCCGTTACGGCAACCGCATTGCCAAAGGCAAGTTCATGTCAGGCGGCAAAGAGTACACGCTGGCCGTCAACAATGGTCCCAACTCACTGCATGGCGGTCCCACCGGATTCCACTCACGCATATGGGATGCCGAACAGACCAGTAAGCAGAGTTTGGTGCTTCACTACCTCTCGAAAGACGGCGAAGAGGGATTCCCCGGCAACCTTGACATAAAGGTAGAATATACATTCACCAACCGGAATGAGTTCATCATTGCCTACACCGCCACCACCGACAAACCTACCCCCGTCAACCTCACCCACCACGCATTTTTCAACCTCGCAGGCTTGGCCTCCCCTACACCGGGCGTGGAAAACAATGTGCTTACCCTCAATGCCGATTTCTATACCCCCGTTGATGAAACCCTGATCCCGACAGGGGAAATACTGAAAGTAGCGGATACGCCCATGGACTTCCGCACGCCCCACGCGGTGGGCAGCCGCATCGGTGAACCTTTCCAACAATTAATCTACGGCAACGGCTACGACCACAACTATGTGCTCAACAAGCGGGAAGCAGGTGCACTTGAATTTGCCGCAAAGTGTGTGGATCCGGAAAGCGGACGTTCGCTGAAGGTTTATACGACCGAACCGGGCGTACAGGTGTACACAGCCAACTGGCTGAACGGATTTGCCGGATGGCATGGGGCAACGTTCCCCGCACGCAGTGCCATCTGCTTTGAGGCACAACATTTCCCCGACACGCCGAACAAAGGGCACTTCCCCACGGCTGTCTTGAATCCGGGAGAGACCTACCGGCAAACGACAATATACGCGTTTGATGTGGAAAAAGACTGAGTCCTGCCTCCGCTCCGGAGGGAAAACAACCCTGAATAACTAACCCTAATATCCATTTTACCTTTAAACCATGAGCCAACAGAAACAGAACGGGAATCTCATCGCAATCATCACGATGTTTTTCCTCTTTGCAATGATTTCCTTTGTCACCAACCTCGCCGCACCTTTCGGCACAATATGGAAAAACCAATATGCGGGTGCCAATACCTTAGGCATGATGGGGAACATGATGAACTTCCTCGCCTACCTGTTTATGGGTATCCCTGCAGGAAACATGCTGGTGAAAATCGGCTACAAGAAAACAGCCCTTATCGCCATGGCGGTGGGATTCATCGGCCTGCTTACCCAATACATATCCAGCTTGGCAGGAGCAGACGTGAGTGTAATCGACATGGGTGCCTACAGCATCAAGCTGAACTTTGTCATCTACCTGGCAGGAGCCTTCATCTGCGGATTCTGCGTATGCATGCTGAACACCGTGGTCAACCCCATGCTGAACCTGCTGGGCGGGGGCGGCAACAAGGGCAACCAGCTGATACAGGCCGGTGGTGCGCTGAACTCGCTGTCGGGTACACTGACACCGCTCTTTGTGGGTGTACTGATAGGTACCGTGACACCGAAGACCGCCATGTCGGACGTGACACCGCTGCTTTTCATTGCCATGGGCGTATTCATCTTCACGTTTATCGTCATCTCCTTTGTCACCATCCCCGAGCCCCACTTGCGGAAAGGAAAGGTGAAGCAAGAAAAATTTAGCCACAGCCCGTGGAGTTTCCGCCACACCGTACTGGGCGTGTTCGGTATCTTCGTGTACGTGGGTATTGAAATCGGTATCCCCGGCACACTGAACTTCTACCTTGCCGATACCACCTCGAAAGGAGCTGGCATTTTGTACAACGGGGCAGCCATCGGTGGGGCTATTGCCGCCATCTACTGGCTGCTGATGCTGGTGGGACGACTTACCAGTACCATCATCAGCGGCAAGGTATCCACCCGTTCGCAGCTGGTAACCGTGTCGAGCGTGGCCATCCTCCTCATCGTATGTGCCATCCTGCTACCGAAAAGCACGGGCATCAACGTTCCGAAAGTGGTGTACGACCCGATAGCCAAAACCTCGGAAATCCTGACTGAGGCAGGTGTTTCGGCAACGACCGTTGCCGAAATCACGGCCAATCCGGCAGACCTGCATAAATACGAGGAGGACCTGGCTGCCGCCAACCTGTCGACAGCCGACATCGAAGGATCGCTCGCCACGCCAAAGGTGCCAATCAGTGCACTGTTCCTCGTATTATGCGGCCTATGCACCTCCATCATGTGGGGCGGTATCTTCAACCTTGCCGTAGAAGGTTTGGGCAAATACACGGCGCAAGCATCAGGCATCTTCATGATGATGGTGGTGGGCGGAGGCATCTTCCCGCTGCTGCAGCAGGTCATCTCCGACTCGGTAGGCTACATGGCAAGCTACTGGCTCATCATCGCCATGCTGGCATACCTGCTGTTCTACGGACTGATGGGATGTAAGAACGTGAACAAGGACATCCCTGTAGACTGAAGCAGTAAAGAAAGATTATTAACCTATTAATTCTATAAACCATGGACATAGATTTTGTAAGAAGCCGCTTCATCAAACATTTTGATGGAACTACAGGAACAATTTATACTTCTCCCGGACGTATCAACCTGATAGGTGAACACACCGATTACAACGGCGGGTTCGTATTCCCCGGCGCAGTAGACAAAGGCATCACTGCCGAAATCAAGCCAAACGGGAAAGACAAGGTATGCGCCTATTCCATCGACATGAAAGACTATGTGGAATTCGGCCTGAACGAAGAAGACGCCCCCAAAGCAAGCTGGGCACGCTACATTTTCGGCGTATGCCGCGAAATGATCAAACGTGGAGTAGAAGTGAAAGGGTTCAACACGGCATTTGCGGGTGATGTTCCGCTGGGTGCCGGTATGTCATCATCGGCGGCACTCGAATCCACTTTCGCCTACGCACTAAATGAATTGTTCGGCGAGGGCAAGATAGACAAGTTCGAGCTTGCCAAAGTGGGACAGGCCACCGAACACAATTACTGCGGCGTGAACTGCGGTATCATGGACCAGTTTGCTTCCGTATTCGGGAAGGAAGGACACCTGATGCGCCTCGACTGCCGCTCGCTGGAATACCGTTACTACCCGTTCCGCCCGGAAGGCTACAAGCTGGTGTTGCTCGACTCGGTGGTAAAACACGAACTGGCATCTTCCGCCTACAACAAACGCCGCCAGAGCTGCGAGAATGTCGTGGCGGCTATACAGAAAAAACATCCCGATACGGAATTCCTGCGCGACTGCAACAAAGAGATGCTGGATGAAGTGAAAGCAGATATCAGCGAAGAAGATTACAAACGCGCCCAATACGTGATAGAGGAAATCCAACGCGTACTCGATGTGTGTGACGCCTTAGAGCGCAATGACTACGAGACGGTGGGCGAAAAGATGTTTGAAACACACCACGGCATGAGCCAGTTGTACGAAGTAAGTTGCGAAGAGCTTGACTACCTGAACGACATCGCCTTCGATTGCGGCGTAACCGGTTCGCGCGTGATGGGAGGCGGGTTTGGCGGATGCACCATCAACCTGGTGAAAAACGAACTGTACGAAACCTTCATCACCACCGCCAAGGAACGCTTCAAGCAGAAATTCGGACATTCCCCAAAAGTGTACGATGTGGTCATCAGCAACGGTTCACACAAAGTATGCTGATGTGCCTCCAATTGTATGACATCTGACAAACCCAAACACACGGGGGTGTGCAAGTGTAGAATCCTTGCACTCCCCCGTGGTTCCCAATAAAACGTAACTTTCACTTAATTGCCCATGCCTATCGTCTGCATCAAGAATATGGTTTGCCGCCGGTGCATCCTTGTGGTCACCCGTATCTTCCGTCAGCACGGCATCGAACCATCGTGCATCGAGTTGGGCAGCGTACACCTCTCCCGCCCCTTGCCTGAAGAGGTTGCCTCCGCCATACGCAAAGAACTGGAAGCTTACGGATTCGGATGGATAGATGACAAACGCACGCAACTTATCGAACAGATTCGTACCGCCGTTATCCGCTACGTGCATTACGATGATATGCCAGACAAGCCCAAACTGTCCGACTACGTGAGCCGCCAGTGCGGACACGATTACAGCATGTTGAGCAAACTGTTCGCTGAAGCATACGGCACCAGCATCGCGAAATATTGCATCGCCCAGAAAGTGGAACGGGCGAAAGAATTGCTGCTCGAAGGTGAGCTGACAGTGGGCGAGATAGCCGACAAACTGCACTACTCCAGCACGGCACATCTTAGCCAACAGTTTCGTATGGTGACAGGATTATCCCCCAGCCAGTTCAAGCAGTTAAAGAGTCCCCGCCTCAAACCAATAGACGAGATATAGAAAAGCAAAAACATAAACAAATAAACGAAAATTATGAGAAAGGACTTCGGAGCCAAACCGCTCTGCTACCCACAAGCCGTATTTATCATCGCTACCTACGATGAAGACGGGACACCCAATGCCATGAACGCGGCATGGGGCGGAATCAGCGAATCGGACGAAATCACCTTGTGCCTCAGCGCAGGACACAAAACCGTAAAAAACATTCAGAAACGCGGAGCCTTCACCGTGAGCATGGCAGACGTTGCCCACGTGACAGAATGCGATTTCGTGGGTATCGTATCGGGGAACAATGTTCCCGACAAGTTCGCCCGGGCAGGATTCCATGCCACGCACTCCGAACTGGTAGATGCCCCGCTGATAGACGAACTACCAGTCGCACTGGAATGCAAACTGAAAAACTACAATCCGGACACATGCATCCTGCGCGGGGAAATTGTCAATGTCAGCGTAGACGAACGGGTACTTGACGGGAATGGCAAAGTAGACACTGCCAAGGCTGCCCCCATAATCTTCGACCCGTTCAACAACGAATACCTGAAAATAGGCGAAAAGGTGGGAAACGCTTTTGCAGACGGTAAGAAATTAGTCACTCCAACTGCCTGAGCTCCTGATACAACCGCTGGACAGGAAGCCCCATGACATTGTAGAACGAACCATTTATGCCAGTGACCCCGATGTAGCCTATCCACTCTTGAACGCCGTATGCACCTGCCTTGTCGAAAGGACGATAGCGGGAAACATAATAACGGATTTCATCATCCCCAAGCGTGGCAAAGGTTACATCCGTCACCGAAGCGAAAGACTTACAGAAACCAATAGAAGAGAGGCACATCCCCGTGATGACCCGGTGCGTCTGTCCGGACAGCTTGCGCAACATCCGGCAGGCATCCTCTTCGTCTACAGGCTTGCCTAATACTTCCCCGCCTGCATACACAATGGTATCCGCCGTGATAATAAGTTCATCGGCAGCCATGCTTTCCCGGTAGGCATCCGCCTTTTTGCAGGCAATGTACACCGGTATTTCTTCGCCTCTCAGTGTAGGCGGATATGTTTCATCGATGTCCGGCAACACCTTGACCTCGTAATCAATTCCCAAACCGGACAATAATTCCCGCCGACGCGGCGAATTGGAAGCCAGCTTGATTTTGTATTTCTGCAAATTCTCCAACATTTGTTTCTGCATTTTATTCAAAAAAATCACCACCCGAAGGCTTCCTTTTGCGACATCCATTTGCCTTGCGCACGCAATACCTGTTCCACCACATCACGTACGCATCCGTATCCTCCGTTACGATGGGAAATGTATGTGCAGACAGCCTTTATCTCCGGAGCGGCATCGGCCGGACAACAAGGCAACCCCACCAGGCGCAATACACCGTAGTCGGGGATATCATCACCCATATACAATACCTCGTCCCCCTTCAAGCCATATTTCTGCGTAAAGTCCGCATACTCTTTCGTCTTGATTGCCGCCCCCATGTAAATGTCCTTCAAACCCAGACCTTCGTAACGCTTGCGAGTGGACTCCGCACACCCCCCGGTAATGACCGCCACATGCAACCCGCATTTCACGGCCAGTTGCAAGGCATAGCCGTCCTTGATGTTCACAGTGCGCATCGGTTCCCCTCCGGGATGCAAGGGAATGGTTTCGGCACTCAACACACCATCCACATCAAAAACCAATGCACGTATCTTCGTCAAATCGTAATTTATCATTATTCTTCCTCCTTTTCTATGGCATAACGCCGGATATTCCCGCTTATTTCCTGATAAAGCACGGCCAGTTGCGGTTCGTCCGCCAACATTTCCAAATGCCGCCTCATGACATTCCCGTCGTCCCGACATGCCGGCCCGGTCTGTGCTTCCACGGGAGAAAGGACATGCACCTTGCGTGCCGTCTCGTCTATCAGCGGAAGCATCACATCGAAAGGCAATCCGTGAGCTTCTAAAAGATGATGAGCCACAGCATACATGTGGTTGGTGAAATTACAGGAAAACACGGCGGCAACATGCAGACAACGCCGTTGTTCCGAAGTAGCTTCGTACACTTTCCCCCCTATCTGTTCCGCCAATAATTTCAGGATACCGATTTCCTCACGCCCCGACCCTTCTACAAAAAAAGGCACCATAGAGAAGTCCACCTTCCGCTGTTTACTGAATGTCTGCATCGGATAGAGCACACCGTAATGCAATGCCTTCCCCTTCCAAACATCTATCGGCATGCTGCCTGCCGTATGCACAAACAAGGCCTCCGGACAGCAATGTGCCACTGCATGAGCCACCTTCTCCAAAGCCAAATCCTTGACAGCGACTATATACAGGTCAGCATCCCGCACAATGCCATTCAAGTCAGTCGTGTAGGGACACTGCAGGATTTGGGCCAAAGTGCCAGCCGATACCTCTGTCCGACTGAATACCTGGACTATTTCATATCCCGCACCGCACAGAGCCATGCCCATCTG